>JAISBT010000069.1 GCA_031266055.1 Deltaproteobacteria bacterium
TATGCGCTAAACTTTGAGCCTTAGTTGACATATGAACCACCTTTTCAAAAGTTTTCTGGGGCTTGAACATCCCAATAATATTGAAAAGGTGGTTCTTTGTATAACTTTATGTCCCCACCCGCATAGCGGGTGGCCCATTGTTTCACTCGCTTCGCTCGCTCAACTGGCTAAAGCCTTTGGTCGCTATCCGTAAAGCGGCAAGCCGCTTAACGGATACCGCGCTTCAGCCGTTGCGGCGAAGGGAGCTGCGCATGAAGGCGGCAACGACGTTTGCCGTCGGGTTTACTTTGGAACTGGAGTCAGAGGATCAAGGGCGGCAATGCGCGCAAGCATGCTTGCGCGCAGTTTGTTCAATTTTTCCGCCACAGCGAAAATATGTTTGACGCTTTTGGACTCGGGAAATTCCCTGAGCAGGGGCGTCTGCCTGCGCACGGCTTCCTGCATGTTGTTGTCGTCGGGTATGCCCCCCAGGAAGACCGGAGAAATATTCAAAAAATGGGTACAGGCGGCGGAAAGGCGTTTAAAGGCCTGGGTTTCCTGTTTGGCGTTTTCAATCTGGTTCACCAGGACGAGATAGTCGCGGATGCCCCGGCCGGCGGAGAGAACTTTGACCAGGGCGTAACTGTCCGTCAGCGAAGTCGGTTCAGGGGTAATAACCAGCACGCGCATCAGGGCCATGGAGGCGAAATTCAGCACTGTCGGCGAAATTCCGGCGCCCACGTCCAGGATCACATAGTCGTATCGGCGGGCGAGAGCGCTGATTTTTTTGGTGAGCAGGGCAGGCGCCTTGCGCTGTTCGTCAAAACTTCCGGCCACGCCGGAAGAAGCGGGCAGGAGGTCGAAACTGCGTCCGGCACTTGTGTTTACGGGCACCAGAACATCCGCGGGTTTAAGGTTGCTGTCCAGAATGTTCTGAATGGTCTTCGGCGGGGTTATGCCCAGAAGCACGTCCAGGTTGGCAAGGCCGAAATCGCAGTCTATCAGCAGCACCCTGGCTCCTTTCAGGTTAAGGGCAAACGAGATGTTCAGGGCCAGGTTGCTTTTGCCCACCCCGCCTTTTCCGCTGAGCACGGCTATGCTCAAGGTCGTATTATCAGACATGTCTTGTCACTCCCGGTAACTGAAAAGGAATTGTTTTTCGTCAGCCCGCACCATGCAGCGCCGGCTGGTAAATTCATCCATGGCCTCCCGGTTTTTGGCGCTGAGAATATCCCCCAGCGCGGAGGCTATGCTCGCCGCGGATTCACCCTCGGCCTGCCCGACGGGGATACTCAGCCAGGCATCCAGAGCGTGTTTTTTGGCCAGTTGCTTCCATACCCGCTGATCCAGTCCCGGTACCAGGCGGGCAATGAGCACCGTGGCGGCGTTTTCCCGGTTGCCTTGCGGCAGGGCCGCAAATTCCCGGACTAAAATATCGGCGATGCCGACCAGCTCTTCCGCAAGTTCACGGATTTGCCCTTCCGCATTTTCCGCCCCTCGCGCGCGCGAAATTTTGCCCTTGGGCCGAGGGTCATTTGGGGGACTGCCTGCTTTGGTATTCATAGATAAGATTATCCCTGATCAGAGTGTCCAGTTTGCCGTTCAAGACCGCCTCAACATCCGTGCATTCCGTGTTGGTGCGGTGATCCTTCACCAGCCGGTAAGGCTGCATGGTATAAGTACGAATCTGGCTGCCAAAGGCAATGGCGTCTTTTTCACTGTATCCGGCCTGTTTGACCGCCTCCAGCTTTTTCATTTCCAGGGCGTAGAGCCTCGCCTTGAGCACACTCATGGCCGTAGCGCGGTTGTGGTGCTGGGATTTTTCGTTCTGGCACTGTACAACTATGCCTGTGGGCAGGTGGGTGATGCGCACGGCCGAGTTGGTTTTGTTCACGTGCTGGCCTCCGGAGCCGCCGGCCCTGAAAACATCTATCCGCAAATCGTTTTCATTGATTTCTATTTTGACCGTTTCGCCTATATCCGGCATAACGTCAACCGAGGCAAAGGAAGTATGCCTGCTTTTGGCGGCGTCAAAGGGCGAAATCCGTATAAGGCGGTGGATGCCTTTTTCCGTTTTTAAAAACCCGTAGGCGTTCCTGCCGCTTACGCGCAGGGTGACGCTCTTCAGCCCGGCTTCGTCCCCGTCCTGGTAATCCAGATAGGCGCTGGTGAAACCGGATAAGTCCGCCCAGCGCATGTACATGCGCAAAAGCATGGCCGCCCAGTCCTGCGCCTCGGTACCGCCCGCGCCGGGGTGAATTTCCAGGATGGCGTCGGCTCCGTCATCTTCACCGCCAAGCAGCAAGTCCAACTCGTACCGCTCCAGCAAGGCTTCCAAGCCGCCGGTAGCTTCCTCCAAGGCCAGCAAGGCTTCATTGGCATGCTCTCCCGCGCTGTTTTCCTCTTCAGCCAGAAGCAGCCAGTCTTCCACATTGCTTCTGGCCGTGAGCAGGGCGGCGCAACGCGCCAGTTCCGCCTCCAGACGGCCTTTTTCCTTCAGAACCGGGGTCAGTTTGTCCATATCGTCCCAGGCTCCCGGGGCGGACATTTCCTTTGCTATTTCATCCAGGCGGTGTTCCAGTTCAGGCTGGTCAAAGCTGCCTCCGGAACAGGGAGAATTTTTCAAAAAGCGCGGCGTTTTTAGCGCGTAAATCGCTTAGCTGTCGCATAGATTTCCATTCCTCGTTGTTTACGGCAAAATGCCCGCAAGTTTTCGTTTTCAAATCCCGGCCTTACTAAGGCAATTTAACTTTGAGACGCTCCCTCCGGCGCTTGACGGCGAAACATCTCTGCTGTCTTCATCCGTAAGCTGCTGCGCAGCAACGGCTGAAACAAGTTTCGCCTACGCCTGCGGGGCGGCGGTACCCGCCGCCAGAGCATTTCAACATTTTCAATGTTAAAATGCTCTAATATCCGCATTGAAAAGTAAACTTTTCCCTGCGGAGGATCGTCAACCGAAAAACGTGGTTTTCGGTTGACTCTCGCCGCGAAGCGGCGACATCAGCCGGACGGCTGATGTTCAGATTTCCATGCGGAAATCTGTAATGTCACGGGGTTTTGCGCCGTAAAGCCTTCAGGAACAGCACGCAGGGCATGAACCAGAGCGCGCCGTTAATCCAGGCGTATCCCCTGTGATACAAGGTTTTTCCTTCCAGGGCGCGGACGGCTTCCGCCTGAACCCAGGGTTCAAACAGGGGGCCCGGGTTTACAATACGTCCGGCCGGATCAATGGACGCGCTGATGCCTGTGTTGGTGCCGCGCAACATATAGCGGCCCTGTTCGATGCAGCGCATGGCCGCCTGCTGCAGATGCTGCAGGGGGGCTGAGCTTAATTCAAACCAGGCGTCATTGCTGACGCTTACCAGAATAGCGGCGTTTTGTTCCACTCTTTTTTGCGCCAGTTCCGGAAAAATAACTTCATAACAGATCAGCGGGCCAAGCGCAAGGCCGTCCGCCGCTTCTCCGGCATAGACGTCCCGGCTGTCCCGGGAATAAGCGGCGGGTTTTCGGGGAGGCAGCATCAGCGCGGTAGCGTTGACGCCCGGGCTGAAACCTGTTCCCTGCAGGAAATCCGAGGCAAAGGGCACATGCAGGCCCGGCGGCACGTATTCGCCGAAGGGAACCAGGTGCTCTTTATCGTAATGCCCGGCGCGCCCGGCATGCTGATCCAGCAGAAGAATACGGTTATAGGAAGAGCGGTGGACGGGCGCAGCGCCTGTTCCGCGCATATCCGCATCCGTTCCGATCACTCCGAAGAGCAGGGGAACGGCATTGGCGGACACAAAATCCCGGATGGATGCCGCCGGCTGAGGGTTGAATTCATAGACGAAGGGCATGGCCGTTTCGGGCCAGAGGAGCAAATCCGCTTCCCGCGCATATTTGTCCTTGACCATATCCAGGGCCAGGCGGGATAAAGCCAGGTAGCGCCTGAGGATATAGGAGCGGTTTTCCGGCGTCCATTTTTGTTCCTGGTTGATGTTGCCCTGCGCCAGAGCGGCCAGGAAGATTCTTCCCTGTTGCTCCCACGGGACGTTCAGGCGATATGCTCCGTAACCCGCCAGACAGGCCAGCAGGGCCAGGGCGGGCAGCAGCAGCCGGCGCGTTTTTTCGGCTGCGGACAGAAGGGAATGGGCGGCGATAGCTCCTGCAAAAATCGCCGGATCGGTTCCGGAAGCGTTTTGCTGGGCGGCTTGGGGAGAAAGAAAAAACAGCGCCGCCAAAAGGGCGATGAAGGCGTAAAGCGCGGATAATCCGTACATGCCGAAAAGCGCGGCCCCCTGAGCCAGCACCGGCCACCCGGCAAAGGCCGCGGAGAGGCTGAGCCAGGGAAAGCCGGTCAGAAAATGCCCCCTGAACAGTTCCAGAGCGCCCCAAGTCGCGGCGCCGGCTAAAAGGGCGGGGTACAGGGCGAGCCTGCGGGTGAAAAAGCGCAGCGACAACGAGAACAGCAGGCCGTAAAGACCGTAATAGGCGCCCAGGAGCATTACGCAGGATGCTCCCACAACCCAGGGTATCCCGGCAAAGTTGTGCATGGGAATGGCAATCCAGTACAAGGAGGCGGAACTGCCGAGGAACATGCACAAAAAGGAGCGGAAAAGGGCGCGGGTGTTGGAGCTTGCCTCCAGGCTCAGCAGGAGTATGGAGGCAGGCATAAACAGCGCGGCAGGAGGAAGCTGGATAAAGGGGTTGGGAAAAGCCAGAAAGAAGCCCGCTCCCGCAAAAAAGATCAGCGCCGTTTCGCGGAAGCCGGCTCGCGCGAACATAGGCATGGTTATTTATTCACTTCCGGCGTCCGCATGGTTTTCGCTTTTCCGCGGGGGGAGGTTGCTGACCAGCACTTTATGTACATGTTTGTTGTCGGCTTCTTTTACTTTAAAATGGAGTTCGCCCAGTACGAATTCATCTCCCGGCCCGGGCAGGCATCCGGCGATGTGCGATAAAAGTCCGCCTATGGTTTCAACTTCTTCAGAGGCGAGGCTGGTGCCCAGTTCCGCGTTTATATCCTCAAGGTAGGCCCGCCCGGAAAGGAAGGCCTGTCCGCCTTCCAGCGCAACGATGTCGGCCTCTTTGGGGGCATCGTGTTCATCCTCTATATCGCCCACAATTTCTTCCAGCACGTCTTCAATGGTAACCAGCCCGGAAGTTCCGCCATATTCGTCCAGAATGACCGCCATGTGATTTTTTTTGGATTTGAATTCGTTGAGCAGTTCCAGCACATTTTTGGTTTCCGGCACAAAAAAGGCCGGGCGCATGATTCCGGAAACCGGTTTCTGGTGATTATCCGGAGCGATGGCTTCTTCCAGCAGATCTTTGGCATAGAGTACGCCCACTATATTGTCGCGGTTTTCCCTGTAGATGGGTATGCGGGAATGGCCGGATTCCACGATGGCTTCAATGGCTTCAGCCACAGTGCAGGTTTCTTCCACCGCGGTGATGTCGGTGCGCGGGGTCATAATTTCCTGCACCTGCAAATCGTCCATGCGTAAAATACTTAAAAGCATGGAACCTTCATCGGCTTCCAGTTCGCCATCCTGGCTGGCTTCTATGATGGCCTGTTCAACATGGTCAGCATTTTTCCCGCTGAAAAATTTGGTTATTTTACTCCACAAATTACCTCTGTCCGAGTCACTGGCCAAAGTCTTCCTCTCAAGTTTAAGATTATTCCGGATTCGTCCTGAATTGCTCCATGTGCCTGTGCACTATCCAGTTGCCCAGCGGAGCGACTTCATTTTCGCGCGAAAGGCGTAACCACTCCAGGGCCCCCCCTTCCTTCGGCACGGCCCAGGCTGTGATTTGCGTTCCTAATTCGATATTTTGCTTGTTATAGTCGGTAAGTACGTTCTGAATGCGGCACTTCAGCCAGAAGCGGATTTTTTTGTCGCTGTCCGGGTCATGCAAATCCAGGAGGACAATAATATTTTCCGAAACGGAGAAATTATCATAGTGCTCGTCCTGATCGGGCTGGACGGGATTCGGCATGCGCAAACGCATTCCGCCGGCGGAAAGATCCTTGATGTAGAATTGCGGCGCCCGGTTGGGCAGAACGGCCAAATTCGGCTTGACCCAGCCGCTCACGTCGCCCAGTTTGCTGTCCGGCGGCAGGTTCAGCCCATGCCAGATGGCTGATCCCAAAATCAGTTCCGTAGGAGGGCTGAGGCGTAAAAAAGATCGTTTTTGGCGATTTTGCAAACGTTCCGGGGAGTTTATCCAAAGAACGGTCATGCCGCGCGGTTTGTTTTCCACCACGGTAATAACGGAGTTAAAGGTGTAGTATACAGACTGATCCTTGATGTTGATTCTGAAATAACAGGCAATTTCACGGTCAATCCAGCCGTGGGCTATGGCGCTTATGCCGTATACCTGCAGGGCGATGCGTTCGCGGTCGATGTTGTCCGGAGTGCAGCGCACGATGGGGTGGTTGCCTTGCGTCTTGTCGGTAAATTGAACTTCAAAGGTGCTGCGCTGGATAATGGCGTTGTTCAGGATATTGCGCACCATGCGGGACGAGGTGATCCAGCCTGCCGGTATAAAAACCTGCTTGCGCAGGAACATATTTCTGACGAGCGTAATTATGCCGAAGACCAGAATAAGCGTGGCGGCAAAAGTGACCCACAGCATAATGGTTTCGGAAGAGGTTTGCGGATGAGGCTGAAGAAAAGACGTGGTAATTTCTCTGAAGGCCGCGGCAAAAGGCAGGGGCAGGCCTTGCGGCTGAAGGAAAATAAAATTGTCATATAAAGATATTAGCATCTGACCGCCGGGACAGTTTAAGCTTTTACTCTCTTTGCGACCGGAATAAAGCGAAGAATACGCTGAAATTGTTTGTTTATTCTTATGTGTTTTTTAAGGTTTCAGCAATAAAACTTTAAAAAATTCTTACCTTCCTCAAGGTATTCATGCAATATTCATGCTAAATCCGCTCAACTATTTTGTCCAGCGGCGTGTTCAAGTCGAGTTTTGCCTGCAAAGCCCACATTTTTTCGGTCAGTTCTTCCAGACCCTGTTTGTACAAGGCGGATACGAAATATATCTTGCGTCCGGCCGCGTCGGCTTTTTGGCGCAGCGCGGCGGTCTGGGCCGGGGTGAGCAAATCGGTTTTATTTACCACCTCAATTTGTTCCCGCGCGGCCAGGCTTTCGTCAAAGCTGCGAAGCTCTTCATTAATCAAGGCAAAACCTTCCCAGGGGTCGGGGCTTTCCGCATCCAGATCTCCGGCGCTTAAAATATGCACCAGAAAGCGGGTGCGTTCCAGATGTTTCAAAAACCGGTGCCCCAGCCCGACGCCCAGGTGCGCTCCCTGGATGAGGCCCGGAATATCGGCTATGACCATGCGTCTGTCGTAATCGCCGGCGTGCAGCATAACCCCGAGGTTGGGCGTAAGCGTGGTAAACGGGTAGGGGGCTATTTTGGGTTTGGCGGCTGAAACCGCCGAAACAAACGTGGATTTTCCGGCATTGGGCAGGCCCACCAGACCGCAGTCCGCCAGGATTTTAAGTTCCAGGCGCACCCGCAGGTTTTCGCCCTCTTCGCCGGGCTGGGCAAAGCGCGGCGCCTGCCGGGTGGCGCTTTTAAAAAATTCGTTGCCTTTGCCGCCTCTGCCGCCGCGCGCAACCGGGACTTCTTTTCCGTTTTCCGGCAAATCGGTGAGCAGGGTTTCACCTGCGTCAGCGATTTTGAAAACCTGAGTTCCCACGGGTAAATCCAGAACCAGGTCATTTCCGCTGCGTCCGTGGCACTGCGAGCCTTGCCCCGGCCTGCCGTTTTCAGCCTCGTAATTGCGCTTTAACCTGAAATCATACAGGGAGAGCAGTTTGGAGGAAGCGCGCAAGATAATACTGCCGCCGTCTCCGCCATTGCCTCCGTTGGGCCCGCCGAAAGGAATAAATTTTTCCCGGCGGAAGGCCACGCACCCGGCGCCGCCTTTCCCGGCCTGCAAGTTAATCACTGCTTCGTCAATAAAACGCATGTCGGCTGGTTTGGTTGTTTGGTTGGTTGTTTCAATCCACAACCGGCTTTATTTGAATGCTAAAACGCTCTAAAACAAAAAAGGCGAAAGCCTGAAGCCTCCGCCTGTAAATAACACCTTCGCCGTATCAGGCCGCTTGCGCCGGCTCAACGTGTACCCGCGTAAGAACTCTCTTTTTACGGGTATATTTTTCAAATTTCACGTTGCCGTCACAGGTTGCAAAAATAGTGAAATCACGCCCCAGCCCTACATTTTTGCCGGGGTGAATTTTGGTGCCCACCTGACGTACAATAATATTTCCGGCCAGCACAGGCTGGCCGCCGAAGCGTTTGACGCCTCTTCTCTGCCCCTGGCTGTCGCGGCCGTTGCGGGAACTGCCGCCCGCTTTTTTATGCGCCATGATCCGCTCCTGAATATCAGCCTAAGCTGTGATGGATTTGATTTTAAGGATGGTATATTGTTGACGGTGTCCGTTGGTGCGGCGCGAGTCATTACGCCGCCAGTGTTTGAACACCACTATTTTTTTCCCGCGCGTGTGTTCAAGTACTTCAGCCTTGACGGATGCGCCTTCCACATAAGGCTTGCCAATGGAAAGAGTTTCTCCGCCCAAAAGCAGAATTTTATTCAGTTCAATTTCAGCGCCAACAGGATTCGGCAGCAGATCCACCTGAATCTTGCCGCCTTCTTCCACGCGCGTTTGTTGCGCGCCGGTTTGAATAATTGCATACATAAGCATAACCCTCCAGAAAGAGAAAGAGTTATTTAGAACCCTTTCCATGGAAAGTCAAGAACAAAATAAACTTTCGCCTTTCATTATTTTCCGCGCATGATGCGCCGCACGGCAATATAGACCAGAAGCGCGAAATAAACCAGAATGAGGCAGACCCCGACATAACCCTGGGGTGAGATTCCTTTTATGTTTGCCGCCAGTTCATGAAGCATGTTTCATCTTTCCGCGATTTCGAAGCGCAAGTCAAGGCCGCATTACAAGCCATTTCACATGAATTGCGAAATGGCTTATAACGCGTCAACAGTAGGAGATGTCTATGCTTGAGCTTTCGGACGAAATTGAGCTTACCGTAAGCGATCTTAATGTGGACGGCAGCGCTGTGGCCCGCTTCTTTCCCTCCGGCGCCGGAGAAACGGAAGGAAATGGAGAAGGGCGGCGCGGCCTGGTGGTTTTTGTCGATCAGGGCCTTCCCGGTGAAACGCTTTTGGCCAGAATCGATTCCAGAAAAAAAAATATTTATTTTGCCCGTAAAGTGCGCGTTATAAATCCATCACCTTATTATACCGAGCCGTTTTGTCCCTATTTCGGCGTTTGCGGGGGCTGCGCCCTGCAAAACCTGAGTTACCCGGCGCAGCTCGCCTTCAAGCGGCAGCGGGTGCAGCAGGTTTTAGCCCGCATCGGCGGTATTCAGGCGGACAAACCTGAAATTTTGCCGGCGCCCGCGCTGACCGCTTACCGTAATAAAATGGAATATGCTTTCGGCAGAGGGATTCAGGGCGGTCTGGCTCTGGGTTTCAGGCCCAGAGGAGGGTACGGGGTGCTGGGGGTGGAGCGTTGCCCGCTGCAAAGCCCTCAAACGGCCGCAGTGCTGCAAGCCGTGCGCGCCTGGGCTGTGGGCGGAGGGTTTACGGCCTGGGAAAACGGCCGGGGCGCTTTGCGCTACCTTGTGCTGCGCGAGCCGGAATATCGCCGGCCCGGAGTACAGCGCTCGGCGGAGCTTGTCTGTGGAGATGCCCTGCCGGGCGCGGCGAGTCTTGGAGCCCTTTGGAACGTGTTATCCGGGGCGGGCGTGAGTTCATTGGCGGTTTCCCGGCGTATCTCCAAATATAGTGTGGCCAGGGGCGAAAAGAAGATTAAAAGTTTTGGCTGCCCTACGCTTTGGGAAAAATTCGGGTCTTTGCTGCTGGAGTTTCCCATAAGCGGCTTCGCTCAGACCAATACAAAGGCCGCCGGAGCCTTGTACGCGCAGGCGGCCTTGTTCGCCGGCCTCACGGGCGGCGAAATTTTGTGGGATATTTATTCCGGTTCCGGGGCGCTTGCGCTGTATCTGGGGGACAAATGCCAAAGCGTCTGGGGGGTGGATCTGGACAGGGAGGCGGTTGAATCGGCTGCGGGCAATGCCGCCCGCATGGGGTTCCGGCATTGCCTTTTTGAAGCCGGGGACGCCGGAACTTTAATGCGGAGCAAAACCGAAGCGCCGGATATTATTGTGGTTGATCCTCCGCGAGCCGGTCTTTCCGGCGCTGTGCTCGCCGGGATAAAAAAAGCCTTTGCGCGGAAAATTATTTATATTTCCTGTGATGCGGCCACCCTGGCCCGCGACGTCTCCTTGCTGGCATCCGGGAATAACCGGGACTACAAGCTTGCGGGTTTGGTTCTGGCGGATCTTTTTCCGCATACTCCGCATGTGGAGTCCGTAGCCCTGCTTATCCGGAACCGGTGATGCCAATTCCGGATCAAAATTATGCATAATTTTGATCCGGAATTGGAGAAGCGTGAACAACCTATTGAAACATTACATCTACCGAAAAAAAGTCTCCCTGGCCCTTGATTTATTCACAATCTTACCTTAAAATACTAAAATATATGTAATTCTAATAGGATACCCGTGGTGCAAAAATCACTCCTTTTTTCAGGGAACACCCAGACCGGAATTGACGGTATCGGCCTGATTCTTGCACTTACTTACTTACTTACTTACTTACTTACTTACTTACTTACTTACTTACTTACTTACTTACTTCACCGCTCCTCTCACGCGCCCGCCTCTAGGCCCGGCGCGGTTTTAGCGCTTCCTTCCCTCCCAAAATTCCGTCCGCCCGGTTCCGTTGCCTTTCGGCTGCGGGCCTTACCGTTTTTCCATCCCTGCTGCTTGTTCCCGCTCCGGCCTTTTCGGACAAAACAGGCGCGACATACGGGAGTCTGCCGTGAACATCAGCTTAGGTGAACACGGTTCCGCCATCATCGTCAAAGTGGAGGAAAAGATCGAGCGATACTCCCTGGCCGAGCATCCCGATTCCGGTTCGCTTGCGGTTGAGGATGAAATCCAGGCCGTTCAGCATGAAATCGATCTGCCTTCCAGCTCCTCCCTTCTGAAAAACGCCGGACAACTCCTCTTTCTCGCTTACAGCGCCGGCAGGGAAGCGCGGATGAGTAGAAGGTGTATGACCTGCTGGCGGCCTTTTCCTGTTGACGGAGGGAAAAAGCCACACGTTCGGGGCAAGCCGGTGTTCTAGAGCAATTTACGCATGAAATGCTTGCTTAACGGCGGGCAAAGCCCGCCTGCAAGCATTTCGCGGCAAGGATTTGCAAGCAAATCCTTGCAGAGCAGATACACTTTTTCAAAGTTAATCTGCTCTATAACGGGCCTGGGGAGGGAGGGATGCCTGTTTGTGCGCTATTCACGGCTGAAAGAGTAAGCCGGAGGTGGAAAATCATCAGTTTGTTTTTTAGGCGGGAAGCGGCTCCGACAACCACATTGTACGTTGTGCCGTAAAAGAAGGCTTCAGCATGAAAAGACACATTTTGGTCGTTGACGACAATATAACGAACTTGAAACAGATAGGCGCCCTGCTATCTGGGAACCACGAATTTTCGCTCTATAAATCCGGGGCGGAAGCTGTCGAGTTTTGTAAACGATACATCCCGGATCTCGTACTGCTCGACGTGGAGATGCCCGGAATGAACGGCTTTGAAACTCTCGCCGGATTGAAATCAAACCCGGCTCTGTCAGACGTTCCTGTAATTTTTCTAACTGCCAGAATAGACGCCGCTACCGAAATTATGGCTCTGAAATCCGGCGCGGTGGATTTCATCAGAAAACCGGTCGACAGGGACATACTCCTGCATAGGATCGGGATTCACACTGAACTGCGCGACTACCGCGTCAATCTCGAAAGAGCGTTGAAGGATATGGAGAACAGCATCGCCGTCTCCTTCGCCGACCTGGTGGAATCCAAGGATGACCATACCGGTATGCATGTGCTGCGCACAAGCAAAAGCGTCGAGATAATCGGCCATAGGCTGTTGGATATGGGGCTGTTCGGTCCCGAACTCTCGGAGGAAAATCTTGAACTTATGGTTCGCGGCGCTCCGTTTCATGACATAGGCAAGATCGGAGTGAGCGACGTAATCCTGCTCAAACCGGACGCCCTGACCGACGAGGAATACGCCGAAGTCAAAAAACACACTACGATAGGCGCCCGTGTCCTGAATAACATTTACCAACGAACCCCTGAACACCATTATCTAAGATACGCTTCCACGATGGCGGGAGGGCACCACGAAAGGTACGACGGTAAGGGATACCCTCGCAGGCTCAAAAATACCGAGATCCCCTTTTGTTGCAGGTTGTTGGCTGTGGCAAACGTATATGACGCCTGCCTGACAGAGAGAATCTACAGACCAGCATTGAGCCCCGGCGACGCCCAAAGCGTCATAGTCCGAGGCAGCGGGACGGAGTTTGACCCCAGCGTAGTAAGCGCGTTCACGAGTGTCTCCGAGCATATCGCGATGTTGGTGACGAATCTGTAAAACGCGGAAGAGCGCAGATGAGACAATGAAAGAAATCCTTGTGGTTGACGATAACGTGACAAGCCTGAAGCAGATCGCGGCATTCCTCGCGGGCAGTTACGGTTATTTCCTGGTCAGATCCGGAGCGGAGGCAATTTCGACCTGCGCGCGGGAATGCCCGGATATCATCCTGCTCGATGTGGAAATGCCGGATATGGACGGTTTTGAAACCATCCGGATATTGAAGGATAACCCAACCATGAGCCACATACCTGTCATATTCCTGACTGGCAATCAGGACAACGCGACGGAAGCGGCAGGGCTCAAATTCGGCGCAAGGGATTTTATCAGAAAACCGGTTGAAAAGGACATTTTGCTTCACAGGCTCGGCCTTCACCTGGATATAGCGGGCTATCAAGCGCAGCTGGAGAACTCTGTACAGACCATGACCGACAGTTTGGCGTTGTCGATCTCGGAATTGATAGAGTGCAGGGACGAAAACACCGGAGGCCACGTAGCTCGCACGGGCAAGTATGTAAAGACGCTTGGCCGGGAGCTTCTGGCAAGAGGCTCGTACGCCGACGAACTCTCGGGCCTCGCGCTGGAGATGATGGCACGCGCCGCTCCCCTGCATGACATTGGGAAAATCGCCGTCAGCGACAGAATACTTCTGAAACCGGGGTCTCTGAACGATGAGGAGTTTGCGGCAATGAAAAGACACGCGGCAATCGGCGCGGAACTTCTGGAGAAAATGTATGAGCGGACGCCGAGCCAGACATACCTGAAATATGCCGTGATGATCGCGGCTTCCCACCACGAAAAGTACAACGGGAGGGGCTATCCGAAAGGGCTTTCCGGAGAAGACATCCCGCTCTGCGGCAGAATCATGGCCGTGGCCGATGTTTACGACGCGCTTGTGGACAACCGTGTGTATCGTAAGGGAATGAGCTACACGGAGGCGTTTCGCATAATTACGGACGGGCGTGGAACGCAGTTCGATCCCCTTATTGTGGACGCGTTTGAGTCATGTCATCTTGAATTCGTCAGCGCAAAAGATTCAGGGCAGCGCAACTAAGGCAATTTAACTTTGAGACGCTCCCTCCGGCGCTTTACGGCGAAACAAGTTTCGCCCACGCCTGCGGGGCGGGCGGCGGTACCCGCCGCCAGAGCATTTCAACATTTTCAATGTTAAAATGCTCTAACCTTACAAAGGAGTTTTCGTGATGGAGAACGTTTTTGGTAAAAAAAACAGCCATAACAAATTTTCATGGGAGAATCTCGGAGATATAACGGAAGGGCGGGGGAACTTGGGCGAGGATATGCCGGTACTGATATACCGGCTCATGCAGTATACGATGCTAGACGTACTTTCGGAAGGACTTGGCCCGGAGGAGGCCAACGAATATTTCCGCAGAGCCGGTTTCCTCGCCGGAACGGCTTTCGCAAACAACATGCTCGACCTGCGGGTTGAATTCAGCCTATTCGTCTCCGATCTTCAAAAAAAGTTGAAAGAATTGAAAATAGGCATACTTCGAATGGAGGCGTTCGACTACCAAAACGGCGACATAACGCTCACGGTCGGGCAGGATCTGGATTGCAGCGGTCTGCCGATAACGAACGAGACGGTTTGCAACTACGACGAGGGTTTCATCTCCGGTATCCTCTACGCCTATTCGGGTAAAAAATACACCGTCCGCGAAGTGGACTGCTGGGCAAACGGAGACAGGGTCTGCCGTTTTGAGGGGACTGTCGGAGAATGACTTCGAGATAACGGTTCGTTGATAAACTCATTCTGGTAGAAAGTCGTATTTGTAAATTCAGCAGGTTATTTATGGAAAAAGGATCCAAAACAGACTTTTCCAATAGGCTGATAAGCCGGTATAAGCGCGAGCTGAGATTATATGAACCCCGTCGCTGAGGTTTTATTCAACTATTTGCGCGATGTCCTGACCGACCCCTCCCGATCGGAGCTAGATTTGGAGCGCCTGCCGGATGATTTCAGGGAACTGGGGCGGGGGCTTCAATATTTCGCCGAGTGCGTGGCGGAGACCCGGGCGCTCGCCTCAGCGATGGCCAGTGGCAACTTGAATTTCAAGCAGCCGCCGTCAAACAACGAGATGGCCGCTCCTCTAAAAGCGCTCTATGCTTTTTTGAAGCATATTGCCTGGCAGACGCGTCAGGTAGCGAACGGCGATTACACACAACGCGTCGATTTCATGGGGGATTTCGCAGACGCCTTTAATACTATGATAGAACGGCTGGAACAGCAGAGGGCTGACCTTGTGAGGGCGAAAACGACAGCGGAGGCCGCGTCAGAAGCCAAGAGCGCGTTCCTCGCGACGATGAGCCACGAGATACGCACCCCTCTCAACACCATACTCGGCCTTTCGGAGATACAGCTCCAGAAGACTCTCTCTGCGGAAGCCTCGGAATATGTGAAAAAGATATACGGTTCAGCAGCCAGCCTGCTGAGTATTATCAACGATATCTTGGACATATCCAAGATAGAGGCAGGCGGCCTTGAAATAGTTCCGGCGGATTATGACGTGGCGTCTCTCGTGGGCGCCGCGGTACAGTTGAACATAGTCCGCATCGCATCGAAAAACGTTTCATTCGAACTCCTTATCGACGAAACGATACCGGCAAGGCTGCGCGGTGACGAGCTGCGCTTGAAGCAGATATTAAATAACCTCCTCTCCAACGCCTTCAAATACACCGAGGAAGGATATGTAACGCTCCGGATCGACTGGCGCCGAGAGGGCGACGACGCTGTCCTCTCCTTCGCCATCAGCGACACCGGAGTGGGAATCAAACGGGAAGACATGGGAAAGCTCTTTACCGAATACAGTCAGTTGGATTCACGCGCCAGCAGGAACATCGAAGGAACCGGGCTTGGCCTTGCCATCACAAAACATCTTGTCGATATGATGGGTGGGACGATCACCGCTGAGAGCGAATACGGCGTGGGCAGCATTTTTCGTGTCGGGATACTTCAAGGAATAGCCCTGGATTCCCCCTTGGGGGTACAGGCGGCGAGCGACCTGAAAGAACTCCGCTTTATGGAAAATCATATCGGCAGAAGTAAAAATCTCGTCCGTTCTCACATGCCTTACGGGAGGGTATTGATTGTGGACGACGTACCGACAAATCTCGATGTCGCGAAAGGGTTGATGATCCCCTACGGACTCTCTATAGACTGCGCATTGAGCGGGCGCGAGGCTATAGAAAGAATTCGTTCCATCTGCGACGGCGGCGCAGAAAAAAAATATGACCTTGTGTTCATGGATCATATGATGCCGGGAATGGACGGAATTGAATCCGCGCGGATCATTCGCTGTATAGACTCGGAATATGCCCGGATCCTCCCCATAATAATGCTGACGGCAAACGCGATTTCAGGCAACGAGGGTATGTTCCTCTCAAGTGGATTCAATGCGTTTATATCCAAACCAATAGACATAATGAAACTTGACGCCGCGCTCAACAAGTGGATTCGGGACAAACAGAGCGGGGAGACGCTTGCCCTGGCCGAACTGGATAGCGCGACCGTACTGTCATGTCCCGATGATTTTCCGACATGCGAGTTTGCCGGTTTTCGATTGGAGGGCGTCAGCCTGGCAGACGGGGCGCGGCGTTATAGCGAGGAGGAGTATCTCAGGATTCTGCGCTCTTACGCCTCGCACACTCCCGGATTGCTCGATCGGCTTCGCTGCCTTTCCGAGGACACGCTGCAAGAGTATGCCGTCGCCGTTCACGGCATCAAAGGAGCGAGTTTAGGAATCTGCGCGAATGCCCTGGCGGAGAAAGCCGAGTATCTGGAGCTCGCGGCGAAAGCTGGTGATTTTGGAGCTGTGATGGAGGCCAACGGGAATTTTATCCATATGGCGGAGTCATTGCTCACGAATCTGGACAAACTGCTGGAAGGTATTGGAAAGTCGCGGCGTGAGGCCCAGACCGCCAAGGAACGCGCACTTTCGCCGGATGCCGCTCTTCTTGAAAAAATGCGCGCGGCATCCATGCGTTCCATGACCTCCGAGATGGAGAGTATCCTGGCGGAACTGGAGCGGTACGAGTACGAATCCGGCGGAGAGCTGGTCGAGTGGATGCGTGTACGTATCGACAACCTGGAATATAGAGCTATAACCGAGCGTCTGGAAGGTAAGATCTAATGAAAATACCTATTTTGTCCATAGTGGGTCTGGCTATCGCGGCCTGTATAGCTTTTACTCTTTTTATCACGATGACAGATAAAAAAGACGTGAAAGCGGAGTGGAGCCCGGGTGTTCCTATAGAGAAGGAGTCGGTCAAGATTGGAGTCATCCACGTTTCCGACCCTGAGAACGAAAAGAGCGGATACGCATACGCGCATTATCTTGGGATCAGAGAGATGCAGAGCGAGATAGGGCTTCGCGATGACCAGATAATCCGCAAGATAAATGTTTCAGATACGGACACCGCCGCGACCGAACTGGCCATAAGGCAGTGCATTGAGGAAGGGGCCAATATCATCATTGCGACAAGCTGGTGGCATATGGACGCGTGCGAAAAACTTTCAGGAGAGTATCCCTCGGTAATTTTTGCCCACGCAACCGGGAACAAGCATAATAACACGAATTTTACGAATTATTTTGGGCGAATTTATCAGGCGCGGTATTTAAGCGGGATCGTCGCCGGTTTGCTGACAATGACCAATAAAATCGGCTACGTTGCCGCGATGGGAGTAGAAAACAGTGAGGTAACGGGCGGTATTGACGCGTTCGCGATAGGAGTTGAGAGCGTCAACCCGGACGCTCGCGTATATGTACAGGTGACTTACCGCTGGCTGGATCCTGCGGGAGAAAGCCGGGCCGCCCGGGAATTGATCGCTGAAAGATGCGATGTGATCGCCCAGCACTGCAATACCCCAAATCCTCAGATAGAGGCGCAGCGCGCCGGAGTATGGGGAATAGGTTTCAACAGCGATATGGAAAACGACGCGCCGGACGCCACCGTAGTTTCGGTCGTATGGAACTGGGGCGTGTATTATTCATATCTCGTGAAAAGCGTCATAAACGGTACTTTTACGACTTCACCGTATGTGGGAGATATCAAAAACGGAATGGTTGGGCTCTCCGCGCTCAATGAGCGAATCCTTCCTCACGGAGTCAGCGATGCGGTCAATGCCGCGCGCGAAAAAATCGAAAGCGGCCAGTTCGGCGTCTTCGACGGCGTGATGGAGACAAACGACGGGAAAAGCATCGGGGAATCCGGCAAAACACTTTCGGATGCCGAAATAGCGGGAATAGATTGGTACTATCGGGGCATCATCCAGCGATAACAGGAAAGGGTGAAAGAAAATGGAAAAAAGACGGATCACGCTGGCGCTGATCGTTTTATTTATATGCGCTCTGGCTCTTATGGCTGGATGGGGGAGAATATTCACGAGGACAGGAAGCGAAAACGGGGGAAATGAGGACGCGTGGAGGCCCGGCGTGCCAATTGACAAGGCGCATTTGAAAATAGGCGTTATACATATAACTAATCCCACTTACGAAAAGAGCGGTTTTGCGTATGCGCACGAAGTCGGCATACAGGAGATGCGGCGCGCGATAGGGCTCGACGATGACGCGATCATCCACAAAAACTCCATCAGCGACACAAATCCAGTTGAGATAGAACATGTTATGCGGGAGTGCATCGCGGCTGGAGCAAGGGTCATAATAGCCACGAGTTGGGGATACATGGCTACGTGTGAGAAACTTGCTCAAGAGTTTCCAGGGGTCGTGTTCGCCCATACCTCGGGTTATAAGCGAAACGACTCGAACTTCACGAATTATTTTGGGCGAATATACGAACCGCGATATCTTAGCGGCATTGCTGCGGGGCTGAGGACGGAAACGAACAAAATAGGCTATGTCGCCGCCATGGGTAAGAACAACAGCGAGGTAACGGGCGGGATTGACGCGTTCGCTATCGGGGTTGAGAGCGTCAACCCGGACGCCCGCATATATGTGCGCGTGACGGAAAGGTGGTATGACCCCCCGGAAGAGGCCAATGCCGCCAAGGGTTTAATATTGGATGGCTGTGACGTTATCGCGCAGCACACCGATAGCGACATCCCTCAAATTGAGGCCCGCCGAGCCGGAGTATGGGGGGTGGGTTACAACACTGACATGGGCGAACACGTTTCCGATACCGTTATCGTCTCTGTCGTATGGAATTGGGGAGTTTATTACACCCATCTTATACGGAGCGTCATAGACGGAAGTTTTACTACGGCACCTTATTTCGGCAGCATGAGGGACGGCATGGTCGGACTTTCCTCGCTCAACGAAACTATCCTCCCCTCTGGAGCGCGTGAAGTCATAGAGGCTGCAAGGGGACGCATCGAAAGCGGCGAGTTCGGCATATTCGACGGCGTGATGGAAACTAATGACGGGCGTCTTGTGGGCAAAGAAGGAGAAACTCTATCCGACAGCGAGATCACGCTTGGCATCGACTGGTATTATCGCAACGTGATCGAACGGTGAAATGGTATTCAGACTATGAATTGGAAAAAGACCGCACGAGCGAATTATATGCAGTTGATTTTTGTATGCGCTGCATTTTTTGTGATGATACTGATCAGTTATTTTTCGATCATCGGAATTGTGCGGCGTCATCTTGCCGAAAGCATAGAGGATTTAGCAGCAACCGCCGAAGCAAACATAAATATCGGCCTTTCTGAAACAGAAGTCGCGCTCACCAGCTTGGCCTACACGGTACGCGATATGATAGGCAGAGGAGAATCGCATTACGCGATCTTATCCTTCATGCTCGACACGACCGATTGGATGAGGAAGCGGGACGATGCATCGCTCAGATTTAACGGAGTATACGGTTTTATTCAAGGGAAGTTTGTTGACGGAATCGGGCTCAATCCTGGCGAGAATTATGTCCCGCAGAGACATAACTGGTACGACGCGTCGATTCGCGGAGACAGTGGCGCGGTCTCCTTTACCGAGCCTTACGCGGACGCGAGAACCGGACATACGATAATCACCGCCGTCAGGAATGTCACAAGCTCGTCCGGCGAACATTATGGAATCATAGCTCTCGATATCGACCTGTCATGGTTCAGAAAATATGTCAGATCCTTCAGGAGATTTGACGGAGCTTACTGCATGATTACAAATCAATATATGGTAGTGGTGGGCCATCCAAACGATGAGAACCTTGGGCGCCCGCTGTATGAAACGGGAGGAGACTACAGAGCCGTCTACAATTTGCTCCTGGCGAATCGTCCGGTCTTGTCGATGCGTATAACTGACGGGAATGGCACGCAGGTAATCACCTCATTCAGGCAGATGTTTAACGGATGGTATGTGGGCGTTATTGTTCCCCTCCGGAGTTACTATTATGACGTTTATTTCACCGCAGTAGCGCTCTCTGTTATTGGAATCGTGATGATAATTGCGCTCTCCGTCATGCTGCTGCGGCTTTCCGCAGCCCGCATTCGTTCCGACGAAGCCAACTTGAGCAAGAGCGCGTTCCTGGCGACAATGAGCCACGAGATACGAACCCCGCTTAACGCCATTCTCGGCTTTTCGGAGATACAACTCCAGAAAAACCTTCCATGTGACACACATACCGATCTCGAAAAAATATACAGCTCAGGATCGAACCTTCTGAGGATCATCAATGATATCTTGGATATATCGAAGATAGAAGCGGGCGGATTTGAAATAGTTTCTGTGGATTTTGACGTAGCGGCGCTGATCAGCGACATTGTGCAGATCAATATAGTCCGCATCGGTTCGAAGAATATCGCTTTCGAGCTTGAAATAGACGAAATGATGCCCTCCAGGCTGCGCGGCGACGATCTGCGCATAAGGCAGATATTGAACAACCTGCTCTCCAACGCGTTCAAATACACCAAGGAAGGGAAGGTGTCCTTCAGCGCGATATGGCGCCCTGAAGGCACATATGCTTCCGTAACGTTCACCGTGAGCGATACCGGCATGGGTATCAAAAAAAGTAACATGTCAAAGCTCTTCACAAACTACAACCAACTGGATTCCAACGCCAACCGGAATATTGAGGGGACCGGCCTCGGGCTTGCTATAACCAAACGCCTCGTCGGATTGATGCGCGGAACAATAGAAGCGGAGAGCGAATACGGGAAAGGCAGCTTATTCAGGGTCGAATTGCCTCTTGAAATAGCGCTGGAAACTCCGATAGGCAAAAAGACGGTGGACAATCTGAAACGCTTCCGTTTCATGGAAAACAACCTGTCAAGGGGCAAAAACCTCGTCCGTACATACATGCCTTACGGGAGGGTATTGATTGTTGACGACGTAGCG
>JAISBT010000164.1 GCA_031266055.1 Deltaproteobacteria bacterium
CTGCGGAGGATCGTCAACCGAAAAACGTGGTTTTCGGTTGACTCTCGCCGCTTCGCGGCGAGAGTCAACCGAACGGCTGATGTTCAGATTTCCATGCGGAAATCTGTAAAATAGCAAAAACGGCTTTACCCGTACAGCATTATTCGGTTTCCGGATTAAAACCGCGCTTATTCGGTTTTCCATCAAAAGCGGCTTGTATTAAATTGCTTTTCAGCCTGCATTGGCATATACAAATTTGAACCATATATCGCCGCGCCGGACGTGAAGTCCGGCTTGCTCCGCCGCCAAATAGCGGCGGCTTATGCCGCCGGCGCGAGGCATGACATAATACCGGGAGGAAATGATGCGTCTGGTTACACGTTCTGATTTTGACGGCCTTGCCTGCGCCGTGCTGCTCAATTATCTGAAGCTGATTGATGATTATAAATTCGCTCACCCCAAGGATTTACAGGACGGCATTGTGGCGATCAGCTCCAACGATGTTCTGGCCAACGTGCCGTATGTCAGAGGGTGCGCCATGTGGTTTGATCATCACTCCAGCGAAAAAGAACGTCTCGGCAGCATAAAATTTGAAGGCAGTTCCATCCTCCGTCCAAGCTGCGCCAGGGTTATCTGGGAATATTACGGCGGCCGCGCCGCATTTCCAATCACTCTCGACCCCATGCTGGAAGCCGTGGACAAGGTGGACAGCGCGCAGCTCAGCCGGGATGAAATTATCAACCCCACAGGCTGGGTGCTGCTTGGCTTTATTATGGATCCGCGCACCGGGCTTGGCCGCTATAAAGACTATCGCATAAGCAATTACCAGCTTATGCTGGACATGATTGATTATTGCGCGGTCAAGACCGCGGAGGAAATTCTGGCTTTGACTGACGTGCGGGAACGCACAAAGCGTTATTTTGCCCAGCAGGAAGAGTTCAGCGCCATGCTCAAGCGCTGTTCCACGCTGGAACAGAACGTTCTGCTTATTGACCTGCGCGATGAGCCGGAAATTTTTTCCGGCAACCGGTTTACTTCCTATGCCCTGTTCCCGGAATGCAACATCAGCGTCCAGGTTATCTGGGGGTTGAACAAGCAGAACGTGGTGCTGACGGTGGGGCATTCCGTGCTTAACCGCGGCTGCACCGCCGATGTGGGCAGCCTGATGCTCTCTTATGGGGGCGGCGGGCACCCCCAGGTGGGCACCTGTCAGGTTCCGGCGGATAAAGCCGACGAGATTGTGCGGGAAGTGGCGGATGCCCTGCGCGGCAAATAACCGGCCCTGGAGAAATATATAACACGCGTGAATCACGCGGATTTATCTTCCGCGCGCCCGGAAAAAATGAACCCGCAAGCGGTAAAAAACGGGGCTGACATCCAGTTGGTGTATATGAGGTATTCGGTAATGCCCACCACCACGCAGAAAATTATGGCAAAAGCCCCCAGGCTGGAAGGCGGCGGACGTTTTAAAGCGCTATAAAACAAGAAAAACAGGGTGATGGAGAACAAAAGCAACCCCACTGCCCCCAGGTCGGATAAAAGGCCCAGCGCGAGATTATGAGGGGTTGTTATATTGAATTCAATTGCTTTGGTTGTTTTTCGCAGTTCTTCGATATGTGTTGATACATAAGCGGCGTATAGATTTTTAAATGCGTGCGGGCCGTGCCCCAGCACAGGTTTTTGCCTGATCAGTTCCAGGCTTATTTTCCAGATGACGCGCCTGCTTTGCATGGCTGCGTCCGCTATGGGGTCATGCAATACATTGGCCAGCCTGCTGTTGCCGGTATATTGTTTCAGCCAGTCCGGCTTGATTACAAAAAAGACCGCGCACACACATAAAATTACCGGGATTATTTTTTTAAAGTACCGGCGTTTATACACCGCCAGCATACATATCAATATGAACAGGCATGACAGCAACCCTGTTCTGGATGAGGTTAAAATGATTACGACGGACATAAAAATGAACAAGAATATGTCAATCGCGTTATTTACCACCTTAACCCTGTTGAGCCGGCAATAGCATAACAGGCAGCATCCCCATCCGGTAAATGTTCCAAGGTTGTTCGGGTGTTGCATGTATAAGGACAAGCGCGTTGCTTTATAATTATATGACGGTATGAACAGCTTTATATCAGGAAAAAATTGGTGCAACTTGATAAATATGAAAGATATTACCAATCCTGCTCCCAGAGATATAACGATATGCCGCAGAGCATTCCAGCCGAGATAATAAACCGCACCCGCGCCGATGATGTAAAAAGTAAGCCAGTTGCGCACTATTCTGAGGCTTGCTCCTTCAACACATAATGAAAGCGCCGTATACAGGCATAAAGACAACAAAAAAAACAGGGAAAATTTACAAAGGGTTGCGTTTTTTGAGTCATAAAAAATCGGACGGAGTTTTTCAAAATATTCGCGCAGCCACGCGCGCGGGCTGGTTGCCGCCGCCTGATTTTTCGCGGATTGCGCAACCGAACAGGCGGGAATAGCCAGAAAAACAGCCAGCAAGCTGAAGCGGATCAGTTCAAAGCCATGCGTGAAGATTAAAAAATACCAGAGCGCGCACCATAAAAACGCGTATAGTTTTATGAGGAATTTTTGCCGGCGGAACATAAGAATTAAAAATATACTTGAATTATCTCAATGTTAACATTATGAATTATGCGGCATCCTGTTTGCCGCCCCAACGTAAAACACAACAACATAAAAATCAAGGCTGAAAATTACATGTCCATGCACGAGCGCATAACACACAGACTTATGTGGACAAGCGAACGCATTCAGCGCAGGTTGATGCGCATAAGCGAGCGCATTGATGATTGTATGCGCTATATAGCCGATCCTCGTGAATGCGTATATAAATTCAATGCGTTGAAGCAATCCGAAAAAATCATGCGCCGCCCGGAACTGCAAAGCGCCTGCGCTTTGGCCGAACGCATAAAAGAGCAGGATTCAGACAGCGAAAGACAAATAAAATATACAAATGTCCGGCGTTATATTGTCTCTAATCTGCGCCGCCTGTACAGCCTTGGTCTGCATGGCCGTTTTGCCGCCCCCTCCCCACGCAAACCGTTTACTGTCCTCGATATTGGTGCCGGGGCGGGTTTTTTTCTATATTGCTGCAAGCTTTACGGGCATGAAGGCACAGGTTTTGACGCCTCCACTTCTGATCTTTATACGGGCATGCATGCGGCTTTGGGGGTGCGTTGTGCCTGTACCGCCATTCGCCCGATGACGCCGCTTCCCGATTTCGGCGGGAAGTTCGACCTCATTACGGCTTTTGCCGTGTGTTTTCATATTGCCGGGGGCAGAGTATGGTCAGCAGACGAGTGGCGCTTTTTTTTGTGCGACCTTCTGCAGAATCATTGTGCGGACGGAGGAAAAATTTATCTGCATCTTAATGACAACCCGCCGGGCGACAGGGCGGATGTGCGTAAAAAAATACTTGCCTCTTTTCCGTCGGCTTCTTTCGCCTATCAGGCAATAACGCTTTGCAAAAAATAATTTCAATTGAAAGGGAAACGGCATTGCGGATACTTTACTGCCAGAAGATGATTTTTCCCACCCACACCGCGCACGCGATTCATACTTCTATGACTGTGGCCAATTTTGCTGAGGCTGGAGCGGAAACGGTGTTTTTCCCCGGCCTCGGACATGGCGATGCCGCTGAGTGGCGGCATTTTATGGAGCAGCTCAATTTTTTCAGCTTGCCTTCTTCGCTGGAGATACGGGCAATTCCTCACCGGCACAAAGGAATATACGGCCTTTTTTTCCGCTGGGCCCTGCTTAAGGCCATGCTGGAAAAAAAGCGGACGCTCTGCTATGCGTCCAACGTCAAAGATGCCTGCCTTGCTCTGAATTTACGCAAACTTTTGCGTATTCCCGCGCGGCAACTGCCGGTTGTATTTGAAATACATCATCTGATTTCCAGGCTTAAGCAGGGCAGGCAGGCGGAACGACTGCTTGCGTCGGAAAAACAAGCCTTTG
Source organism: Deltaproteobacteria bacterium (assembly GCA_031266055.1). Taxonomy (GTDB): domain Bacteria; phylum Desulfobacterota; class Desulfovibrionia; order Desulfovibrionales; family Desulfovibrionaceae; genus WRHT01. Next base: position 3,970 of record JAISBT010000164.1, read on the forward strand.
CCGAAGCGGATTTGGTGGTGTTCAACTCGGAAACTTTACGCAAAATCGCCGCCGGCTGCCTGCCCGCGCCTAAAGCTTCCCTCGTTTCTTTACTCGGTTTTAATGAAAAAACGGTAAAACCTGTGCGTTGCAGCACAGGAGGTTCTGCTTCCGGAGCAGTTATCAACCTCGTTTATACGGGTTCTCTGCAAGCAGGCAAGGGTATTGAACTGCTTATACAGGCCCTTGCCTTTTTACCGGAAAAATACAGGCTGACTATTATAGGTGGGGAAGGTTCCCCTGCTGATGACCACTCCGGGATATTGAAACAAAAATTTACGGACGGGCGGATAAAGTTTATAAGACAGGTGCCGCAAGCGGAGTTGGGGTCTTTTCTTGAACCTTGCGATATTTTTGTTATTCCCACTACCACGGTTAAAAATTTTTTCGCCCCCATGAAAATGTATGAGGCCATCGGGTTCAATCTACCGGTAGTTGCCACTCCTGTACCGTCTATATCGGAATTGCTGACGGATGGGAAACATGCCGTGTTTGCCGGGGAATTTACTCCGGAATCCTTTGCCGAAGCTATTTTGCAGGTTGGAGAATCCGAAGCGTTACGCGCACGGATGCGTTCGGCCAATGCCGCTCTCAGCGTGAATTTGTCCGCCCTGGAAAGAGCCCGGCGTTTGCGCGCCCTGTTTGAAGACAAGTTTATGCGCCAACAAAACCCCGCATTAACCTGGTTCCCCCAGAGCGGCGGTTCCCTCCCCAGCGTCCGCTTTCGCGTTGAAGCGCCCTTTGCGCGGGCCAAGCGTCTTTTTCACCCTGTGCGGATGGTACGTATTCCCAAGGGTGTTATTCAGCGCCTTTCTTTCTACGCTTCCATCGAACCGATGGACATCTGCATAATCCAGAAACGCCTTCTGTCAACCGTTGAGTTGCGCTTGCTCAAGAAAAAGAGTTCCCTGCTGGTCTATGACTTTGACGATGCGGTCTGGACGGAGCAAAACGCTCCCAGGGAGGCAGGCAGCGGACAGTATTCCAAAAAATTCAATCAGACCTGCCGGGAGGTTGATCTGGTAATTGCCGCCAACAACTGCCTCGCCTCAGCAGTGCCTCCGGGCGTTGAAACGCTGATTATGCCGACTCCCATAGATACTTCCATTTACAGGCCGGAACGGAAAGAGCATGCCTCCGTGCCGTGCCTGGGTTGGATGGGTACCGCCGGGTACTTGCCTTTTGTAGAATCTGTCCTGGTCGATCTGCTGGACGGGCTTGCTTTGCCCGTATGCATAGTCAGCAACAGAGCGCCTGGTTCACGGCTGCTCCACGCCTATGTCCAGTGGAGTCCCGCAAACGAGTTGGGTGAATTGAGTTCCGGCAAGGGCGATACCG
>JAISBT010000178.1 GCA_031266055.1 Deltaproteobacteria bacterium
AAGCAAAAAACGTGGTTTTTGCTTTGCTCCGCCGCCTTAAGGCGGCGCGCCGGGCTTGTTCGCCCGGCGTCAGTACGCTGTTCTATACGAACTTTTAAGTGTTACAGCGTACTAGCACATTTCAAGCGTAATGCTCTAACGCTTCCGACGGCCCGACAACTTGCATAACCGGGGATTGCACAATGACGGATCAACCCGCCGCAGAGCGCGGCTCCAGTTCCCTGCCCGGCCTGGCCAAATTCTTTCTTTTTCAGACTTACGTTTATCTCCTGGTCTTCTTCGGACTGCAACTGGTTTTTTTCACGATTGGCGGGGAGGTGCGGCGCGGCAGCGGCTTTGAATTTCATTTATGGCAGATGGCTTCTTTCGGGCTTTTCCTGTGGAGCCTGGCCACGCCCATCGGCATCCACCTGCGCGCTCCCTGGGCGCGCGCGAATTGCCTGCGCTATTTGCCCGCTCTGGGCTGCTTCACCCTGGCCGGGGCCCTGCGCCTGCTTTTTTTTATAAAGGAAAGGGGCCTTTCCTTTTCTTACTACAGTTATTCCAGCTTCCCCGTAGACGCTCTCATGCTGGCCGCACCCGGGCTTTTACTCTGCCTGCTGCCGCAATTTTACGCCTGGGCCGTTTATTTCAAAACTTCACCCAAACTCAAAGCCGCCCTGAACGCATCCGGGGATGCAGCCGAGGACGCGGGCGAAGCTTGTTCCGGGCCCGCGCCGCGCCCCTTGGGCGTGGCTCTGTTGCAGTTGCTTTGCGCCACTTTGCTGGCCTATTATTTCATGTTTTTCCTTAACTTGATTTTAAGCCGGCCCGAGGGACAGGGAAGCGGCATTATACCTTTAGCCCTTGTTATCGCGCTGCCGCAGATGATTTTTCCTTCCATCCTGCTCGGCCTGATCCGGAGCCCGGGCCGCCGGCGCCGTCATCTGCACTTTTGCCTGGCCGCCTGGATATTAACCGCCTTGCTATGGGGCTCCTGGACCGGCTATCAATTGCTCGGCCTTTTCGGCATTGAGCCGTACAACGCACACAGCCTGCTGCAACTGAACACTTACCTGCCCGTGCAGCGGGACATTCTCGCCATGCTTCTGGCCGCGCTCTGGTGGCGTCTGGCCGACTCGCCGGAAGAACGATCCTGGTTCACCGACCGGGAACCCGTGAACAATTCCGCGGCCGAACCGCTGAGCGACAACCGGCGCCTGCTGGTTTTCCTGACGGGCTATCTGCTTGTCTTTGTACTGACCAACGCGATGTATCGCCTCCCGACGGCGTTGAGCCCGGAAAGCGCCCTGCCCAAAGTGAAACTCGCCGTTACCCTGGCGATTGCCGCTCTCGGCTTTCTGGCCGTCTATTGGCAGCTTCAGCGCGACAGTAAGGCTAAACCGGCTTCCGGCGCTTTTTTGGCCGCCTGCGTCCTGCTGGTTGCCGGAATTATCTTCGAGTACGCAAAAGAACGCGTGCAGCAGGAGCATATGCTCACCAACCTGTTTTACCTCCTGCCCCACTTTACCAGACCTCTGGCTCCGCTTGCCGTCGGCCTGGCGTGTCTGGCGCGTGAAGGCAAAGAACCGGCCGACGCGCCGGCTGAAGGCACGCCCCTGCCGGTGCGGGTATTTCTGGTCTTCTGCCTGTATGTCTTGTGCGTAAAACTGCTGCCGCGCCTGGTTATACTGCCGTTTTTAATGGCCCGGGGCGAAGGCGTGAGCCTTGATCAGGGAATAATGCTGCTTTTGGGCGCCGCGCCGGACAGCGCGATGCGAAGCGACGACTATTTTTCCGGCGGAACATTATTCTCGCCTGACTTTGCCCTGGCTTTCATCGTTTTCCCGCTCCTGGCCATTCGAGCGCTGCGCCGGCGGGCTTCCCGCCCGGCCCTCGCCTGCCTGATCGGTCTCTGGCTGCTTGTAGTGCAATCCTGCAATTACAGCGGGCTGACCCGCTGGCTGATCCGCTCATTATCCGGTTACGAACACAGCACGTCCTGGGGCGGCGACCCGGCCACGCACTTTACGTTCGCCGTGGTGCTGCTTTTCGGCGTTTACCTCCTCCATTCCAACCGCCTGGCCGTATGGCTCAGAGCATCGCATCCTTAGAAATGCCCGGCCAGGATTTGTGCGGCTGCATTTTGCCGATGCCCGGGTAAGTGCCATGTGAAAAAGAGGACTGATCATGCAACAACCCGATAGTCTGAAACCGCCTCTTGCCGAGACCGGCATCACGGCGTCCGGCAAGGGAAAAAAGCACTCCCGCTCCCCCCTGCTCGTGTTCTGCATAATCCTCGTAATCCTGTGGACGGCCGGGATTGGCGCGTCCCTTTGGCACAACCTGGACAGCCTTTACCAAAACGCGATTAACTCGGCCAGGCTGCAAGCCCAAACCGCCTTTGACAAAGACATTACCTACAGACGCTGGAATTCCCAGCTTGGCGGCCTTTACGCTCCGGTCACCCCTACCACCCCGCCGAACCCCTATCTGCCCGAAAAGGGACGGGACGTTGAAATTGACGGCAGGCAGCACACCAAAATCAATCCGGCCTACATGACCCGCCTCGTGCATGAGCTCGGCCAGTTGAGAAGCGGCGTTTTGGGGCATATCACCAGCACCAACCCAATCCGCCCGGCCAACGCGCCCACCCCCTGGGAAGAGGAGGCCTTGAAACTTATTGAAGCGGGCAAGGCCGAAGACGTTTCCGCTTTGCAGGAAATCGACGGCAAAACCTATATGGGCTACATGCGCGGTCTGGTCACCGAGCAGAGCTGTCTGCCCTGCCACGAACACCAAGGGTACAAACTCGGGGACATCCGGGGCGGCATCAGCGTCTATTCCCCCGTTGCGCCCTTTCTGGGCGCGGTTGGCAGGACGCGGGCCGTCTTGATTTTTTCCCACATAATCCTCTGGATTTTCGGAGTGGCCTGCTACAGCTGCGGGGCATGGCGGATTGCGCTTGGCCTCAGGCAGCGCGACGAGGCTTTGCTCGATCTGCGCAATCTGACCGGGCAACTGGAAAAACGCGTCACCGAGCGCACCGCCGCCCTTGAGGAGCGGACCAGGGAGTTGCAGGCCTTTCTCGCCAACGCCAATACCGGGGTATTTTTCAAAAACAATGACGGCATATACCGCCTGGTCAACGAACGGTTCGCGGCCATACTCAATCGCCCGGCAAGCGGCATTGTCGGCCGCGCCGACAAGGATATCTTCGACCGGGCGGCCCTGTCCAAATTTAAAGAGCATGAAAGCCTTGTGATCAAATCCGGACGCAGCCTGGAATTGCAGCACTGCTTCGAGGCTCCCACCGGCGCGCGGTTCAGTTGCTTCATCTTCCCGCTTCTACGCAATGGGGAGGCCTTGGGCATTGGCGGCATCCTTGTGGACATGAGCGAGCGCGACAGGGTGGAAAAGGCCCTGCGCGAAGCCAAAGAAGAAGCCGAAAAAGCCAGCAAGGCCAAGAGCGACTTTCTGGCCAACATGAGCCATGAAATACGCACTCCGCTTAACGGCGTCATCGGCATGTCCGACCTGCTCCTGCGCACCACGCTTACCCCGGATCAGGCCTCAATGGCCTCTGCCATCAAGACAAGCGGAGACAGCCTTCTGCTGGTCTTGAACGACATTCTCGACATATCCAAAATCGAAGCCGGCAAGCTTGTGCTCGAGAACACCCCCTTCCTGCTCCGGGATCTGCTTTTTGGCGCGGTCAAAGGGCTGACGCCGATTGCCTACAAAAAAAACCTCGAACTTCTCCTGCACGTTTCCCCCCAGGTGCCCGACCTTCTGATTGGCGATTCCGTGCGCCTGCGCCAAATCATCCTCAATCTGGTCAACAACGCCCTGAAATTTACCGAAGCCGGAGAGGTCATGGTGACGGTTTTTCTTCTGTCCAGCGCGGATTCAAAGGCAAACTTGCGCTTTCTTGTTTCAGACACAGGCATTGGCATCCCCCAGAGCAAACAGGGCGCCATCTTTCTGGCCTTTGAGCAGGTCGATGCCTCAACCACCCGCAAATACGGCGGGACGGGACTTGGCCTGACCATCTGCACCCGCCTGCTCGCCCTGATGGATTCAAAACTGGAATTAAAGAGCCGGGAAGGTTTCGGCTCAAGCTTCTGGTTTGATCTGACCCTTGAGTTCCAGGAAGACGAGGCTCCGCTGAAGCCTTTTGTCTGCGCCGAGAGTCTTAAAGGGAAATCAGCCCTGATTGTGGACGACAATGACACCAACCTGCGCTTGCTTGAGGAAACCCTGGCCGGCTGGGGCATGGCAGTCTGCAAATCCCGGTCGGTTGACGAGGCTCTGGCTGTCGCCGATATTTCGGCCGGTTCGCGGCGAAAGTTCGATCTTATTCTGACCGACCTGCAAATGCCCGAAAAAGACGGCGTAACCCTGATGCGCACCGTGGCCGGCATGCCGCAGCTCTCTTCCACTCCTGTCATCCTGCTCTCCTCCGGCAACCTTGACGGCGAATATGCGGCCAACACCGGCAAACCCGGCTATTTCTCGGCGGTTCTCGACAAGCCGGTCAAGTCGGAAGTCCTGATGCGCGCCGTCGCCTCAAGCCTGAACATCTGGGAACGCTACGACGCGCAGGAACTGTCCAGGGAAAAGGACAAGGATATGAGTGAAGAGGCCGAAAAAGCCGGAAATCTGAACATCCTGCTGGTCGAAGACGTGGAAATGAACCAAAAGGTCGCAAGCCGCATGCTCACCGAGCTCGGGCACAAAGTGACGATAGCCGGTGACGGCAAACAGGCCCTTGAGGCCATTGCGGCCAGCCGTTACGATGTCATTTTCATGGACATCCAGATGCCCGTCCTTGACGGAGTGCAGGCCACCCTGTCCATCCGGGATCTTGAAAAGCAGGGCATTCTCAAAAAAAGGCAGTACATCGTCGCCATGACCGCCCATGCCCTCAAGGGCGACAAGGAAAAATACCTGTCCATCGGCATGGACGGATACCTGGCCAAGCCGATCCTTCTGGAAAGCCTGCACCAGGTGCTTAAGGATTGGGAAAAGGAGAAGGAGAAGGAGAAGGAGGCGGAGGCGTCAAGCATGGAAACTGACGCCAAAAAACTGTCCGGAGACTGGCGCGACAGCAACAATGCTTCCCGGCAGACCCCCGAGCCTGCCGCGCTTGAGGTAAAAAAGCTGTCGGTCGCCGAAGCGATGGAAAATTTCAGGATCATCGACGCGGAGCTTCTTGGGCGCAGCTTTGCGGACAGACGTGACTTCATCGTTGACAGCATGGATCTTTACATGCGCGATGCCCGCAGGCTCCTTGACGAAGTCCGCTCAGCCATCGGCCGCTCGGATGACAACTCCCTGGCCGTCAGCGCGCACGCCCTTAAGGGCATCACGGGCTATTTCACCAGGGGAAGCGCCTACGACAACTGTCTCGCTCTTGAACACATCGGGAGCGATAACGAGCTTAAAGGCAAAAAGACGCAGGCGCTCGAAATTTTGAGCAAGCTGGAATCAGAAGTCAGCCGGTTGACCGGAGAGATGGCTGAATTTATAGCCGGCACCGAATGACGCCTGGTTAAATGGCGGGCTTTCCCGGCCTCCCGCGCTACAGAAGTGCTTAAGTAACGGCATGTTTTTACTGGTAAAAAAAATTATTTTTCGATACCGCCAAATATACCGGATCAATGCCGAAAGCGCGGGCATAACGGACTGCCGCCTCAGCAGGGATTTTTGATACATGGCAATGTTTAAAGACAGCGCCGGCCACAAAGCCTGAAATATTGGCAAACTACGAATATGTTAGCCTTTTTTCTTTTCTAAGGAAACGCTGATTTAATCGTTCGAAATAGTATGAAAGGGATCGCCAAAATTAGTAATTTATGCTAAGGAGCCGATGATTAAAAAAGGTTCTATTGTTGGAGTAATTCCACTAAGTGAAGAATTGGAAGAAGGCAGTATTTATCTTGTGCGCCGCCCTCCATTTAGTTTGGTGGTTAAGCGTGTACTTATGGGCGATGATGGCAAAATAGTATTGCGTTCAGATAACAAGAATTACCCTGATCAACCTATCCCAAATGAAGGATACGGAAATATAATTGTTGGCAAGGTTATATGGGTGTGGCAGATGATATAGCTTTGAAAATTTAGAAATGAAGACTGCCGGTAAAAAACAATTAAGCGGGAGGAAAGCGCCATGAAGCGATTAGCTATGTTTATGTGCATTACCGGATTGTTGTTGGCAGGATGCGGCGGTGGCGGCGGTAGTGGTGGTGGCGGTGCGCTGACCGGATACGGCGGACTGAGCGGCGGCACGAAGGGCGCTTCCATCAATCTGCCCGCCTATGACAATTTGCCTGCCGTTCAAGGCCCGGCTTCTCCCGTTAGCGGCAATATTGAAATCACCTCGGTGGAAGGGCCTTCATCGGGCGGAACCATAACAGGAGCATCATATAAAGTCACATATAGCGATGGAAGCACCGCTTCCCTTTCCATAACAGACGATGGCTTAAAAATGGTCAGAAGCGGTCAAAAAGAAGAGGGGCTAACAATCCCGGGCCGCAATGTCGAACTCGTTCATTTCAAAACGCTTGATGGCAACGCCAGTTATCAAAAGCTGTGGGAAATATTTGGCATAGCCGGCCCCTCTCCTTCCTTGCATGGAGCGTACAATGTCTCTAGCGAGGTTACTGTCGATAAGATCAGCCAAAACGTGCAGGGAGTCAATGTAGACGGTACACTTACCTCTCTCGACATGGTCATGCTTGGCGGCGAAGAATTGCAACTGAGCTATACCGATTTTGGCGGATGGTTAACATATCAATATTTTGAAGGAAAAATTGGGGGTTCCTCCGAGTCGGCTTATATTTGGGAAACGGACGCCTTCGCCTATGGCGATGCGAGTCACAAGGCGCATTTTGTTTCCGGAAGCGGAGAGAAGACGTTTAACGGCAATGTTATAGGCGGAGTTGGCAATTATGATAACAGCGTTTACCGCACTGTTTTTGGCGATGCCTCTTTGACCGTCGATCTTGCTAATCTCGGCAATACACGCATGGTTCTTGATTTTAAGGACTTTTACAAATTCGACGTCACTGGCTTGGCGATTGATAATTCCGGACACCTCGGCAAAGGTACAGGCAGCACTGTCACGGCAGCGGCAGCAGACAACAAAACAGGATTGAGTTTCAACAATCCCAATATAGAGCGTGTGAACGGCCAATTTTACGGAAGCAGCGCTACAGACCCATCTGAAGCCACTGGAACATTTAGGATCCGTTCCGGCAGCAACACAGTGGGTGGAGCCTTTGGCGTAAAATAAAGAGGCGCAAAATTACAAAAGGATTCGGGGCTTTTCTGTCCCCCCACAATGCCATTGTCGGCAAGGTTGTCCGGGCATGGACGGATCTGCGCAGGAAATGATGAAATACGCAATCTACCAAACCGGCCCGCTCTTCACCGCTGCCGAACAAGCCTGGCACCGCGATCTTTCCGCACAGCTCCGCGCCGCAGGGCATAGTGTGATCTGGCCGGGAAGCAGCCTAATGGGCAACAAACAAATTTGTGAGGCCTGGCCGAACGCTCTGGGTCTTATTTTCAACACAGGCTTGCATGCGTTGAGCCACTGTAATTGTGTGGTAGCCCTTCTGGGCGGAACGCATGTCGATGACGGCACGGCCTGGGAAATTGGGTATGCTTATGCCAAGGGGCTACCCATTTATGGTATCAATACGGATTACCGGGTTGCCGGGGGAACAAGGCACATCCGCGTGAACAGCATGATCGAAGAGTGCTTGACGCAAATGGTGAACGATATCCCGAATCTCTTACAATGCCTGCAAAAGAAAAGGTAAAAAAGTCCTGGTACGGCTATAAAGTCCATGCGGGATATGAAAAAAGTATTCGCCGCAGCGGCTTTTCTCTTCCTTCTCCCTCTCTGTGCTCACGCCGCCGAATCCTACCCCGCCCGTGTCGTCTCCATCGCCGACGGGGACACCATCACCGTCCTCAATCGCGACAAACAGCAAATCAAAATTCGCCTGTACGGTTGAGAAAGACAGATATGGGCGCACCGTTGCGATTGTGGCCGCGCCGGGGCGCGAGATGATCAATTCCTGGCTGGTGAAGGAAGGCTTGGCCTGGGTCTATCCGCAGTATTGCAAGCGGGCGGACATTTGTGACCGGCTGAGGGAATTGGAGGGCATCGGCCAGAGAGGGGAAGATAGGGCTGTGGAGGGATAAGGAGCCGGTACTGCCGTGGGAGTGGAGGCGGAAGGGGAGAAAATAAAATTGATGGAGAACTGTCGATAGCAAATAATAAAAAAATGTTGAAAATAAAAAATATAACATGCATTTTGAAGAAAAAAAGATGGGGTCTTACGGCATTTATTATGGTATCTATGTGAAATAACAAAAGAAAATTAGACTAAACCCTGTCAGCGGCGAAACTCCTGTCCGAGTCCTTTTCTGAACTTTCCTGATACAAGCAAAAAGGCTGAAAACCTTTATTTTCGGTAGGTTTTCAGACTTTTTGACCTCTTGTGAGGCATAAAAATGGCGGAGCAGAAGTACGCCAAATTGCATTCTAACTATTTGTAATTAAACATATCTCAAAAAAACTTTTCCCATTATACCCTGAATTTTACCCGATTTGATTAAATTTGGAACAATTATTGCGTATAGTGGTTTCTTTTTTTCCCGGCTCTACTTCCGGTCGCCGGTTCAATTCCCAAAAGGCTATCCCCTTTGCTGCCACTGGACATATTGCTCCAAGACACGGTTGATTCTCGTTTGATACCCCGGCCCGTCCTTTTTGAAAAAAGCCAAAATTACGGGATCTACCCGGATATGAATGGGGACTTTATGCGGGTCGGGGGCGCACAGTTCGGCATCCGCCCAAAAAGCAGCATCGGTAGGCTGATTATCAGGGTCGTCACGGGCGTTCCGCTCAAGCTCCGCGTCCGGCATGGCGTTAATTTTTTTCCAGTCGCTCATATCGTGTCCTCTCATAGACAATCCGTTCCGCAGGCGTAGCTTTTCTCAAGGATATAGGCCGCAATTTCCCGCCGCGCTCCGTATAAACCAGAACGGCCATAACTCCATGCACAAAACCAAGGGCTATCCAGCGGTCTTCCTCATAGCCTGCGCGTATATCAAGTTTTTCCAGATAGTAGTCAGTGAAAATCGCCGGGGCGTCGTGAAAATCAAAACCATGCTTGCGCCTGTTTTGCTTATTTTTCTCGTCGTCCCATTCGAGTTCCATACAGATATGTATATACCTTATGTGGCCATAGTCAAGGTAGAATCACCGGTTCAACAGGGCAATCGAATGAGTTTTTAGAAAAAATCTAGAATTTTTGCTATCTCTCCGGTATATGAAAACAAACGGGAGGGACATATGGCTGAGCGATTAACCATATCGATTATTGAACATTTTGGGGATATGCCGGATCCAAGGCAGCAAGCAAAAGTTCTCTATCCGCTGTCCGAAATTATTTTACTCACCCTCTGCGCTATAATTTGCGGTGCGGACAGTTATGTGGAAATTGAAGAGTTCGGCAATGCAAAAATTGATTTTCTTAAACGATTCTTACCATTTGAACACGGTATCCCAAGCCACGATACAATTGGAATTGTGTTTTCAAATATAGATTCAAAAATATTCAGCGGATGAATATCTTTTTGCCAAGGCAGTGCGTAGCCATTGGGGAATTGAGAATTCGCTGCATTGTTGGTTGCTGAGCTTGTTTGATTCATTCGATTGCCCTGCCTGAAAAGCAGCCATTCTCCAGCTATAAAACGGAAGGTGGTTGTCTCGGCATTCTCTTTGCCCTTATCTGCTTTTTTGGCTGCGGCAGGGTTTATGCCTTGGGCAAGTTGCTTTCTTGCCTCTCGTGCCAAATCTCGCGCTTCCATCAGGGTAACATCGGGGTAAACCCCAAGGGTAAGCAGTTGGCCCTTACCTTGGAACTTGTAGGCAAAGCGGAACACTTTTTTACCTTTGGGAGAGACGGCGATAAACATGCCGCCGATAGTTCCGTCGCTGACCTTGTAGGGCTTGTTTTTAAGCTTAAGCGTTTTAATGGCTGTGTCAGTAAGTTTGCTGGCGGGCATCGGGTAAAACCTCCTTATAAAGTTTATTTACCCTGAATTTTACCCGATTTTTTACCTGCTTCCGAGTCCTTTTCGGAACTTTCCTGATATAAGCAAAAAGGCTGAAACCCTCTATTTTCGGTAGGTTTTCAGCCTTTTTGGCCTCTTGTGAGGCATAAAAATGGCGGAGCAGAAGGGACTTGAACCCTCGGCCTCCGGCGTGACAGGCCGGCGTTATAAACCGACTTAACTACTGCTCCGTAATAAAAACATATCAGAAGCTTCTATGCCGGAATAAAAAAAAAAGCAAGAGAAAAAAACCGTCTTTTTGGTTTTTTCAGAACTGAAGCTGAAACTGTTATAAAGTTTTGGACATCAGAGGGTGAAGAGATTTACATAACTATCTTTGTCTCGCTTCGCGACATGGCTGACGGCTCGCAACACCAGGGCAAGGGGACTCTGGCGATACCGGCGGCGCATTTTGATCGGCATTGACGTGAAGCCGTTTGAGTTCCCCAAAGTAAGTGCTATGGTATCGCCGTATCTGGCGTACCGGGAAGCACTCTTGAAGCAGTACCCGGAGAAGATGGACGCTTCGCGGATTGGTGCCATGATCGCTTTTCGTATGCGTCTCGCGGGCTATACCCGGCAGGACGCCGCCAACGAAATGTACCGGAAGGCCCGTCCACTCCGCAAAGAAACAGAAAGCCGCTAATGGAAAGGCTACGCCGCCAGGATGGCAGAGATAAAAATGGCAGTGTTACGGTCAAGATCCAGTACCATGTCACACTTAACCCAAGTTTAACATTCCTCCCTTGAAAACAGCCCAAAAATATACTTTTTCAGCATATTTTGCAAAAAAGTTCAACAATTACAAGGGGCATAGTTTTAAAAAG
>JAISBT010000018.1 GCA_031266055.1 Deltaproteobacteria bacterium
GCTGCGGCAAAGCGGAAAGCATTGCCAGACCGGAATTGCATGAACTTGCCAAAAACATGGCCATGCAAGTCGCCGCCGCCAACCCGGCCGCTCTGGATTCAGCCGGCCTTGACCCCGAACTGGTCAAACGCGAACGGGAAATTTACCGGCAGAAAACTCTGGAAGAAGGCAAGCCGGCCAATATTGTGGATAAAATTGTGGATGGCCGCATTCATAAGTTTTACCAGGAAGTTTGTCTGGTGGAGCAGGCCTATATTCGCGATGATAAATTGAGCATCAAGGACGTATGCTCCGCCTGCGCCAAACAGCTTGGCGACACTGTGCATATCGAACGCTTTGCGCGCTTTCAGCTTGGCGATACCGGTAAAGAAGAATAAACCGTTTTCCCGGTCAGCTTTTGAACCCCCGGCGGCGGGCACCGCCGCCGGAGCATTGCAACTTTTTCAAGGTTAAAATGCCTGGACTTTTTTCAAAAGTGCGGCAAAATACGGCGAATCTTCCAAAGTCTTGTTCATGGTCACCTCCAGAACCGCATCCAGCCCATCTATTTCTTCCGTCCCCGTAGTCCTGCGCTTTCCGGCCGGGCCGGATTCAGCTTTCAGCCTGGCCTGTTTCACGCGGCTGTACCTCACGGCAAAACGTGTCAGGCGACGATGTTCCAAGGCCTCTTCCTGATTTTCCCGGGTTATTTTCAACTTGTCAGCCTCGGCAAGATAGCCGCTGTTCTTTAAAATTTTCCAGGCCATGCGCATTTCCGGCGGCATCCGGTCATCATCGTCCTGGCGCAGGGGTTTGCCCGCGCCGGGCAAATGGTCAAAGGCCCCCTCAAGCTGCGCTTCCCGGATTTTTTCCTCGGCAACCAGGGCTATTGCGTCCAAAGTATACATTGTTAAAATGCTCTATTTTTCTATGCCCGCCCGGCTCATTACGCCTGCCCGGTAGTAATGCTTCACCTCTTCCATGCGGGTAACCAAATCGGCGCGGGCAACAAGCTCAGCGGGCGCATGGCGGCCTGTCAGAATGAGTTCCAGAGGCAAGGGTTTTTGATCAAGCAACGCCGTAAGCTCGGACAAGTCCAGCAGTTGATGTTGCAAAGCGACCAAAATTTCATCCAAAATCAAAATGTCGCAAGCGCCTTCGGACATTGCCCTCCGCGCAAAATCGAAAGCGCTGCGCGCCTCCGCCCGGACTTCCTGCCGCTCCGGCGCGGAAAGGCGCGTAAAAAAATCATGTTCTCCGGAAAAGCGGAAAATGGTGAAATACGGAGCCAGCTTTTCGGCGGCAAGCATCTCCCCGGTCAGCGCGCTTTTCAAAAACTGCGCCATATACACCTTCAGCCCATGCCCGGCTGCCCGCAAGGCAAGCCCCAGAGCCGCCGTTGTCTTGCCCTTGCCTTTGCCCATGTAAATATGGATGTAGCCCCGCTCCCAGGCCATGCCGGCTCAAGCCTCCCGGTTAAGAAGGTTGACCACCCGCGCGGCGGCGCAAGCCGCCCCGTAGCCGTTATCTATATTCAACACGGCCACTCCCGGCGCACAACTTACCAACATGCCGGCAAGGGCGGTTTCTCCGTTTCTGGCGGCGCCATAGCCCACCGAGGTAGGCACGGCAAACACCGGCCTGGAGGTAAGCCCGCCCATTACCGAGGCCAGGGCCGCATCCAGGCCGGCAATGACAATCAGAACGTCATAGGCGTTGATTTTATCCAGGTTGGAAGTAAGCCTCCACAGCCCCGCCACGCCGTTATCTTCATAAACGCTATGCCTGATGCCGAGATATTCCAAGGTTTTGGCCGCCTCCCAGGTGGCGCCTCCATCGGCGGTTCCGGCGGAAACCACCGCCACGCTCCCGTTGGGCCGCTGGGGCATGGCCCGGACAAAAGCCGTGCGGGAAAGAGCGTGGTACTGATACCGCGCGCGCAATTCTTCCGGAAGCAGGGCGAAAACTTCCGGCGCAAGACGTGTGAACAGTATGGGCGACGCCGGGTCAAGACCCTCTTCCCGGAGCAGGGCCAGAAGGGATTCCCTGCTCTTGCCTTCGCAAAACACCGCTTCGGGCAAACCGATACGCGCGGTGCGGGAATGATCAAACAAAACCCCGTGCATGAAACGTTCAGCCATAAATAACCCGTTTTTCTAAAGCCTTTTGCGCTTGAACAGCTCTATCGAATAAAATTGGTTACAAGAGGCTGCTCTTGTTCCGGGTAAGGCACGCCGGCAAGTTTGCCGGCTTCTATACATTTGAGCAGCCAGGCCATGTTCCGGCCCAGAGTGCGCATAACCTGCATTCCTTCCAGATCCTGCCGGGTTTCTTCCGGAGTGTTGCCGTGTACGGAGTTCCAATATTGCGATGAAACGACGGGCATACGGGATATGGTAAAATACTTGTTCAAAACGTCAAACGAAGCGCTGGCGCCGCCCCGGCGGCAACTGACTATGGCGGCGCCGGGTTTATACGCATAAGCTTTGAACTTGCGGAAAAATACCCTGTCCAGAAAGGCCAGCAAAGCGCCGTTGGGCGAAGAAAAATATACCGGCGTGCCCACCACCAGGCCGTCCGCCTTGCCGATCAGTTCCGCCGCCTCATTTACCGGGTCGTCGTTAAAGACGCAGCGCCCGCTTTCCATACACTTGCCGCAGGCAATACAGCCGCGGATGGGCTTGCCGCCGATATGAAAGATGTCCGCGCTGACGCCGTCCCGCTCAAGCTGCCCCGCAACCTCGGCCAGAGCCGTATAGGTACATCCATGCTTATGCGGGCTTCCGTTAATCAATAAAACCTTCATTGAAACCTCCCTGTGGCCTGAGGCCGCAAATTTAACCCCCAGACAAACTTGAATGCAGGAGTTATACACCCTGCCCGGCTGTTGCACAACACATTCCCGCAAAAGGTTATATGCGGCGTACTGGTACCATGTCACACTTAAAACTTCGCTTCGCTACGTTTGAAGCGTAAAGATCGCAAAGCAAAAAACGTGGTTTTTGCTTTGCTCCGCCGCCTTAAGGCAGCGCGCCGGGCTTGTCCGCCCGGCGGCTGGTACACTGTTGCATGTATATTTTTAAGTGGTACAACGTACTGGTTCATAACGGCCGCGAATAATGCGGAAAATATTTTCCATCGCGCCTGCCTGCCTTTTTTGTATAATGCAATTGACACAAAAAATTCCCGGATTTACAATCACGGAGTAATTGTGAAGAGTTTTGCCGCTGGTGCGCTGTTCTGGAGCGTACCAGGCGAACCATATTAAAACCAAGAGGTGACCTGATGAATTTTTCAGATGTTGTGCAAGCCGTTAAGGGAGGAAAACCGAAATCTCTGGCTGTGGCCGTAGCGCAGGATCTTGAGGTACTGGAAGCGGTAACCCGCGCCAACAAAGAAGGGCTGACCAACCCGGTGTTGGTCGGCGATGAAAAGGAAATTATCGCTGTCGCTCAGGCGGGCAAGCTGGATATTAAAGGCATGACCATTGTACATGAGCCGGACAACATAAAGGCCGTGAAAACCGCTGTTCATCTGGTGCATGACGGCAAAGCCGACGTTCTTATGAAAGGACTGGTCGGCACCGCTGATTTTATGCGCGGGGTGCTGAACAAGGAATGGGGCCTGTCCACGGGCAAACCCATAAGTTTTATCGCCATAATTGATGCCGCGCGGGTTGGCCGTTTCCTGTTCATCACCGACCCGGCCATTGTCCCTTATCCGGATTTGGCCGCCAAAATCGATCTGATCAACAATGTTGTGCCTGTTGCCCGCGCCATGGGCATAGACAAACCCAAAGTCGCCTGCCTGGCCGCGGTTGAAGTTGTGAACCCCAAAATGCAAGCCACGCTGGACGCGGCCGCTTTGGCTAAAATGTCCGACCGCGGCCAGTTCAAAAACTGCATCATTGACGGGCCTTTCGCTCTGGATAACGCTTTGTCTGTGGAAAGCGCCAAGCACAAAAAAATCACTTCTCCCGTGGCCGGTTTGGCGGACATTTTGCTCGCCCCCAACATTGAAACCGGCAATTCCCTGTATAAATCGGCCAAATATATCGGCGGCTGCCCGCTGGCCTGCATCACCGTGGGCGCCAAAGCGCCGTTGATCATTACCAGCAGGGCGGACGACGCCGACGCGAAGTTCTACTCCATTGCCAGCGCCCTTTATATCTCAGGTGGTAAATAATCTTCCGGAGGGGAATTATTGCTGAAAACACAATATGAAATTTTAGTCGGCAATTACGGCAGCGGAAAAACCGAAATAGCCCTTAATCTGGCTCTGGATGCCGCAGCCGCGGGAAGCAAGGTCGCTCTGGTCGACCTGGACATAGTGAACCCCTACTTTCGCAGCTCCGGAAAACGCGGCGTACTGGAGGAGGCGGGCGTCCGTCTTGTCGCCTCCCCTTTTGTCGACAGCCCTGTTGATTTGCCTCTGGTCGCGGCCGAGGTCGCCGTTATTTTTACCGGAAAATATGATTTTGTGGTGGTGGATGTCGGCGGCGACCCGGTCGGAGCTACGGCTTTGGGCCGTTATGCCGCCGAATTCGCCAAAATTGCCGGGCTGGCCAGCGTGAACTTTGTGCTGAACGCCTGCCGGCCGCAGACCATGAACGCGCCTGATATACGGAAGATACTTGAACTTATTGAAGACCGTTCACGCCTGAAAATAAAGGCGATCATCAACAACACGAATTTGGCGGAAGAAAGTTCCGGCGCCCTGCTCCTGTCCGGGCAGACCCTGGCGGAACAGGCCGGCCTGGATCTTGACCTGCCCGTGCGCTATATAACCGGGCATGCATCCGTGCTCGACGATTTTGACAAACTGACAAAACAAAACGGCATAAACGTTCAGGGGGAATTAAGGCCAATTGTCACCCGCCTGCGGCCTGAGTGGTTCAGGCACTAGTACGCTGTAACACTTAAAAGTTCGTATAGAACAGCGTACTGACGCCGGGCGAACAAGCCCGGCGCGCCGCCTTAAGGCGGCGGAGCAAAGCAAAAACCACGTTTTTTACTTTGCGATCTTCACACTTCAAACGTAGCGAAGCGAAGTTTTAAGTGTGACATGGTACTAGAGCAGTTTAATTTTGATACGCTCCCACCGGCGCGCGCGCTCCGTTGCAGGCGGAAAATACTCCGGCTGCTTCTATGCCGCCAAAAAATCGCGCTTTTAACTTCAGCATCACGAAGGAGGTTCCTGATGCCGTATATAAAAGTTGATAATGAAACCTGCAAGGGTTGCGGGCTGTGCATACGCGCCTGTCCCAAAAAAATTCTCCGACTGTCGCCGACCGTTTTCAACCTCAAAGGTTACAACCCGGCGGAGTGTATGGACAGCGCGCAATGTACGGGATGCCGTTCCTGTGCTCTGACTTGCCCTGACGTAGCCATAACCGTGTACAAAGATTAACCAAGGAGGTTCAAGATTATGGCAAGAATGCTTATGAAGGGCAACGAAGCCATTGCCGAAGCCGCGATTGCGGCCGGCTGCAGATATTTCTTCGGCTACCCCATTACTCCGCAAAGTGAAATCCCCGAGTATTTATCCAAAAGATTGCCGGAAGTCGGCGGAGTTTATTTGCAGGCTGAAAGTGAAGTCGCGGCCATCAATATGGTTTTTGGCGCAGCCGGAGCCGGCGTGCGCGTGATGACTTCTTCTTCCAGTCCGGGCATATCGCTTAAACAGGAAGGCATCAGTTCCATTGCCTGCGCTGAAACCCCCGCCGTTGTGGTCAACATGATGCGCGGCGGCCCCGGCATCGGATCCATCCAGGCCTCGCAAAACGACTATTTTCAGGCGGTGAAAGGCGGCGGCCACGGCGACTATCACAACCTGGTTTACGCTCCGGCCTCCATTCAGGAAGCCTGCGACCTGATGGCCAAAGCCTTTGACCGCGCCGATTATTACCGGGTGCTGTGCATGGTTTTGGGCGACGGCATGCTGGGCCAGATGATGGAACCGGTGGAGATTAAACCCGTCAAAATCGCCGAATATGACAAATCCTGGGCCACCACCGGCTGGGACGGAGTCTCGCGCCCGCGCGCCGTGATCAATACCCTGTACATCACTGTCGACGAACTCAACGAACTGTGCGGACGCCTGCAAGCCAAGTACAAAATCATCGAAAGAGACGAAGTCCTGTTTGAAGAATTCCATCTGGACGACGCCGAGTATGTGGTTGTGGCCTATGGCACGGTTGCCCGCATTGTCAAAAACGCTATTGAAAACCTCCGGGCGCAGGGCATTAAAGTAGGCCTGTTTCGCCCCATCACCCTATGGCCTTTTCCCATGCTGCCCCTGGAGAATATTGCCGGGCAAGCCCGGGTGAAGCGCTTTGCGGCCGTGGAAATGTCCGCCGGGCAACTGGTGCAGGATGTACGCCTGGCCGTCAACGGCAAAAAACCGGTTGAACTGCAAAGCTTTCTTGGTTCGAACGTTCCGGGGCCGGGCGATATAGCCGAATTTATTCGCGGGCTGAAAACGGCGTAAGGGCATTTTAACCTTGAAAATGTTGCACCGCTCCGGCGGCAGGTTCCGCCGCTTAGCGCCTTAAGGGAGCGTCTCGAAATTAAATTGCTCGGAGGACAAAGCAAATGTCAAAAGCTATTTTTACAAAAACCAAAATGCTCACGGACACGCCCACACATTACTGCCCAGGCTGCGCCCACGGCATAGTTCACCGCCTCATCGCGGAAAGTATTGAAGAACTGGGCCTGTCGCATAAAACCGTCGGAGTGGCTCCGGTGGGCTGCGCCGTTTTTGCCTACCGCTATTTCAACTGCGATATGCAGCTGGCCTGCCACGGACGCGCTCCCGCCGTAGCCACGGGCGTCAAACGCAGCCGCCCCGACACTCTGGTCTTCACTTACCAGGGCGATGGCGACCTTGCCTCCATAGGCAATGCTGAAATAAACAGCGCCGCCGCCCGAGGAGAAAAAATCTGCGTTTTCCTGATCAACAACGCCATTTACGGCATGACCGGCGGACAGATGGCGCCGACCACCCTGATCGGCCAAATCTCAACCACCAGCCCCAACGGGCGCAATCCGGAAGTGAACGGCTACCCCATGCGCGTTTCGGAAATGCTGGCTACGCACGAAGGAGCTTACTATGTCGAACGCGTGGCGGTAAACAATACCAGGAATATTCTCGGCGCCAAAAAAGCTATCAAAAAAGCCTTTGAATACCAGCAAAACGGCCATGGACTCAACTTTATCGAAGTTCTCTCCACCTGCCCGACCAACTGGGGCGTAAGCGCCACGGAAGCCATGACTTGGATGGAGGAAAACATGCTGCCCTATTACCAGCTGGGCGTCAAAAAAGACAAGGAGGCCAGGCAATGAACAATGAACACATACTTATTGCCGGTTTCGGCGGGCAGGGCGTGCTTTCCATGGGTAAAATGCTGGCCGAGGCAGCCATGGCGGAAGGCCGGGAAGTTTCCTGGCTGCCGTCTTACGGCGCTGAAATGCGCGGCGGCACCTCCAACGTCAGCGTGCATATTTCCGACAAGGCCATCGGTTCCCCAACCATCAGCGCGGGCGAAGCTACTTGCGTAATCGCCATGAACCTGCCTTCCCTGCTCAAGTTTGAAAGCTTCGTCAAACCGGGCGGGCTGTTGCTGGTCAACAAGTCCATTATCGACAAACCATCGTCGCGCAAAGATATTGACGTCATTTACGTGCCGGTCAATGAAATAGCCAAGGAACTCGGCGACAACAAGGTCGCCAACATGGTTATGCTGGGCGCCTACCTTGGGAAAAGCAAGGTGGTCAAAAACGAAACGCTGATGAATCAGGTTCGGGAAGTGTTCGGCGCCAAAAAACCCGCTGTGGTCGCGCTGAACGAAAAAGCCCTGGCCGAGGGCGGAAAGCTTTCCGTATAATTCCATTTCCGGATCAAAATTACTGTAATTTTGATCCGGAAATGCTCCGGCGGCGCGCCGGGCTTGTCCGCCCGGCGGCCAGTACGCTGTCGCATGTACATTTTTACATGTACATCTTTAAGTGTTACAGCGTTCTATGGCCTCCACTCCATCCATATAAGGCCGCAAAGCCTTGGGTATGCTGAACGATCCGTCTTTGCGCTGGTTGTTTTCCAGTATGGCCACCAGCGTTCTGCCGGTGGGCAGCCCCGACCCGTTCAGGGTATGCACAAATTCCGCTTTGCCTCCGCCGGCGGGACGAAAACGGATCCCGGCCCGCCGCGCCTGAAAATCGCCGCAATTGGAACAGGAGGATATTTCGCGATACCTGTTCTGTCCGGGCAGCCACACCTCCAGGTCATACGTTTTGGCCGCGCCAAAGCCCATATCGCCTGTACACAGGACAATAACGCGATAGGGGAGTTCCAGACGCTGCAAAAGCTCCTCGGCATGGCCGCGCATAAGTTCCAGCTCCGCGCAGGAGGCGTCCGGATGCGCGAAACGCACCATTTCCACTTTGGTAAACTGGTGCTGCCGGATCAGGCCTTTGGTATCCTTGCCGTGGCTGCCCGCTTCCGAGCGGAAGCAGGCGCTCTGGGCGGTGTACGCCAGAGGCAGTTCGCGCTCTTCCAAAGTTTCCTGAGCGTGCAGATTGGTAAGCGGCACTTCGGCTGTGGGAATCAAATAATAATCCCACCCTTCCAGTTTGAATAAATCTTCTTCAAATTTGGGCAATTGCCCTGTGCCGGTCATGGTTTTGCGGTTGACAATCTGCGGGGGCAGAACTTCCGTGTAGCCCTGCTCTTTGGTATGCACATCCAGAAAAAAATTCACCAGGGCGCGATCCAGCCGCGCGGCCCAGCGCCAGGAAACGCAAAATCTGCTGCCCGCAAGGCGGCCGGCCCGGTCAAAATCCAGGCCGTTCAGCCCGCTGCCGATTTCCCAATGCTCTTTGGGCGTAAAATCAAAAGAAGGAATATTTCCCCATTTTTTTACTTCGACATTGTCATTTTCATCTTTACCCACCGGAACATCGGCATGCGGCATATTGGGCAGGCGGAGCATCCATGCGTCCAGAGCACTTTTCGTTGCTTCTGTTTCCGCATCCAGCGCAACTATTCTGGCCCCAAGCTCGCTCGACTGCCGCAGCAGCGCGGCGGCATCGCC
Source organism: Deltaproteobacteria bacterium (assembly GCA_031266055.1). Classification (GTDB taxonomy): domain Bacteria; phylum Desulfobacterota; class Desulfovibrionia; order Desulfovibrionales; family Desulfovibrionaceae; genus WRHT01. Next base: position 9,071 of record JAISBT010000018.1, read on the forward strand.
TCCGGTCCGCTTTAGTCCGGCGACTGCTGCCGAAATTTTGTTTTTTGCGCTTTTCAGGGCTTCCACCTCACTCAGCAAGCCGCGGCGGCGTTCATCAAGTTTTTTGAAATCCGCAAGTTTTATGTCGGAATGACGCGCGGCCAAAGCCCGCTCAACCAGCTCCGGGCACTTTTGCAATATTTTCAAATCCAGCATATTTTCCGCTCCTGTATGACAAAATATTTACCGGCTGCACGTTTGTGCAGTTTTTCTATCCAAAACAGCGCGACCTGGCAAGTCAGGCCCGCAAAGAAAAGCCGCCGCGCAAATCCCCGGGGTACAAAGCCAGTAAAGCCGAAAAAAGGTCATTTCCATCCGCGGCCCGGCGCAGTTGCGCAACAAAATCCTGTTTCGGCTCTTTTTCCGGTTTTGCTCCGAGCTTCCCCCGAATTTCCATCCGCATACCGGAAGGATACAGCGCCTGCAAGATAAACTTCCGGCCCGCCGCCGGGTCAACGGACGCGTCCGCGGCCAGTATTGCCATGTTGACGCCTGAAGCTTGGGGGTTCAGCCAGGGTAAAAACAACAAATCCCGCAGGCCGCGCGGTTTCAAGGCCAGCACCACCGCCGCCCGGCACAGAGTCAACCGCGCGTAAATACCCCGCGCCTCTTTTTCATTTTGTATAAAATCCAGGTAAGCCGCGCGGTAAAGGGAATTACGGGCAGGCCACAGCCGCCTGCGCAGCAAGCCGTCCATATCCGCGCAAAAACCCGCGTAACGCGAAATGAGTTGAACCGGGGGCATCGCCCGCGCTCCGCTCAAGAACGCCCCGAAAAGCCCATCCTTTCCTTCGCGGGCGTCCGCAAGAGGGTCAAGTCCGAGCATACGCAGCACCGGTTCGGGTTCCAGAGCCTCCAGCGCGAAATAACATTGACTGCCCGGCCGTAAAGGAAAATCTTTTTCACCCGCCTCCGCGGACGCGGCGCCCAGGCCCTTGCCGGAAACAATGCGCCTGGCCTGTTTTGCCCATTCCTCCGGCAAAACAGCCAGAAGTTTGTCGCCTTCAAAATTGACCCAGGCTGTGCCCGGCGCGGCAGGTTCCAAAGATACGAAGACTCCGCTGACTATTTCGCCCCGCACGCGGCCCCGCTTGAAGCGCGTCAGGCCGCTTTCCTTTTTGCGGCTTGAAGTCCGCCCTTCCGGGCCATTGCCCGGCGCGGAATCATTAACGCGAAAATTTCCGCTCATGCCTGTTCCTCCGCCTTTCCCGCATGCGCGCCATACTTCCGGCAGTACTTTCTATAGAAAGCGCGCTGACAGCACAAACAGTTTCAGCAAAAAAAAGTTTTTTACTTGACATAAAATCCCGGCAGCATATAGGATTTAGCAGAATTGTTATAATTTTACGCTTTTTCCAGGTCATCGTCCGGCGCCAAAAAACCCGCGCGCGGCTTCCGCCTGAAAAGCGCATTGTTTATGGGTATGATATAAACAGGTTACATGATTTTTCAAGGCCGGCTATTTATCATCAACCTGGGTTATAAAAATTCTGCGAGGATAGTTCACCTATGCTTTTAAGAAAATATCATATTGTTGTTTTTCGTGAAAATAAAGGGACATCGCGGCAGTTGAATTTACGGGGCTGGGTTTTTTTCAGCGCGCTCTTTCTTGTGCTCGGTCTTGCCGGATGCTCCATGTATCTTTGGGGTTATCAATATAAGACCACCTTCCTCTCCAACAAACTGAAAGAAGCGACCAAAACCATTCAGGAACAAAATATCCAAATCGCGAATATAGGCGGAAAGCTGATGATGCTGCAGAACGATCTGGCCCGGGTGCAGCAGTTTGACTCAAAACTCAGAGTCATGATGAATCTGGACAGAGAGCTTGAGGAAATCAACGGAGGCGGCGGCGGCCCCGTTACCAGCACCGGCGGCCCGATGCCCACAGGTTTGCAGCCGCTGCCCTTGTACAGGCAGGAATTACTTTCCCGCCGCGTACACAGCCTTTTGGATCAAATGGACACCGACACCCGGGTGGAAGAATTGCGCCAGCAGGATTTGCTGCACGCCATGCGTGAAAACCGCGAACTTCTGGCCTCTACCCCCTCCACCTGGCCGGTGGAAGGCTACCTCACCTCCACCTTCGGAAACAGAGTTTCCCCCTTTGGCAGCGGCACTTCGGACTTTCACAAGGGCCTGGATATTGCCAACCGCATGGGCACCCCTGTGCGTTCACCGGCAAAAGGCACCGTGACCTTCATAGGATGGGACGGAGGTTACGGCAACTGCGTTATTATCAACCACGGGAACAATATAACGACCCGTTACGCCCACTTGAGCGCATCCACGGTTACCCTTGGACAAACGCTCATGCGCGGAGATAAAATCGGTCTGGTCGGCAACTCCGGACGCAGCACCGGCCCGCATTTGCATTACGAGGTGCGTGTCGGCGGCGTTTGCGTGAACCCCTTGCGCTACATACTGAATTAGTACGCTGTAACACTTAAAAGTTCGTATAGAACAGCGTACTGACGCCGGGCGAACAAGCCCGGCGCGCCGCCTTAAGGCGGCGGAGCAAAGCAAAAACCAAGTTTTTTGCTTTGCGATCTTCACACTTCAAACGAAGCGAAGTTTTAAGTGTGACATGGTATTAGAGCATTT
>JAISBT010000080.1 GCA_031266055.1 Deltaproteobacteria bacterium
GTTTGAAGTGTGAAGATCGCAAAGCAAAAAACGTGGTTTTTGCTTTGCTCCGCCGCCTTAAGGCGGCGCGCCGGGCTTGTTCGCCCGGCGTCAGTACGCCGTTCTATACGAACTTTTAAGTGTTACAGCGTACTAGAGCAATTTAATTTTGAGACGCTCCCTCCGGCGCTTTACGGCGAAACAAGTTTCGCCTGCGCCTGCGGGGCGGGCGGCGGTGCCCGCCGCCAGAGCATTTCAACATTTTCAATGTTAAAATGCTCTAATTACAACAGCCGCATGACCCGTCGCACCCGGCATTTTTTTCATCGGCGCTTGCGCGGTAAGGGGAAATTTCGCGCAGTCTCCGCACGATGTTGACAAGTTTTTCCACCGCGTAATCCACTTCCTCTTCCGTGTTATAACGGCCGAGGCTGAGGCGTATGGAGCCGTGCGCAAAGGTAAAGGGCACACCCATGGCCCGCAGTACGTGCGAAGGCTCAAGGTTGCCCGAAGTGCAGGCGGAACCGGAACTGGCGCAAATATTATATTGATTCAGCATCAGAAGAATGGCTTCGCCTTCAATATACTTGAAGGCGACATTGGTTGTGCCCGGCAGACGGTATTCGGGGTTGCCGTTGATGATGGAGTCCGGAATCAGACCGATGATCCTGCTTTCCAGCCTGTCGCGCAAAGCCCTCACCCGGACGTTTTCTTCTTCAATGTGCCCGGCGGCCAATTCACAAGCTTTGCCCAGAGCCACTATGGACGGGACAGCCTCGGTGCCGGATCTGCGCCCGTGTTCCTGGTGCCCGCCGCGTAAAAACGGACGGAACGGGGTACCCCGCCGTACATAGAGGGCGCCGATGCCTTTGGGCGCATGCAGCTTGTGCCCGGACAGCGAAAGATAATCCACCGGAAGTTCCGCCAGATTGACAGGCAGCTTGCCGATGGCCTGCACCGCGTCCGTATGCAGCAGAACGCCGCGTTTTTTGCATAAGGCGGCTATTTTGTCGAGAGGGTTGATATTGCCGGTTTCATTATTGGCGAATATGATTGAAACCAGCGCGGTGTCAGCGCTTAAAGCGTCTTCAAGTTCATGAATATCCAGGCGGCCCTTGCCGTCCACTCCCAGAAAAGTAACCCGGCAGCCTTTTGTTTCCAGGTGCTGCCCCACGGCCAGTACTGCCGGATGCTCCACACGGGTGGTGATAAAATGCCTTTTCGACGGCTGAGCCTCCAGAGCGGAATAAATGGCCGTGGAATCGCTTTCCGTACCGCAGGCGGTAAAAATTATTTCATCCGGCGTCGCTCCCAGCAGGGCCGCAACCTGTTTACGCGCTTTTTGCACCGCATGCTGCGCGTTACCGGCAAAAGAATACATACTGGAAGGGTTGCCGTATTCCTCTTTAAGATAAGGCAACATGGCCTCCAGCACTTCCGGCGCGACGGCTGTGGTCGCGTTATTGTCAAAATAAACCAGTTTGTGGCTCATTACATGTTCTCCTTGACTATCAGATCCGGTTCAACCTGTTCGCGCAGCGTACTTTGCACCAGGCCTTCAACAGTAAGTTTGCTGGCATGGCAGCTTGAACAAGTTCCGCGCAGGGCAACGGTTACGGTTTTACCGTTGATATCCACCAGTTCAATATCACCGCCATCCTGTTTCAGACGAGGCCGGACAATTTCTTCAAGCACGGACATAATTTTTTGCATACGTTGAATATTGGTCAAGGGCAGCGGGTTTGCAAGATTTTGCGCCGGTTTTATACGCAAATCCGTAATAACGCCGCCTGGAGCCCGTCCGGCAATTTCTTTAAGTATCGCTTGAATTTTTTCCTTGCATTCTCCACATGCCCCGCCGGCCTTGGTAAAATTGGTTATTTCCTCCACGGTGGACAGGTTGTTTTTTTTGATTGCCTTGACAATCAGCGCTTTGGTAACGCCAAAACATTTGCAGACAATTTCGCCGCCCTGTTCCTGCGTCGCCGCCGGTTCGCCACGCCAGTTGCGTATGGCCGCTTCAAGCGCTTCCTGCCCCATTACCGAACAATGCATTTTTTCTTTGGGCAGTCCATTCAAAGCCCCCGCAATTTCCTTGTTGCTGATGGTCAGGGCTTCTTCAACCGTTTTACCTTTGAGCATTTCCGTAAGTATGGAGCTGGAGGCTATGGCGCTGGCGCAGCCAAAGGTTTGAAACGTGGCGTCCACAATGCGGTTGTTTTCGATTTTTAAAAACAATTTAAGCGCGTCGCCGCAGGAAAGGCTGCCTACTTCGCCTATGGCGTTGGCGCCTTCCAATACTCCCACATTTTTGGGATTTAAAAAAAGTTCGCGTACCTTGTCAGAATATTCCCACATAATGCCCTCCTATATCTGCAGCGGGCATTGCCGCTTATGTATGCGCAGGTTCTGTTTTAAACACTATGTCTATAATATTACCGAAGTTGCATTTTGAAAAGATGTGTTTACAATTATTTTTATACAAACCGGGGCTGTTGCGCAATGGCTGCATATTGGCGGATGCATATTGCTCCTCTGCCTTTTTTAGGCTATAGCACTTGACGTTTCAGCCGGCGGGTCAAAACCGCGTCCCGCGGTTTTGACCCGGAATATAAATGGGAGAGCGCTTTATGCGGGAAAAATTTTTATATCATTTACAAAATAACAGTCCTATATGTAAATTTTTCAATATAGAAGCTCTTGAGTGCGCAGCCGGCTACGGCAAAGCCCGGATGCCTCTGGAGGAAAACCAGATTAACGGCCTGGGCATGGCGCATGGCGGCGCCCTGTTCACCCTGGCCGATATCGCCATGGTTCTGGCTGTTGTCGGCAATGGAAGCCATTGTGTTACCTTGAGCAGTCATGTATCGTATTTGAACCCGGCAAAAAACGGGCCGGTTGTGGCCGAAGCTGTTTTAATCAGCGAATCGGCAAAAATCGTTCATGTTGAAGTAAACATAAAAGATGCTGAAAATGCCCCGGTATGCCGTTGTAACTTTATCGCCTACAAAAAACCTGTCAATGACGCATTAGGGCATGGCTTTGAACAAAACAGCCCGCATGCCGCGTGAATTTCCAGTTTCAGATCCAACCATTTAAATTAAAATCAGGAGATAAACATGGCTTATGATTTACGTCTGGTAAAAATAATCACCGGTGAAATGATTATCGGAAAATATGATGCGGAAAAAAAGCTTCTGAAAGATATAGCCATTCTGCAATCCGTTCCCACTCAGCAAGGGGTGCAGATGATGCTTCTGCCCTACGGCTACCCTTTTGATCAGAGCTTTGACGGCGAGATAAGCGCTGACCATATCCTGTACACATACAAAAAATATCCTGAAGAACTGAACACCCGATATCTGGAAGCCGTTTCCAATCTGACTTTGAGCTCGGGCGGTCTTGGCGGAATAAATCTGAAAAACCCGCCCAAAGGTTCTTCCGAATTTACCGGCCTTATTCGTGGTAAATAATTGCGCGATATTTTAGGCATACTGCCGAAGCCAAGCCGTTATACAGGCATCGAAGAAGGATCCGCGCACAAAAATCCTGCCGACGTCCGTCTGCGCATTGCTCTGGCCTTTCCCGACATGTATGAAGTGGGCATGTCCTATCTCGGCCAGAAAATTATTTACGGTCTGGTCAATGAACACGACGGCTGGGCGGCTGAAAGGGTTTTTACCCCCTGCGCGCAAGGCGGCGCTGTGCTCAAGGCAAACAAGGCTCCGCTCTGTAGTCTGGAATCCGATACGCCGCTGGCGGAATTTGACGTTATCGGCTTCAGCGTGACGCATGAGCTTTGCTACACAAACATTTTGTATATGCTGGATTTGGCCGGGCTGCCCCTGTACGGCAGCGAACGTAAAAATGACGTTTATCCGCTGATTGTGGCCGGCGGCGGCTGCACCATGTCCGCTGAAGCCATGGCGCCTTTTTTTGACGTAATGTTTCTGGGTGACGGGGAAGAGGCCATGGCGGATTTTTTACAGCTGGTGGAAAAAGCTAAAACCGGGCGGCAGGCTAAGACCTGGATTTTGGAGGAAGCGGGCAAAATACCCGGACTGTATATACCGGAATATTTCAAAGCCGCAAAGTCCAGAACCGCTCCTGAACCTTTAAAACCTGATTATACGGTTATAAAACGCAGAATTATAGCCTCTCTGGACGAAGCCCCGTATCCCCTGCGCCAGCCCCTGCCTTTCGGAGCCGTACATAACCGCCTCAGCCTGGAAATCGCCCGCGGCTGCACAAGAAGCTGCCGTTTTTGCCAGGCCGGCATGCTGTACCGGCCGGTACGGGAACGTAGCCTGGCAACTCTGGAAAATTTGCTGGAAAAATGTCTGAATACAACCGGTTATGATGATGTGTCCTTCCTGTCGTTGAGTACGGGCGATTTTTCCGCGCTCAAAACTCTGTTTACCGGCGCCGTCGAACGCTGCGCCCGGGAGCAGGTTGCGGTGTCGCTGCCTTCTTTGCGCGTGGGGTCCATTGACGACTCCATTATGGAACGTATGGCCGGCATACGGCGCACCGGGGCAACCCTGGCTCCTGAAGCCGGCAGCCAGCGTTTGCGCGATGTCATAAACAAAGGCATTACCGAAGAGGAAATACTTTTACATACGCAAAAACTTTTCGAGCATGGCTGGCAGCAGATCAAACTTTATTTTATGCTTGGCCTTCCTGCCGAAACGGATGAAGATTTATACGCCATTATCGATCTCTGCCGTAAAGTGCGCGATGCGGCGGGGCCGGGCATTAAGCGTTTACAGGTTACCGCCTCGGTGTCCATCTTTGTGCCCAAACCCCATACTCCTTTCCAATGGGAAGATCAGATTTGTCCGGAAGAAATGCAGCGGCGCGTTGATTTGCTTCTGGCCGCGTCTAAAGCGGAAAAACGCATAAAAATACGCTGGCATAAACCGCAAATGAGTTTTTTGGAAGGAATTTTATCGCGCGCTGACCGCAGGCTGGCTCCCGTGATTGAAAGCGCTTACCGCAAGGGAGCCCTGTTTACGGCCTGGGTTGATCAATTCAGCCTTGACCCGTGGCTTGAAGCCATGCGGGAGCATGCGCTTGACCCCGGGGAATTTACCGCCGGTTTCGCTTTGGACGCCGCTTTGCCCTGGGAGCATCTGGACAGCGGAATAGATAAAAAATTTTTACTCCGGGAGCGCGCAAAAGGATTGGCGGCCGAACCGACGCCCGATTGCCGCTACAGTGCCTGCCAGGGTTGCGGCGTATGCGCGGATGGCCTGGCCAATATGCTCAATTTTGAAAAGCGCGACCAGGACGCGCATAAACCCAGGCTGGATGCATACGGCCGGGTAATTACCCGTGAAGAACAGACAAACAGGAAAAGCGCGCCTCCGGCCTTGTCCGCTTCTTTAACCGCCAAAGTCAGCCATTATCAGGTCTGGTACAGCAAAAAAGACCAGGCGGTTTTTATCAGCCAGCTTGAAATACAAACTATCTTTGAACGGGCCATGCGCCGGGGTTTGCTGCCCCTGGCCTTCAGCCAGGGTTTCAATCCGTCCCCTCTGGTCTCTTTTGCCCGGGCTCTGCCTGTCGGCGTTGCCAGCAATTGCGAATGGCTTTCTTTATATCTGCGCGAGGCCAGACAAGCGGAAGAAGTACGCGCGGCATTTGTGGGGCTGCCGCCCGGCCTGCTTATCGAGAGCGTGCAAAAACTCCCTCTGGGCCGGCGTCCGGGTGAATCCGTCACCGAGACATATTTGGTGCAATGGAAGGGCCAAGAAGAGCGTAAAGCTTTATTTATACAGGCTGCGCAGGCGGTTGCGGACTGCTCCGTACTGCCGTGGACAAAAAAAGGCAAAAAACAGGATACGGCGCTGGACATCAAAACCATTCTGCCGATCGTGCGGAAAGCTTTCTCTCCGGAAAGAGAAGACGAACCTGCTTTTGAGTTTGTGTTTGACTGGAGCGACAGCTACATTTCTCCCCTGACCGTTGTTTTGACCGGTTTGGGACTGGCCTTGCCGGATCGGGACGAAAACGCTTTTTCCAGCCATGAACTTTTACTGAGCAAAATATCCATGAGTCAATGAAGATGTATGTTTTCAAGGCGCAAAATTTTACAGGAGTTTTAAGATGCGCGGCAGCGTGCGAAAAATTTTCAGCTTGTGCGGCACTTTTTTAATGGCTTGTCTATTCAATATCCAGGCTGAACTTGCCTGCGCGAATTCCGGAAACCGTCCGGAAGTATTCAAACTTGCCAATGGCTTGCAGGTGGTGATTCAGCAAGACGCGCGTTTCCCTCTGGTGTCCATGCGCCTTTTTGTACACGCGGGCTCGGCATATGAGACGCCGGAAGAAGCCGGGATAAGCCATTTGCTTGAACATATGGCGTTCAAAGGCACGCGGAGACGCCCTGCCGGAAATCTGGCGGAAGAAATAGAAAAGATGGGCGGTTACTGTAACGCGGCCACCAGCTTTGACTATACCGTGTATATTGCGGAGCTGCCCGCGCAGCACTGGCGCGTGGGTTTGGATGTTCTGGAAGATATGGCCTTCCACCCCCTTCTGGATGACAAGGAGCTTGCCGCGGAAAAAAAAGTTGTTCTGGCCGAACTTAAACGGGGAGAAGACAACCCCCCGGATCTCCTGTTCAAACGCATCCAGGCTTTGAGCCTCGCCCGGACGCCTTATGAGCGTCCGATCATCGGTTACGAAAACGTTATCAACAGCATTACCCGCAAGGATATGCTCAATTATATAAACCGGTATTACCAGCCTCAGTCGGCCATGCTCCTGGTTTGCGGAAATGTTGACCCCACCGCGTTGAAACAGGAAATAAACAAAATCTATGCTCCCTTGAAAAACACGCGCCCGCTGACGCGACCGGACGCAATTGACCTTGACGGGCTGCCTGAAAACGGGCCGCGCGTCAGCGTGCAAAAAGGCCCCTGGAGCAAGGTATACCTCGGCATGGCCTTTCCGGGCATCGCCCAGGCCAGCGCGCGTTCAACGCATCTGGATGTTCTTTCTTCACTGCTGGCCGAAGGCAAAACCTCCTATTTATATCGAAAATATAAATACAATTTACAGTTGGTGGATGACATAGGTTTTGACAATTATACTTTTGAGCGCCTTGGTTTGCTGTACCTCACGGCGGAGTTGCCTCCGGAAAAACTTGGCGCGTTTTGGGAGGAGCTGGTAAAAGACCTCAAACGGCTGGATGCGCTCAGCTTCACCGAACAGGAACTGAACCGGGTAAAATTGAACGCCGAAGACAAGCTTTTTCGTTCCAAGGAAACCTTGTCCGGTTTGACTTCCAAAATAGGTTATTTTGAATTTTTTGAAGATGGGGCGCGGAGTGAGGAAAATTACCTGTACACTCTGCGTAAAGCCTCTTTGCAGGATATCCGCGGACAATTGCAGAATTTTGTTCTGCCGTCCCGCATGTCTGTTGTTGCGCTGGTTCCGGAAAGCGGCCCTGAAATTACGGAGGAACAATTGACCTCCGCTCTGCTGGGGGATTGGACGCCGGGGCAAAAAAACAGTGGCGGCAAAAACGCGGTTTCCGGCGAATCGGCAGTCGAAAGCATAGAACTTGGCCCCGGGCGCAAACTTGTTCTGATACCGGACAATACCCTGCCTTACGTTTCCGCCAGCCTGATGTTTACCGGCGGCGACGCCCTGCTGGACGAACGGCGGCAAGGGCTGGCCGCGGCTGCGGCCGCTTTGCTCAGTAAAGGCTCCGGCGCGTTGAGCGCGACGGAATATGAAAATTTTCTGGCGGATCGGGCGGCTTCTTTGCACATTATCTCCGGACGCCAGAGCTTTGCGTTTAATTTCAGCTTCCCTGAACGCTTCAGCGCGGATATGTTCGCTCTGCTGCAAACGACTTTGGACAAACCGGCTTTTGCCGCGGATGAACTTTCCAGGGTAATAAACAATCAAATTTCTTCCATCAAAGCTACGGAGGATCAGCCTCTGGGTCTGGCTTTTCGCAGAATTTTCCCCTTTTTATTCGGCAGCCACCCCTATGGCTACATGCAACTGGGGGATCAGGAAACGGTAAAAACCTTCACCAACACGGAAGTACGCGCATTTTGGGACAAGCAGAAAAAAGAAAGCTGGGTTTTGGCGGTTTGCGGCAGCTTTAACCGCGAAGAGCTTATTGCGGCCGCAGGCAAGCTGCCGGTGCCGGACGCTCCAGCCCGCGGCCTTGATGCGCCCGGCTGGACGGAAAATAAAAACCTTACGCTGAATATGCCCGGACGCAACCAGGCGCATCTTATGCTGGTTTTCCCGACCGTGCCCATGGCGGACGAAGACGCGGCGGAAATAAGCCTGCTGCAAAACATCCTCGCCGGCCAAAGCGGGCTTCTGTTCACTGAATTGCGCGATAAACAGAGCCTTGGTTATTCGGTTACGGCCATGCCCTGGAACGGACAAAAAAGCGGAATGCTGATTTTTTACATCGGCACCGAACCGGAAAAGCTGACCCAGGCCAAAATCGGCTTTCTGAAAATTATTGAGCGCCTTAATAAGGAAAACCTCCCGGCAGCGTTGCTGGAACGCGGAAAAAACAGCCTTCAGGGCGAATATTACCGCGCGCATCAAAGTTTGTCGGCGCGCGCTTCTGAAGCCGCCACTCTGGCTACCTTGGGTTTACCCCTGGATTTGCTCAAAAAGCAAATCGCGGAAAGCGCCAAAGTTACTCCGGGAGAACTGCGGGCCATTGCCGTAAAATATCTGAATCTGGAAAATTGCCGTGAGGTTTTGGTGGAACCTTGAATTTATATAAACCGGCCTTGAAAAACCCGGCGGCCTTATTAACACATTCCAGAATATTTGGAGCTTGAACCTGAAAACTTTAGAAAAAATCTGGAGCAATTTAATTTTGAAACGCTCCCTCCGGCGCTTTACGGCGAAACATCGCTGCTGTCTTCATCCGTAAGCTGCCGCGCAGCAACGGCTGCAGCAAGCTTCGCCTGCTCCTGCGGGGCGGGCGGCGGAGCAAAGCAAAAAACCGCATTAAATTACTGCGTCTTTTCCTGTAAAACACGACCGGAGTGTACTGATGAACAGCGCGAACCATATCCAGCCCCGGAAGCAAGCGGGCGGGCGCGGGGGAAGCTTGCCCGGCATGGGTACAGCCTATGCTCTGGGTACCTTTAACGACAATTTTTTCAAGCAGTCCGTCATCTTTCTGGCTGCCGGAGCAGGGTTTGAAAGCATTCAGGGCCTGGCCGCGACTTTTTTCGCTCTGCCGTTCATCGTTTTTTCCGCCTGGGCGGGCTGGCTGGCGGACAGATTCGCCAAAAGCCGCATGGTGATCTGGTCAAAATGGCTGGAGCTTGCGGCCATGCTGGCAGGGCTGTATATGCTGCTCACCTTGAACTGGACAGGGGCGGTGGCGGTAGTTTTTATCATGGGCCTGCAATCCACCCTGTTCAGCCCGGCGCTTAACGGGGCCATTCCGGAAAATTTCGCGCCTGCGGAGGTGCCCAGAGTCAACGGGCTGCTCAAACTGGCCACCACCGCCACCATCCTTCTGGGGGTCTGTCTTTCCGGCGTGGTGCTGGATTTTCCCGCTTTCCCGGTTCTGTCCGCTTTCACTCCCTCCGGGGAATACGGTTTCGGCAGACTGGCCGCAGGCTGTCTTGCGGTTTTTGTTTCCCTGGCGGGGGTAGCCGCGGCTTTATGCATAAACAAAAGCCGCTCTCCCTCCGGCCATGCCGCGCCTTTCCCCTGGCGCGGGCCGTTTGATTCGCTGTTGCATGCTCTGGAATGCCGGAAAAAAGACCAACAGCTTTTCCTTTGCCTTGTTTATGAAGCTTTTTTTTACGGCATCGCTTCCTTTGTGCTTCTGTGCATCACCAATCTGGGCGTGAAGCAGCTGCATTTTTCATATACGGTCACGAGTATGCTCTCGGTGGCGCTTATGGCGGGCATCTGCATCGGATCCGTAGCCGCGGGGCGGCAGGAAGCCGCGGTCTGGAGACGCTTTGCGCTTACCGCGGGCCTGGGCATAGGTACAGGGCTTGTCCTGTCCAGTCTGGCCCCCTTGCTGCCGGATTTGCTGATCTTTGCCTATCTTTTGGCAACTTTTCTGCTGGTCGGGATTTGCGGCGGATTTTACCTCATCCCGGTGGTCAGCTTCATCCAACTGCGCGCAGGGGCAACGGAAAAGGGCAAGATACTCGGCATCTCCAACTTTGCCTCTTTCAGCGCGGTACTGCTGTTCGGCCTGCTCTTCGCCGCTCTGGGCGGCGTTACGCCCTCCCTGCTCCTTACGGGAAGCGGCATTTGCACCCTGCTGTTCCTGCACTGGGCTAAATGCTTTCTCCGCGGAATTTTTCCGCATACCGGGCAGGTCAGTCCGGCCGGTCTGATTATGCGTCTTCTGCTCAGCCTGCGCTACAAGGTTACGCTCCAGGGCGCGGACGTGCTGACCCTGCCCGGCCCGGTGCTGTTTTTACCCAATCATCCCGCGCTCATTGACCCCTTTATTGTTTACTCCCTGATTGCGGAATACGCGCCGCGACCCCTGGCCGACGAACGCCGGATGGGCGGCTTTCCGGGAAGGCTGGCCGGACGCTTGCTGCGGGCCATCCTCATACCGGATTTGCTGAAAGACGGCATGTCGGGCCGCAAAGGCGTGGAGGCAGGGCTCAAGGCGGTGGCGGCGGCCCTGAAAGGCGGGGACAGCGTACTCTTCTATCCTTCCGGCAGGATTACCCATTCCGGCAAAGAGGTGATCGGCGGAAATTCCGGGTTAACCACGATCTTGCGGGCAGTGCCCGGCCAGCGGGTCGTGCTGGTACGCACCAGCGGTCTGTGGGGCAGTTCTTTCAGCTTCGCGGCTACCGGGCAATCCCCGAATTTTCTTCCGGTTCTGCTGCGCGGCGCGCTTGCGCTCTTGTGCAACCTTATTGTCTTTGCGCCGCGCCGTGCCGTGCGGGTGGAGTTCGCGGAGGCGACGAACCTGCCGCGCCTGCTGCGCGAGGACGACAAAACAATCCTCAATCTCTATCTGGAATCCTTTTATAGCGCGGCGAAACAGCCGGCCATGCTGGTGCCGCGTTTTTTCTGGCAGGGGCGGACTCCCCGGCTGCTTCCGGAACGCGACCTTGCGCATACGGAAGAGGTACAGGGAATTTCCCCGGAAACCCGCACAGCCGTATATGCGCTGCTGCGCAAAAAAGCCGCCCTGGACGCGGAGCAGCCCCTTGATGATTCCATGGCTCTGAACGGAGATTTGGGACTGGATAGTCTATCGCTTGTGGATCTGGCTTTGGCTCTGGAGGATCTTTCTGGCCTGAGCCTGTCCAATCTTGAAAACCTGGTCACTGTGGGCGATTGTCTGCGCGCGGTTTCCAACCAGGCAAACCGGCCGGAAGCGGACGATGCCGCTCCCGCGCCAAAGCTCTGGTTTACAACGTCAAGCAAAGCGGCTCTTGTCCTCCCTGCCGGATGCGCAAACATTGCGGAGGCTTTTTGCCGTCTTGCCCGCAGTTCTCCGCACGCTCCCCTGCTGGCCGACCGCTCGGGGGTGCGCGCCCGCAGGCAAGTTCTCCTCCAGGCGCTTATTCTTGCCGGGCGCTTCCGCAAATTGCCCGGACAGCGCCTCGGCCTTATGCTCCCGGCAAGCCCGGCCGCTGTGATTACCTGGCTGGCCGCCCTGCTCGCCGGAAAAGTTCCGGTATTCTTCAATTGGACGGTGGGCGACAAAAACCTGCGCCATTGCGCGGCGGTAACGGAAATAAAACATATTGTAAGCGCGACCCAGCTTCTGGAACGGCTCGCCCGCCAGGGGGGCGAACCGGACGCTTTGCCTGTGGACTGGATCCGGCTGGACAAACTGGCCGCGTCTTTAAGCCCTGGAGAAAAAATACGCGGAGCGTTCAAAGCCCGCTGCATGCGCTCCCTCACCGGGATTGAAATGCCTGAAACAGCGGCGGTGCTTTTTACTTCCGGGTCGGAAGCCCTGCCCAAGGCCGTGCCGCTGACGCACGCCAATTTGTTGGCCAATGCCGCGGATGTTATGCAAGTACTCAATCTGACTATGGAAAGCAGTATTCTGGCCATGCTTCCGCCTTTCCATTCCTTCGGGCTCATGGTCGGGCTGGTGTTGCCCCTGGCTTTTGGGGCGCGGGCGGCTTACCATCCAAATCCCACGGAAGCCGACCGCCTGGCGTTGCTTACGCGCGATTTCAAGCTGACCATGCTGGCCGCGCCGCCCACTTTTTTAGCCGGGCTTCTGGAAAGGACGCAAGGCGCGAATATGCTGGAATCTCTGCGCCTGGCCTTTGTGGGAGCGGAAAAATGCCCTGATTGGATGTATGAAGCCTTTGCCGCCCGCTGCCCGGACGCGGCCCTGTGTGAAGGTTACGGCATTACGGAATGTTCCCCGGTGGTCGCGGTAAACCGTCCGGGCGACGTGCTGCCGGGCAGCATAGGCCGGGTTATGCCGAGCGTGACCGCAGCCCTGGTGCGTGAGGAAAACGGCGTCATTCAAGGAAGAGCGGCCACAGGAGAAACCGGAATGCTTCTGGTGCGCGGCCCCAGCATTTTCAGCGGCTATCTTGGCGATGCGCCCAGCCCCTTTGTGCGCTTTGAAGGCGAAGAATGGTACAGAACAGGCGATCTGGCAAGCATGGACGCCGGCGGACGCCTGTTTTTCACCGGGCGGCTCAAGCGTTTTATCAAGATAGGCGGAGAAATGATCTCGCTGCCGCAAATAGAAAGCGCCCTGCTGGAGGCTTTCGCCGCGCGGCCTGACGCGCCCGGCGGAGCGCCGCTTTTGGCCGTTGAATCCACTCCTGAAGAAAGCGGGCCGGAAATTACGGTTTTCACCTCTGTGAATCTGAGTCTGGCGGAAATAAACGCCGCGCTGAAAAAAACCGGGTTCTCCCCTCTCCACGCAGCCAAGCGGGTCATCCGGCTTGACGCTGTGCCGCAACTCGGCAACGGCAAAACCGATTACCAGACATTGAAAAAAAAGCTGTCTACGCAGTGATTAGAGCGTTTTAACATTGAAAATGTATAAAACGCGCGGCAAGGATTTGCCTGCAAATCCTTGCCGCGAGATTGTCGCGAGGCGAACTTGCTTCAGCCGTTGCTGCGCAGCAGCTTACGGATGAAGACAGCAGCGATGCTTCGCCGTTAAGCGAC
>JAISBT010000084.1 GCA_031266055.1 Deltaproteobacteria bacterium
GTCGCTTAACGGCGAAGCATCGCTGCTGTCTTCATCCGTAAGCTGCTGCGCAGCAACGGCTGAAGCAAGTTCGCCTCGCGACAATCTCGCGGCAAGGATTTGCAGGCAAATCCTTGCCGAGCGCTTTATACATTTTCAATGTTAAAACGCTCTAAATGCTGCGAACCAGACTCTTCTTTTGTTCAATAAAAGTTTCCACCAGATCGGCAAAGCTGCTGACGCCGGCTTTGACCGCATCCGGCCAGACGAACTCCGGCCTGGACGCGGCCGCTTTGTTGTTCTCCGCCTGCGCCAGGAGTTTTTCCAGTATTTTGGTCAGTTCAGCCGGGTTGGCCGGATCCGCGGCAATATTTTCCCGCGGCAGAAAATAGGAAGCCCCGTTGGCAACGGAACTTAAAACCGGCAGCCCGGTGGCGAGCGCTTCCAGCGTTGCGTTGGAGCAGGCGTCATAATAGGTCGGCAGGGCGAAAACATCCAGCGCATGGTAAAAACGGGGCATATTCTCGACTTTACCCAGAAAATGCACCCGCTTGCCCAGCCCTAAGGTTACGGCCATACGGTCATAACGCTTATGGTCGCCTTCGCCGGCCACATAAAAATGCACGTTGTCAGGGAAATTTTTAATAGTTTCCAGCATGGGGCCTGTGCATTTGAGCATGAATTTACTGGTGGCCTGTCCGACGGCCAGTATATCGGGCGCAATGCCCAAAGCTTCGCGGCCCGCGCGTATCTGCTCCGGATCCGGAGCGTAAAATCTGGCTAAATCCGGCTGATTGTAAACAACGTCTATGTCTTCAGCTTTCAAGTGCGGATACGTCTTGAGGGTGAGGTCGCGGATGAAATGCGATACAGCCACAATTTTGCAACCGCTGTGAAACTGCTGATCTTCAATTTCCAGCGTAAGGCGATCCGCATACTTCAAACTGTGCAGCATGTTCCGGAACCAGCGGCTTGGCCCATAGGGCAGGGGCTGCTCGGAGCAGCGCAGAAACTCCCGCAAAGGAGCGCGGCTGACCCGCAGAATATCCTGGCTTAAAGTTTTGCCCAGACTGATGGCGCAGTCATATTCGCCAATTTCACGGAGGGTCTCGGCATTATTCGCAAAATTTATCATAGCCATGCGCCCGTGCCCCTTGGACCAGCCCACGGTAATGACATTAACCCAGGGTACCGCTTCGGCTTCCTGTCTGGAGCAGATAAAATCCGTCTGGTGGCCGCGTTCGGCCATTTCCGCCGAAAAAAGGTAGCCGAAACGTTCCGCCCCGCCGTGACTGGAGTATGCGGGCAGCATGACTGCAATACGATATCTTTTCATGGGGTAACCAGCATACTCTCAAGCAACCGGGCGCATTCGGCGTTATGCGGGTTTATCTCCAGAGCTTTGCGCAGGGCCAGCGCCGCTTTATCCCTGCGCCCCAATTCCGCGAGCGAAAGGGCGGATTCTAAAAACACCAGCTCTGTATTCTGCCCGTATATGCTTTGTAAAAGGGTTTCAAACCGGACGCCGAAAACGTCCCGGAGCAATTTTTCGCGATCATGGATGAATCTGGCCAGCGGACGGTTGGCGGATTCTCCGGCAAGGTAACGGCAAAACAGGCCTGTGGCCGCGGAAATAAGCGCGCGCGCACGGGCGATGTGGTGCCCGAGGTTGGCTCCGCTTTGCTCCGCCATCTCATGCAGGCTTTGTTCAATCCCGGAAACTTTACCCGCGCCTGTTGAATGCAGACGGCATAAAACGGCCAGCTTCGGCCCATAATGCCGCAGTTGGTAGGCTGCCTCCATAACCTGCAAACATTCATGGAAAAGGTAGCCTATAGTCCAGTCAAGCTGCCCCGCGGCAGCGGACAGGGTTTTATTTTTAAACAGCAGGCCGGAGCTGTCTTTTATGTGCCAGAGCAAGCCCTTGTTGCAGTCATTGCCAATCGTTTCGGCAATAATGGTGAAAGAAAGCGATCCGGAAGCGTCAAATCTGGCAAATTGCTCTTCCAGGCAGTGCGCCGTGAGACAAAAATCACGCAGGAGATCGCGCCTCAGGCGGCTGTCTCCATATTTGGCGAAAAGTTCCGTCATAAGAATCTATTATTTAAAGTTTTTATTTAAAGTCTTTAAGTAAGGCTTCAGCGACATTAAAATCATACAGCTTCAAAGGGTTGCCCTTAGGTATTTCCGGAGATTCGCCCCTGGCGCTTTCCCGGAACTTGCGGGTCGCCTCCCGCAAAACATCCTCGCCGCGCCAGCCGTGTTTTTCCCATACTTCCGGCAGGCCGGATCTCCACAATCTGAATTCCGCCCCCGCGGCGCCTTTGCGCACATACACCCTGGTTCGCGTGTCTGAAGGGTCAGGGTAATAGTAACAGCCGAGGTCGTCTTGCATGGAGGAAAGTTTAGCTAAAGTTTATTCTTTTGACAATAACGCCTTGCGGATTAAGTCTGAATCCTGCCGGTAAAACAGGCGGCACAGGACAAAAAAGACGGCAAAGCCCAGGGGGATGCCGATAAGCATACGGGCAGGCTGGCCCAGGCGCAGATAATCCGCGGCGCGCATAAATTCCAGCAAAACCGCAAACATCACGGCGCTGAAGAGGCAGTAACAAGCGCAGCTTTTCCAAGGAAAAAAGCCCGCCGTCCGGCCGCATATTCCCGAGCGCCGCAGCAGGGCCATAAGAGCCAGGGCGCTGGCCCAGGCAGATGCGCTGGAGCTTATGGTGATGGCTTCCAGCTCGAAAAAATTGAACAGCAGCAGGCTCGTTCCCACCAGGATTACCATGGCGGCCAGGGCCACAGCCGCGGTGCCGAAGGCTTTGCCTCCGGCATTAAGCACGGCCAGGAGCGGGCGGGACAGCACGACGGCCGGAAGAATGGGAGCGTAAAAAACCAGGGCGCGGCTCGTGCGTTCGAGCGTATCCGGGTTAAAAGAACCGTAGCCGAACAATGAATGCATGATGGGTTCCGCCAGAGCGGCAAAGCCGAAGGCTGCCGGCAGGCTGAAGCAGAGCCCCAAAGATAAAACCTGCCGCAGGGCGAGGCTTAGTTCCTGTTTGCGTTCTTGCAGCGCCAGAACGGAAAAATTGTTCAGGCTGGCGGTGCACAGGGCAATACCCGCCAGAGCCAGGGGAAATTCCAAAATGCGTTCGGCGAAATAAAGGGCGCTGATATTGCCTTCTCCCAAAAAAGAGGCCAGGAGCATGGCGATAACCGCGCCCAACTGATAGGAGGCGGAGCCGAAAACAGCTTGCGGGGCTTGTATGGAAAAAGCTTTGGCTTCCGACGAATGTAAAGAGGCCTTGCCGAAAAAACTGAAACCTTCTTTATACAAAGCGGGTAATTGCGCCAAAAATTGCAGCGCGCCTCCGGCCAGAACCCCGTAGCAGAAAATTTTGGCGGCCGCATACCCGTCATATCCTTCCAGGTAAGCGTAAACTCCGGCGAAAATTATGCAGAGGTTCAGGCAGGCCGGGGCAATGCTTATCGCGATATAGTGCTCGAAAGCCAGGGCCATGCATGCCAGCAGCGTTGCAAGCGCCAGAATGGGCAAATAAAAAAAAGTGATTTCCATGAGGCTTCCGGCCTGGGCAAGCAGTCCGGTTTCCGCGGCAAAACCGGGCGTCAGAAGCAGGGCAATGGAAGAGGAAGCGTATTTGCAAAGCAGCGCGAGAACCAGAGTCAGAATCAGCAGGCGGAACATGACCGCCCGGCCGAAGCTGAAGGCCGCCTCGCGGCCTTTGTCAATACACAGCTTGTTAAAAAGGGGCAGAAAGGGCATGGACATGGCGCCTTCATAAAAAAGACGCCGCGCGAAATTGGGTATCCTGAAAGCGGCGAGAAAAATATCCGCGGCCCACCCGCCTCCCAGCACATAGGCCAAAAGCATGTCTCTGCCGAGCCCCAGAAACCGCGAGACCACAAGCCCGCCGCCGAGCGTGGCGGCATTGCGCACTGTGGGTTCTTCTCTCGTCATGGACGTGCCTCCTGTTGTATCGGTGTCTTATAGCCGGCTCTTAAAAGTATATAACATATTTATATTGTTAAATATAAATGTTAAATTCCGGTGTTTTTCGACCAGAAATACATCAAAAAAGGGCCGGCTAACCCGGTCAATGCCATCAACCGGGCGCGGCGAAAGGCGAGCCGCAATTTACTTACGGCGTCCGCGCAGCGGCCCTGGAGCCGGCGTGCCTTTCTGAAAAAGCCGGAAACGACTTTTTCAGTATCGACTATACAAATATAGCACTTGTTTTGCTTCCGGGTAAGGATTTTTTCAGTCCGCCCGGAGAGATTTCCGCTTGACTCCCGGCATTGCCGGTAATAACTTTTTTGAAACCCTTGCTCCATTGCCGGATCGGAATTACGGTAATTTTGATCCGGCAATGGAGAAGTGTGGCGGGCGGCGGTTCCCGCCGCCAGAGCATTTTAACATTTCCATGTTAAAATGCTCTAAATGCGAATTGCCTGAAGGAAATGTCGACAGATATGCCGTTTATATTTTTGCAGCACCAACGCTTCCCTGCCGCTTCCCTGTTTGCGCCGCTGCTGTCCTTGTTTTTTTTGTTTGCGCCTTGTGCTGCCGGCACGGGTCTGGCCCAGAGCCAGAGGGACGAACTTGGCGCCGCCATCGGCAGATTTGAAAGGCTGAGTAAAGATTCCGGACGGGGCATGCAGCGCGAGGCCTGGGAAAAGCAAGCCGCGGAGTTTGAACGCATAAAAAAAATGCCGGGGAACTTCAGCACGGAAGCTTTTTTTTATGAGGCCCGCTCCCACGAAGAACTGGCCGACCGCTCCAAAAGAACCGCGGATTACCTTCTGGCCGCGCGTCTGTACAGCCGCCTGGCCCAGGATTATCCGCGCCATGCCCTGGCTGATAACGCCTTGTTCAATCAGGCCGTGATTCTGTCCGGGCCGCTGAAACAACCGGCTGAAGCCGCCAAGGTTCTGAACGCCCTGCTTGCGCGGTATCCCAACGGCGATATGAAAAATGAAGCGTCCAGGCTGCGCGACAGCCTGGCGCCCGGCGGCAAACCCGCCGTAAGCCGGCCCGGAACGGCCGCGCCGGAGCCTGCTGGAAGACAAAATGTCCCGGCAGCCGGAGTTTTTCAGCACCCCAAAGGGACGGTAGGGGTGGTCAACGCCAAAACCCCGGTTTCCGGCGCGCTTTTAAGCCTGCTTTCCTGGGACGCGGACAAACAGCTTTTTACCCTGACCATAGGCTTTGCCGGCAAGGCCAAATATACAAGCAGCCTGCTCCCGCCGGCGCCCGGGGCTGTGGACGGCACAGGCAGGCTGGTGCTGGATCTGCTGAATACCCGATTGGATCCCGGTGTAAAAAAACAACTGCGCTTCACCAATTTGCCGGTGAGCGAAGTGCGCGTCAGCGCGCAGAGCGGGGCGACCACCCGGCTGGTGCTGGATCTGACCCAGGCTCAATCCTACAAAATTACTCCTTTGTATAACCCTTACCGCTTAAAGCTCGAGATCAGCGCGGATAAACCCCTGCCCGGAGGCAAACCGCTCAAGGCCGCTCCCGGCGCTTCCACGGGCAAAGCTCCCGCCGCTCCGGAAGGTAAACCGGCTGTATCGGGCAACATTGCCCAACAACTGGGTCTGGGCATTAAAACCATTGCGGTTGACGCCGGACACGGGGGTTCTGACCCCGGGGCCATAGGCAACGGCATTACCGAAAGTAAATATACCCTGGAAATTGCGCTGCTTTTGGGTAAACGCCTGCAAAGCAAGGGATTTACCGTTATTTACACCCGCGAGAGCGATAAAAAGCTGGATTTGAAGGAACGAACCACCCTGGCCAATGAGCGCAAGGCGGATATTTTTATTTCCATTCACCTGAATTCCAGCGTTAAAAAGGATGCTCTGGGCCTGGAAGCCTATTACCTGGATGTGGCCCGCAGCGATGCCGCTTCTGTTGTGGCGGCCCGTGAAAACGCCGTGGATGTGAATGCCACGAGCGACCTGCAATTTATTTTGAGCGATCTTACCCGCAACGCCAAACGTGATGAATCCAGAGCTATTGCCACCCTGGTGCTGGAGCGTACCGTCGCCAAACTGAAAAGCGGCGGCTTCAGCGTAAAGCACAACGGGGTGCGTTCAGCGCCGTTTTTTGTGCTTATGGGAGCGCGGATGCCGGCTTTTTTGATTGAAGTGGGCTACCTTTCCAACAGCGCGGACGCCGGCAGACTGAAAAACAAAAAATATCTTGAAAATCTTGCCGATGGCATAGCTGAAGGGCTTCTGGCCTACCGGGTCAAAATAAATTCCATTAAGCCGTAAACATTTTCTGTTTTTTTTCTGTTTTTTGCTTGATATATCCTTGAGGTTTTATATATTTGTATGTCCTGTATTTGTTTTTTTCGAGAACGCCATTACGTCCGGAGATGAAGTCCATTGAGCGATGCTGACCGCGCTGTTGTCCTGATTGTGGATGATACGGCCGATAATATAACCTTACTTACCTATTTGCTTGGCGCGCAATATAAAAACAAGGTGGCCACCAGCGGGCAGAAAGCCTTGCAGATAGCCTTCAGAGATCCTCCGGATCTGATCCTGTTGGATATTATGATGCCGGGCATGGATGGTTATACGGTTTGCCGCGAACTGAAAGCCAACCCGAAGACCAGAGACGTGCCGGTAATTTTTCTCACGGCCAGGTCGCAGGAAGACGACGAAACCCGCGGTTTCGAGTTGGGGGCGGTGGACTATATAACCAAACCCATCAGCCCGCCCATACTTATGGCCCGCGTGCAGACCCAGATTTCCCTGCAGCAGGCGCGTAAAAGCCTGGCCAAGCATAACGAGGAACTGGAAGTCCTGGTCGAGGTGCGCTCCAGGCAACTTGCCGGCTTGCAGGATTCCCTGATTAAAGCCATGGCCTCCATGGCCGAAACCCGCGACAACGAAACCGGGCAGCATATTCGCCGCACGCAGCTTTATATGCAGGCCCTGGCGGAACGCCTTAAAGATCTTCCCCAATTCAAATCTTTTCTTAATGAACACATGATTACCATGGTTTATAAGTCCGCTCCGCTGCATGACATCGGCAAAGTCGGGGTGCCGGATCGCATCTTGCTCAAACCCGGCAGGCTGGATGCGCAGGAATTTGAAGAAATAAAAAAGCACACGATCTACGGACGCGATACAATTATGGCGGCGGAAAAAGAACTGGAAGCGCCCGAGCTGTTTTTGGAAGTCGCGCGGGATATTGCCTTTTGCCACCATGAAAAATGGGATGGTTCCGGTTATCCTTCCGGTTTTGCGGGGGAAAGCATCCCCATACCGGCGCGCATGATGGCCGTGGCCGATGTCTACGACGCCCTGATCGCCAAGAGGGTTTATAAGGACGCCATGTCGCACGAGCAGGCCGTGGCCACAATGGTGCAGGGCAAAGGAACGCACTTTTGCCCGTACATACTGGACGCCTTCCAGGATATTGCCGAAGAATTCAGAACCATCGCCATAGCGCATCAGGATGATTACATGTAGTCCGGCGGGCGCGTTTTCATCAAGATTATACGTGCGCCTCGCGCCCTCCGATACGCGCCTTTTCCGTTATCTGCTGGAAGCCTGCGACAATCTGGCCTACACCTCGGTGGTTGACCGCAAGGGCTGTATCCTGAAAGTCGTCTTCACCCCCGCGCTGCAAGAAGAACTGCATGCAACGCTGCATGCGATGCGGCAAACCTGTTCTTTTGAAATTCTGGATTTATTTCAAGCGTAAAATGTTCCCCGGCGGCGGACACCGCCGCCGGGGAGCATTTTACGCTTGAGATTGTCGCTTAACGGCGAAGCATCGCTGCTGTCTTCATCCGTAGCTTCCTTCGTCGCAGCGGCTGAAGCAAGTTCGCCTTGCGGCAATCTCGCGGCAAGGATTTGCAGGCAAATCCTTGCAGAGCGCTTTATACATTTTCAATGTTAAAACGCTCTATGTCCCGGATATGAGCAAATCCGGCAGGAAGGTTGACAATATGGGCACAAAAGCCAGTACGAACATTCCGATTATGAGGATGCCCAGAAAAGGCAGCACCTGTTTGGACAGCTGATCCAGCGAGACGCCCGAAATGCTGCTGACGGCGAACAGAGAAATGCCCACCGGCGGAGTCACCATGCCGATGGCCAGTGAAATGACCGTCACCACGCCGAACTGCACGAGGTCAATGCCGACCTGTTGCGCGATGGGAGCGAAAATGGGCACCACCAGCAGAATGATTGCGCCGGTTTCCATGAAGGTGCCAAGAATTAAATAGCAGATCAGCATCAGCACATACAGGGCGCTTTGGTTGGTGGTCAGCCCCAGCAGCGCCTGGGAGGCCTGTTGCGGCACCTGCAGAATGGTCATCAGCCAGCCGAAGGGGCTGGCCGCGGCAATGAGCAGCATGACCATGGCCGAATTGAGCGCGGCTCTGTAAAAAACCGGAACCAAGTCTTGCACGCGCAACTCTTTATAAACGAAAAATCCTATGATCAGGCCGTAAATCACGGCAACGGCCGCGGATTCGGTGGGCGTGAAAATGCCGGTCATAATTCCGCCCAGAATAATCACCGGCATCATCAAAGCCCAGAAAGCATCCAACAAACTTTTGGCGCGCTCCGCCCAGGTATGTCTGTCGGCCACGGGATAGCCGCGTTTTTTGGTCAGCGCGTAGTTCAAGCAGAGCAGCAGCATGGAAAGGAAGCACCCTGGAATAATGCCGCCGATCAGCAGTTTGCCTATGGAAACGTTGGCTACCACCCCGAACACCACCATGGTGATGCTGGGGGGAATGATTACGCCCAGGCAGGCCGAAGAGGCGACCACCGCTGAAGCGTACTTCCGGTCATAACCGCGCTGCACCATTTCAGGAATGGTCAGACTGCCCACGGCTGCCGCGGTTGCCGGGGTGGAGCCGGAAATGGCGGCGAAAAAAGTGCAGGCCAGGATGGAAACCGCGGACAATCCGCCGGAAATATGTCCGACCAGATTGTTGGCCAGGCTGACGATGCGCCTGGAAACCCCGCCGCGCTCCATGACGGTTCCGGCCAGCATAAAAAACGGAATGGCCATCAGCGGAAAGGAATCCGCGCCGGCCACCATGCGCTGGGGAATCACCATGATCGGGATGCTGCCGGAGGACAACACGCAGGCCAGGGAAGCCACGGCCAGGGAAAAGCCGATGGGCACGTTGATTATGAAACAGAAGAGCAGTGTCCCTATGAGTGTGATCAGCATTTTTCACCCTCCGTTTTCGCCAGGCGGCGTCCCCGCAAAATGTCGGCCACATCCAGAAGGCTGTACATGACCAGCAGAACACCCATGGCCGGCGCGGCCATGTAAACGATGCTCATGGACAGGCCCACGGCCGGGGAAGACTGGGACATGGTCAGCTCCATGACGGCTTTGCCGTAGATGATGATAAACACCCCGAAGACGCAGATGATGAGATCCACTATGACGGCGGCAACCCGCTTACACTGGAAAGGGAGCGCGTTGACCACCGCGTCCACGCCGATGTGTATGCGATCCCGCAAGCCCATGCCCGCGCCGATAAAACTCAGCCAGATGAAGGTATATCTGGCGATTTCCTCACTCCAGGAAGGAGCCATGTTAAAAACATAGCGCATGATGATCTGGTAAAAGACCAGAAAGGTCATACCCATCATCATCAGAGCGACAAAATATTTCATGACGGTGTAAAACAGCGGGTTTTTTTTGTTCGGCATATTGCTCCTCGCTATAGAGCAGTTTAATTGCGGTAATTCCGCGGCAGGGGTTTTGCTTGGCCCCTGCCGCGTGGTTCATACATGTGCAATGCCGGGCTGTTCCGGTGTAAAAGGCTCTATTTGGTATCGACGATCCGCTGGATCAGGGCTTTGCCTTCAGCTTCCGTCGCCGCTATTTTCGTGTAAAACAGGGGGTAAACCTGTTCCTGGGAAACTTTGATGAGCGGAGCCTTGTCAAAATCCTGCACTTCCACAATCTGCATGCCTTTTTCCGCCAGCGTGGTTTTCATCTGTTCCTCGTATTTGACGAGTTCTTCGCGCTGGATTGCGCAGGCTTTAAGGGCGGAAGTTTTGATAAGTTCCTGTTGCGCCGGGGTCAGCTTCTGAAAGACGCCTTCGGAAATGATATACTGGCGCGGATAGTAAAAGTGCTGGCTCATGGACAGGTATTTCTGCACTTCATAAAAACGCTGGCTGAAAATGAGGTTCAGCGGGTTTTCCTCGCCGTCCACCACTCCCTGCTGCAGGGCGGAATACAGTTCACCGAAAGCCATGGGTATGGCGGAAGCGCCGAAAGCCTTGATCGTGGAAATCATAACTTCGCTTTCCATAACCCGGATTTTCAGGTCTTTAAGATCCGCCATGCCTTTGATCGGCCGCTTGCTGTTGGTGAAATAGCGGAATCCGCCGTCGTTGTAGGCCAGATGCCGGATATTCCTGGGCAGGAATTTGGCCTGGAGATCCTGGCCGATGGGGCCGTCAAGAACCTTGTGCGCATGCTCGATGTCCCTGAAAATGTAGGGCAGATCCCAAAGCATGGCTTCAGGCACAAAACGTCCCATGGGGCCGTTTTCCACATCCGCCATTTCAATGGTGCCGAACTGCACGCCTTCGGTGATGGTGCGCGCGTCGCCAAGCTGCTGCGCCGGATAAATCTGAACCTCCAGCTCACCCTTGGAGCCTTCATTGACCATTTTTTGGAAGGCGTAGCAGGCGACGTTCTGGGGATCTTCGGGAATAGTGTTTCCGTTATGGGCGAACTTGATGACCACGGCGGCGCCGGCCGCGCCGGCCGATAAAAATACCAGCGCCAGGATGCCGCAGAACAGAGTCAGAACACGTTTAAACATATGTTTTACTCCTGTGTAGGGTTAAAAATTTACGGAGGAGCGTCCCAAAATTAAATTGCCCTAAGCGCCCAGCACCTTCCTGGCTATTTCCTCAAACTCTCCGAGGGTCAGGAGGCCCATTTTCTGGAAAGCTTTTTCTTTAATTTTGAGGACAATTTCCATCTTCTGCTGGTCATCTCCGGCTTTCAAGCCGAGTTTATCCAGGAAGATATCCACTGTGGGCAGGCCGCTCATTTTTCCGATTACAACTTTAGCGTCAGGGTGGCCGGTCAGGGTATACAGATACGGGGAAAGTTCAAGCGGGGCGATGCCCTCGACATTTTTGTACCAGGCCGCCACAATGCCGGACTCTATTTTCGCGATATCTTCGCCGACGATGCCGCGGTTCTGGCGTATGCGCAACCCGGACATTTCGCGGAAGTATTCGGCCAGGGGATAGATTTTTTCATACTTCAGCCCGGTATCCACCCCATACAGGGTCAGCAGGGCAAGGGCCACGTCTTCGTAGCTGGAGTTGCCCGCGCGTTCGCCGCAGGCGGAAATGGAGGTATGCGCGATGTCCGCGCCGGAGGCCAGAGCCATGACCGTTATGGCGCTGCCCATGCCGTAATCGTCATGCACGTGAATACCCAGGGGTTTTTTGATCTCCTCCTTCACTTTTTTGATCAGAAAGGGCACCGCGTGGGGGTTCAGGCCGCCAAAGGTATCCACAATGGTCAGTTCATCCATATGCCCGTCTTTGGCCACGCTTTTGACCACGTGCATATAGTCGCTTATGTCGGCGCGCGTGCCGTCAATGGTGAAGAAGGAGACGTACAGGCCGTTGTCGCGGGCGAAGATGGTCGCTTCAACAGACTGGTCGATGGCTTTTTGGAAATCCCACTTGTAGGCGTATTTAAGCAGATGGCCGCTGGTGGGCACTTCCATCACAATGCGTTTTACCCCGCAATCCACGGAGTACTTGACGTCTTCTTTCATACAGCGGGCAAAGGTGAATATTTCCGGCCCGAGATTGCGTTTGACGATTTCTTTGATCGCGGCCTCGTCCTGCTTGGACACGGCGGGCATGCCGGCTTCAATGCGGTGAATGCCGAGTTCCGCCAGCTTTTCCGCCAGGGCGATTTTCTGGTCTTTGTTGAAGATGAGCCCGGCCTGCTGCTCGCCGTCGCGCAAGGTCACATCGTGAAATTGAATGTTTTTGGAAAAAGACATCTCGCTGCGGACTTCTTCGGCAAAGTTCCAGGGGCTGGTGTACCATTGCTCGCTCTTCCAGGGGGTTTCGGACTGATTGTGCTTCATCGGTTTCTCCATATATTTACTGGTTATAAAATATCACCGCTGATAAAAATCCTTATTTTTCAAGTTCTTTCCGGTTCAGCCAGAACTTCGGCCGGCCTTCGGTCAGGGCGCGGATGGCTTCCAGCGCGCTTTTCCGCCGGAGTTCCGGCTCGGAGGCATCGGAATAATAGGCGGCATGGGGAGTGAGCAGCACATTGTCCAATTCGGCCAAGGGCAGAGGAA
The DNA here is from genome assembly GCA_031266055.1 of Deltaproteobacteria bacterium. Classification (GTDB taxonomy): domain Bacteria; phylum Desulfobacterota; class Desulfovibrionia; order Desulfovibrionales; family Desulfovibrionaceae; genus WRHT01. The sequence continues at coordinate 12,354 of JAISBT010000084.1, forward strand.
AGACCGGCGGTTCCGTTTCCAGAACATCCAGGGCCGCCCCGGCAATGACGCCGGCTTTCAGGGCCGCGTATAAATCCTCGGTATTGATCAGGGGGCCGCGGGCGGTATTGATGAGCACGGCGCTCTTTTTCATCTTGTTTAAAGTATCCGTGTTGATAATGTGCCTGGTTTCCGGGGTCAGCGGCGCATGCAGGGAAATGAAGTCGCAGGAGGCGAACAGTTCGTCGCTGTGCGCGGCTTTTTCTATGCCGAGCGCGGCGAAGGAGGCCTCCGGCAGATAAGGATCAAACCCGCGGACTTTTATCCCGAAACTCTGCGCGCGTTTGGCCACCGCCTGGGCTATGCTCCCGCAGCCATACAGGCCGAGACTGGTCTCCGCCAGACGCGGGATGGGTCTGGCCGCCACGACGCTCCAGCTTTGTTTTTTGATCCGGCTGTTGAGAAAAGTGACTTTACGCGCGAAGGACAACAGCAGCGCCAGGGTATGATCCGCCACCTCGCCCTGGCAGTAGTCGGGAACGTTGGCCACCATGATCCCCCTGCGGGTAGCGGCGTCCACATCAATGTTATTATAGCCTATCCCCGTGCGGACAATGATTTTGCAATGCCGCAGCGCGGCAATGACCTTCTCGGTAACCGTCGCGTATACCACCAGCAGAGCGTCGGCATCCGCCACGCCCGCGACCAGGGCGTCTTCATCCTTGGTGTTCAGGCAAACGAAGTCATAGCCCTGTTCCTGCGCTATGCCGGCTTCAATGCCGGCATCCGCAAAGGTTGCGAGATCGGTCATGACAATTTTCAGTTTCATAACAACCCCTTCAGTTTTTGATCATTGGGCGAAAATGCCGCCGGGCGCTCCAAGCCGATACGGGTAACTGGTCAGACCAATTTTAAAGCGTAAAAATTTTTACCCCGAGGCGCGGGCAGTGGTCAGACCAATTTTTTTGGTAATGTACTCTTCCCTTGTCGCTGTGTCAATATACCTGCCGGGAAATTTCTTAAAATATATTCAAGCGCCATGTATCGCTTAAAACTACGCATCCGCTTCGTTTCAAGCGATAAGATCGCAAAGTAAAAACGTGGTTTTTGCTTTGCTCCGCCGCCTTAAGGCGGCGTGCCAGGCTTGTCCGCCCGGCGTCAGTACGCTGTTCTATGTGAGCAGGAATAGAGTATTTCAACCTTTTCTCAAAATATTCTAAATTAATTCGCGGGTTTTGGGCCTGGATCGCCATGGCGGCGGTTACCGTCGTGCCGTACGCATAATATAAGGAATCCATTGTTCCTTCAAACAAAAGGTATTATTGCCTCCTTGTCGAGAATTTGCATGCCGGAATTACAAGCCGAAACATATCCAGTTTTTTTCGCAGGGGTTGCCTTGGGAAACCCAGAGAGTCCGCCCGGCAAGGTCAATCAAAAGAGCGTACACCGTGCAATAGCGCGACCACCTGGCGTCGCGCGGGTCTTCATGGTTGCAGACGCTGTCCGGGAAATTGACGTGATCCGCCAGAATATCCCAAAGCAGCTCTTTGGAAAGCCTGCCCTGTTCCTCGTCCAGGCGCGCGCTCATCCTGTGCAGGCGCGGAAAACTGCAGGGAAACATGCCTTTCAGCGTATCCTGCCCCATGAATAGAGGAGAAAGATAGTGGTTGGCATGGGCCAGCGCCTGCTTGTCGGCCATCCGCACATCAAAGTTTTCCGGAGTGAACTCAAGATGCATGACCAGACCGTCAGCCGCGCCGATGAGAAAATTGCCGCATCCGGCGCGGGCCGCTCCGCTCACCGCCTCGATGGCGTCGGAGATTTTCACGGAATTCATGATTCCCCGGTAAAGAACGTGCAAAGGCACGCCCAGGCGCCCGCGTCCTATGCCCAGCGCGTTCAGTCCGCAGCCCAGACCGGCGCTGTTTACGCCCTTGCCCCCGATGAAGCCGGCTTCGCAAACCATAAGCACGGTCGGGAGAGGCTCCTGGCGCAGTTCCAGGACGACGCAACTGTCCTTGGCCGGTTTGAGCCAATCCCAGGTTTGCGCAAGGTAGGGCTTGCCGTCCGCGGACGCGGCGGGGGGTATAACCGCCGAGGTGCATCCGTCCGGCAAAGCGAACATCAGCTCGCTGCGGCAGTTCAAGGCCAGAATATCCCGGTAGTCCACCCCGGCGCCCTCCGCCAGACCACGCATTTCTTCCGTCGCGTCAGGCAGGTATTCCTTTATGAACGGCTCAAACAGCAGGGCTTTCCCGGCAGCTTCCTCCCAACGCATGGAAGCGTAAGCTTCAAACAGCTCGCGGTAAAGCCGGAGGCAATGCCCGATTTTTTCGGAAGCCGAATGCCCGTACTGTCTACCCCGCAGGTAAGGAGCCCCGTCAACCCGGATATGCTGGAAGATCTGCGTCATGGTTTTCCTCCGTTCTTTCCGCATTTATGCGCTGATTCCAATATTCGCGCAAGGCGCAATAAACGCAACGAAGCGAAGTTTTAAGTGGGACATGGTACAACTAGTACGCTGTAACAATTAAATGTTCGCATAGAACAGCGTGCTGACGCCGGGCGAACAAGCCCGGCGCGCCGCCTTAAGGCGGCGGAGCAAAGCAAAAACCACGTTTTTTGCTTTGCGATCTTCACACTTCAAACGGAGCGAAGCGAAGTTTTAAGTGTGACATTGTACCGGAGCGTTTCATGCGGCTTGAAGGGCGGCTTGAAACGTGTCATGGTGGATTTCCGCCATCCGGAGTGAACCATGACCATACCAGATTCAGTTTTTGAAAATTTATGCGCGCTGATTGCCGCCGGCACGCTGAAAATCGGCCAGCGCCTTCCCGCGGAGCGCAAACTCGCGGAAATGCTGGGCGTAAGCAGGTCTTCCATCCGCGAAGGCATTCGCACGCTGGAGACTTTGGGCATGATTGACACCCGCGTCGGCAGCGGAAGCTATCTGGAGGAAAATGTAGCCCTGCTCAGCAAATATTTCCTGAAAAGCCAGGCGCCCAAAAGGCATAACCTGCTTGAAGTGCTGGAGGCGCGCCGGGTGCTGGAATGTGAAATAGCCTTTCTGGCGGCGCAACGGGTTACTCCCGCGGGCAAACACGAGTTGAACAGGCTTCTGGCCAATATGCTCGCCCGCACTGACCCGGAGGAGTTTCTCAAGGAGGATTTCGCCTTTCACGAAGCCCTTGCCGTTATTGCCAAAAATTTTTTCCTGCTGGAAATGCTGAAAAGCGTCCGGGAATTGATGCTGGACGCGAACAAGCGCGGTCTGGCCGCCTGGCCCGGCCAACAAATGCAAATCGCCCTGGAGTACCACCATAAGCTGTATCAGGCGATTGCCGCCGAAAATCCCGAAGAGGCAAAATATGAAATGCAGCAGCATATCAACAATACCTTCAAATGGCTGCTGACCGACGGCTGCCTGCCCGGAACATTTTAGCGCATTTTACGCTTGAAATGCCCGGCCTTACCGGCCGGCGCGTTCTATGGGGCCGGACAAGCTGAATGCCGGGGCGGCCACGGGCGCGTTATCTTTCAAAAATCCGGGCCTCCGGCGCGTAAACTCGCCTGAATGTAGCTTGGCGCCAAACCGGCTCCGCCCGTCTGCGCGATTTTCCAGAAGGCGGGTTTAACGGCATTAAACGCCCGCACAATTACCGGGTCGAACTGGTGTCCGGCGCCGGTGGTAATGACGCGGCAGGCATCGGCATAACTCATGGGTTTTTTATAGGTGCGGGTGTCGGTAAGCGCATCGTAAACATCCGCCAGAGACACGATTCTGGCGCACAGGGATATTTCATTGCCCCTGCGCCGCGCGGGGTAGCCCTTGCCGTCAAAACGCTCGTGGTGTTCTTCCGCTATCTTGATCGCATATTCCAGATACGGCTGCGAACTGCTGGCGTACATGTAGCGCAAAATTTTTCCGCCGATGCTCGTGTGCGATTTTACTATGCCGAACTCTTCGTCATCCAGCAGAGCCGGCTTCAGTAAAATGACGTCACGGATGCCGATTTTTCCCACATCGTGCAGGGGCGCGGCGCGCTCAATCATCTCGGCGGTTTCCTGGGAAAGCTCGTCCGCAAAGGCGCCCTCGCGCAAAAGCTCTCCGGTCAGGAGTCCGGTGTAGGCTGTTGTGCGCTGCGCATGCCCGCCGATACTTTCATCGCGAAACTCAATCATATCGGAAAAGAGCGTAATACTGTCTTCCAGATGTTTTATGGCATTTTCAAGATGGGTTTGCTGCTGAGCCAGGCGGTACTGCAAATTTACCCTGTGCGTAAACGCGGCTTTGGAACAGGGTTTGGTGATGAAATCCGCGGCGCCCGCTTCAAAAGCCTTTCTTTCGATTTCCGGATCCGCATGGGCCGTATAAAAAATAACCGGAAGCTGCTCGGGAGAAAAGCGCTCGCGCAGCCGGGCCAGAGTTTCAAAGCCGTCCATTTGCGGCATGGCCGCTTCCATCAGTACAATATCCGGCTTGATTTTCGAGCAGATCTGCACGGCCTGCCCGCCGGATTCGGCGAAGGCAACCTGAAAATCATCATCCAACCGGGATTGGGTATCCCTGCGATTATCGATATTATCGTCAACAATCAGGATTTGCTTCATGGCAGACCTCCGCGGTGGTCATGTTCATTCCCAACTCGTAAAAAAAGCATCAGCCCGCTCTTTCAGGCTCTTATCCATGCGGATGGCCAAATTGGCCGTTTCACCGCGCATGGCATCAGCTCCTTTCGATTTGCACCCCTGTCATAGCATATAATATGTGCAATGCCCATAATTTTGCAACCAACGCGGAGGTGAAAATATCTTCGTTGAATGCTGAAAAAGTCCCTGGCGAATAAGCGGTTCAATTTTGAGACGCTCCTTCAACTCCTGTCCGGTTATTGGTATCCGCATCGAAAAGTAAACTTTTCCCTGCGGAGGAGAGTCAACCGAAAAACGTGGTTTTCGGTTGACTCTCGCCGCTTCGCGGAGACATCAGCCGGGCGGCTGACGTTCAGATTTCCAGGCGGAAATCTGTAAATTTTGTTCCTCCGAACCAACAGCCTTTCTGAAAAAATATTTCTTATTAAGGGTAGGCTATTCAAGAGATACAGCCATATTCAGAACTTTATGAATATTTAATGAATAAAAAGTTCTTGATTTTTATCTGTAGTATGGTATAATATGCACATCAAGAAAAAAATACCCAATATAGCTTCGTAAAGGTGTCGTATACTTTCCAACTCAGGAGTGAAAAGCATGTACTGGACGTATAACCAAAGAAGCGGGCAGTTGCGTGATCCGCAGGGGAGGCTGTGCTCCGGTGAAGGCTACAGCGGAGCCGGGCCGTACAAAAACCTGCCGGAAGCGGAACGGCTGCGGGGCGCGGGGCCAATACCCGCGGGCCTGTACAAAATAGGCGCGGCCACCGGCACCCGCGGCCCGCTTACCCTGCCCCTTCTGCCTCTGGGGCACGACGCCGCGGGCAGAACAAATCTGCGCATACACGGCGACAGCGCCAAGCGCCCCGGCGAAGCCTCCACCGGCTGCATCATTCTGGCCAGGGCCATGCGCGAAGCCATATGCAACAGTAAAAGCACCGAGCTTCTGGTTGTCAATGAGCCGGAATGGTCTGTTTGAAATAAAATTTCTTAATTAGTCGATAATGAGCCGGAATGGTCTGTTTGAAATAAAATTTCCAATATATCGGAATAATATATTCGCGCAATAAATAAAGAAGCCAATATCAAGGAGTAGGCCATGTGGAATCTTACCTCGGAACATTGCTGCGCCACCTGCGAATACAGCGAGGAGACGCGCAGTGACAGAACATGTGATTATACCTGCCAATTGTTGCTGGATGCCATTGAATCGGGCGTTGCCCTGGCTGTGTATGTGGATTGCGCATCCCGCTGCTCTTGTTATGAATGCGACGAGAATAAATTTTTCGCAATACATGGGTACAGCCATGCCGACTGCCTTGACCCGGACGAGCTTTTGCTGCCCGGCCAGGATTATCCCGCGAGCTTCCGGCGTTTTGACGCTTTGAACCGGGACTGCTGACCATGGCGGATATCGCGTTGAACAAAGTGGTCTATGCCGTTCTGGGCGCTTTGCTGTTGTGTTCTATTACCTTGAACCGCTGTCAGCAGGAGCGCCTGGACGTCTTGTCCGCCGAGCTGGATCGGGCCGTCCAGGCCAATCTGGGCCAAACTGCCGTTCTGGCGCGCCTTGAAGCTGAAAATCGTCTGAATAACGGTCTTTTGGCGAAGCTGGAACAAAGCAGGCGGCAAATCCGGCAGGAAGAGGAAAACATCAGTCACGCACTTGTACAGGAGGGTTTGGAAAATGAACATTTTAAAAACTGGGCTGCTCAGCCTTTGCCTCCTGCTGTACTCCGGGTGTTCCAGGCCGCTCCTGACGCAGACGCAAACGTTGCGCCTTGAGCCGCCCGCGGGGTTTTTACTGCCGGTGTCCGAGCCGGTCTTCCGGGGAACGCGCAACCAGGATCTGCTCAACTACGTTCTCAAGCTGCGCACCGCTCTGCGGGAGGCCAACGCGGACAAGACCGCGCTGCGGGCATGGCTGGACAAAGGGGAACAGCGTGGACAACCTTAAATCATTTCTGGAAAGTCTCACCCTGCCTCTGCTTCTGGGCAGTTTCGGCGGGGTGGCCCGCGTCTGCCGCACGGGCGTCAGCAACTGGCGGCAATTTTTCAGCAGCATCATGGTTTCGGCTTTTACCGGAGTGGTAGTGCATCTGGCTTTGCAGGACAGTTCCCTGTCCAGCCACATGCAGGCGGCCATTATTGCGGCTTCCGGCTACTCGGGCGGCTCGATCATTGACGTGCTCATCGGGCAGATAAGCAACAAATTGCAAGGAAAACAGTAATGCCTTCCAAAATAGCGCCGCTCGGCGCCGCAGTGAATACGGACTACGCCGTTGCGGAGCAGGTGGAAAATATTGATGAAAAGCGCCGTCTGGCTCTGACCGATTTATTCTACCTGCTGACGGTCATCATGGGCAGGGCGGACATCAACAACGATTTTCTCCTGGCCCGTTGCCGGGAAGTGCAGGCCGGCCCGGACGGGTATTTGGATCTCTGGGCGCGCGAACACTATAAAAGCACGATTATCACCATAGGCAAGACCATTCAGGATATTCTCCTTGATCCGGAAATAACCGTGGGCATTTTCAGCCATACCCGGCCCGTTGCCAAATCCTTTTTACGCCAGATCAAGCGCGAATTTGAAGGCAACAAACTCCTGCAACTGCTCTTTCCGCATATCCTGCCTCCGCAGAAAGGCGAAAAGCGCACCTGGAGCGAAGACGACGGTCTGATCGCGCGCCGCCGGGGCAACCCCAAGGAAGCCACTCTGGAAGCCTGGGGTCTGGTGGACGGGCAACCCACGGGCAAACATTTTTCCCTGCTCATTTATGACGATGTGGTGACTTTGGAATCAGTAGGCACGCCCGAAATGATCAAAAAGACCACGGACGCCTGGAGGATTTCCCTGAATCTGGGGGCGCGCGGCGGCAAGCGGCGCATGATCGGCACCCGTTACCACGCGGCGGACACTTACGCCGAAATTCTCAAACAGGGCAGCGTTATGCCCAGAATCTATCCGGCCACGGACGACGGCGGTTTTACGGGCGAACCGGTTTTGCTGACTGCGGAAACCCTGGCGGAAAAGCGCCGGGACATGGGGCCGTATGTCTTTGCCTGCCAGATGCTGCAAAACCCTCTGGCCGACACAGCCATGGGTTTTCACGCCGAGTGGTTTCAAAGGTACGGCCACCAGCCGGATTGCCGGTTGATGAACCTTTACCTTGTGGTTGATCCTGCCTCCAGCAAAAAAAGCGGCGGAGATTACACCAGCATGTGGGTTGTCGGGCTGAACGGCGACAAGAATTATTATATTCTGGACGGTCTGCGCGACCGCCTTAATCTGGCCGAACGCGCCGAAGCCCTTTTTGAGCTGCACCGCAGGCACTCCCCGCTGGCCGTCGGCTACGAAAAGTACGGCATGCAGGCGGATATTGAACATATGCGTTACCGCATGGACAGGGAAAACTACCGCTTCAGCATCATCGAACTTGGCGGTTCCATGCCCAAAACCGACCGCATACGCCGTCTTGTGCCGGTATTTGAGCAGGGCCGCGTGTGGTTTCCGCAACAACTGATCAAAACACGCCACGACCATACTTCCTACGACCTGACCCTGGAATTCCAGCAGGAAGAATATATGCGCTTCCCGGTCAGTCCGCACGACGACATGCTCGACTGCCTGAGCCGCATCGTAGACCCTGAACTGGCGGCCGCGTTCCCTCTGGCGCGATCTGCGGATATGCCGCGCCAGGCGACGCAAATATCCGGAGTGTGGGATTAAAACGGGATGCGGGTGAGGCGAAACAAGAATCGAACTACTTTATCCCGCGCTATGGATGCGCGGGTGAGGCGAAATGAACTTTAGGAGCAAGCCGGGGTTCATCCCCGGCGCAGCGAGGCCGAATCCCGCGCTATGGATGCGCGGGTGAGGCGAAATAAAAAGGAGACAAAGCATGTGTGGAGGATCGCCAAAGACTCCGGCAGTGAAGCCCGCGCCGGTCGCTCCGGCCATAGTCGCGCCTATTGAAGCGGACGCTTCGTCGGCGGAGGCCGGGAATCAGGAACGCAAGCGCCGCCTCGCGGCATCCGGGCGCAGCGACACAATTTTAACTTCCGGCCTGGGCGTTGCCGAGGAGGCGAGGGTGGGGAGGAAAACCCTCGGATGATGAGAGAAAACCCCGTCAGACGCCGTCTTCGGCGGCTGACAGAATGGGAGTCCAGAGGGGATAATCCCCTCTGGCCGCCGGAGGCATTAAAAATTCTTCTTCGGAGGCGTTAAAAGTTTATGGATCATTCATTGACGCGGGAAGAGCTGCGGCATTACATCCGGCGGCTGCATGACCTGGAGGATGAGCGCAGGAAGTGGGATGGGCATTGGCGTGATCTGGCCGGGCATTTTTTGCCGCGGCGGGCGCGTTTTCTGGATTCCGGAGCGGCGACCAACTCCAATGATCAGCGCAACAAGCTGCAGGACAGTGTGGGTATTATGGCTTTGCGCATACTGGCCAATGGGATGCAATCCGGCCTGACCAGCCCGGCCCGGCCCTGGTTCGCTCTTACCCTTAGCAACAGAGCGCTTGCGGAAACACGGGAAGCCAGGCTCTGGCTGCGCGACACCTATGAAAAAATGGTCGCGGTATTCAGTCAAAGCAATTTTTATGACCAGATACACATTCTGTATTCGGAACTGGGTTGTTTCGGCACGGGCGCGATTATTATCGAGGCGGACAATAAAACCGTTCTGCGCTGCCGCACTCTGACCATTGGAGAATATGTCCTGGACGCCGGGGAATCCGGGCGGGTGGACAGCCTTTACCGGCGCGTGCGCATGACTCCGCGCCAGATTGCACAGGCCTGGCCCGCAACGGCGCCGGAGCGCGTCAAAGACATGGCGGACAGGGACGCGCACGAGTGGCTTACTCTGCTGCATGCCGTTGAACCGAACAAACAGGGCAGGCCAGGCAGCCCGCTTGGCCGGGAGAGGCCTTTTCGCAGCGTGTACATGATTCTGGAAGGCAGCAGCCAGGAAGTGCTTGAAGACTCCGGATATTACGAGTTTCCGGCGCTTTGCCCGCGCTGGATAACCACAGCCAGCGACATATACGGTTCCGCCCCGGCCATGGACGCCCTGCCCGACTGCCGCCAACTGCAAAAAATTACGGAAGATACGCGTCTGGCCCTGGAAAAAGAGGTGAACCCGCCGCTGCTGGTGTCGCTGAATTACGGCAACACTCCGCCGAATGTATCCGCCGGAGCGATCAATTACACCAGCGCTCTGGTTCGGGGGCAGGAGAGCATCAGTCCTCTTTACCAGGTGCGGGCGAACCTGCAGGGGGCCGAACATACCCGCGCTGAACTTAAAAACCAGATTCAACGGCATTTTCATAATGATTTGTTCCTGATGCTCACGGACATCAACAAACAGATGACGGCGACCGAAGTGGCCGAACGCAACGCCGAAAAAATGCTCATGCTCGGGCCGGTGCTGGACAGATTGCGCTCTGAACTTTTTCAGCCGCTCATTGAGCGGGTTTTCGGCATTATGAACCGGGCCGGGCTGATCGCTTTCCCGCCGCCCGTTTTGAACGGGCAGGAATTGAAAGTGGAGTTTATTTCCATTCTGGCCCAGGCGCAAAAACAGGCGGGAATCGCGGCCATCAGCCAGACCGTTGGTTTTGCGGGGCAGGTGGCGGCCTTGAATCCGGAAATTGTGGACAAGATCAACCTGGATGAAGCTATGGACGAATGGGCGGAAATGCAGGGCGTGCCGCCCAATCTGATCCGCTCCGACATTGAGACAGCCGCTTTGCGCGCGGAGAGGCAAGAGCAGCGGCAACAGGCGCAGATGCTGGAGATGCTGCGCCAGGGCGCGGATATTGCCGGAAAAGGGGGCAAGATCATGCAAAATATGCGGCCGGCGCAGGAGGAAAGGCCGAAATAATCAGTCAACAGAGAGGGATTATGCACATGGACGCCAGTTTTTTTTACGTCAGGCCGGATACGCAGCTTGCTCTTGAAGATGCACGGTTTTTACTCAAGCGGCCGGAAGGGCGGCGCATGTTCCGGCGCATGCTGACCCAGGCCCATCTTATGGGCGCGTCCAAAGCGGGTGATGCTCTGGACACGGCCTTCAACGAAGGCTTGCGTTCTTTCGCCCTGTGTCTGGCCGGGCTGATCGAGTCGGCCGAGCCGGGCGGAACGGGCAGGCTTATGGCGGAAAGCAGTCTGGAATATGCGGCGGATCATTCCAAATAGATCATTTTACGCTTGAAATGCTCTAAACCCGAAAAGGAGTCAATGGACAATGAGTGAGGACAATATCGGCATCAAGGGCGGGGGGCCGGACAGCGGCGCGGAAGTCAAGGGCGGGGAGCCGGCCGGCGAAACGCTGCTGACCGGGCTGGAGGAAAAAGCGGAAGAAAACGGAGAAGGCGGGAAGGCCGGCAACGCGGACAAGGACGCGAGCGCCAAAGACAGGGCCGGCGGCACGAGCGGCGGAGACAAGGCAAAATCCGCGGATGGTTCCGGAGGTGAGGTTCCGGATACGCCGGAAGGCTACAAGCTGAAATTTGCCGAGACGGTCAGGCCGGATGAGGAACTTCTGGGCAATTTCAAACAAACCGCGCATGAACTGGGCCTCAGCCTGAAGCAGGCGCAAAGGCTGTCTGAACTCTATATAGGCCACGCGGTCAGACTGGAGGAAAAAGCGCTGGACAGCCAGACCAGCGCTCTGCTGGCCGCGCGCAAGCAATGGGAAAGCGAAATCAAAAAATCCGCTTCCTTTGAGCAGGACAAGTCTCTGGCCCGTAAGGCTCTGAAACGGTTCGGGAACCAGGAATTATACGACCTGCTGGATCAGACGAATTTGGGGGCGCACCCCAGGATGTTCAGCTTTATGGCGGAAATAGGCAAAGCCCTGGCTGAACCGGGTTTTAAGGGCAACAGCGCCGCCAGGGAAGAAAAATCCATTGCCAGGATTTTATACCCGGAAATGAATTAAGCATTTTAACATTGAGGAGAAAAATTTATGGCCTTAACCGGAAACACCGTTGCCACGCTGGCGGACATAGCCAGGCGTCTGGACAAAGACGGCAAGATTGACAAAGTGGCGGAACTTTTGAGCCAGACCAATGAAGTGCTGGAGGACATGCTTTTTCAGGAAGGCAACCTGCCCACCGGGCATAAAAGCACCATCAGAACCGGTCTGCCTTCGGCGGCCTGGCGGCTGCTGAACTATGGCGTGCCGCAGAGCAAAAGCAAAACCCAGCAGATTACCGACACTTGCGGGATGCTGGAAGCCTATGCCGAAGTGGACAAGGCCCTGGCCGATCTGAACAACAACGCGGCCGAATTCAGGCTTTCCGAGGATCAGGCTTTTTTGCAGGCCATGAACCAGGAAATGGCGAACACCCTGTTTTACGGCGATACCAGCAAGAACCCGGAGCGCTTTCTGGGCCTTGCTCCGCGTTTTTCCACGCTCAACAGAACCAAAGCCCCTTCCGCTGAAAATGTCATTGACGCGGGCGGCACGGCGGCAAACGCTCTGACTTCCGTCTACCTGACGGGCTGGGGCGCGAATACCATTTTCGGCATTTACCCCAAGGGGAGCAAGGCCGGGTTCCAGCACAACAACCTGGGCGAAGTGACCCTGTTTGACGCGAACGGCGGCAAATACCAGGGTTACCGCACCCACTACAAATGGGACATCGGCCTGGTAGTGCGCGACTGGCGCTATATAGTGCGCATCGCCAATATTGATCTGGCGTCCATTACCGATGACGAGCTTTTCCAGGCCATGATCAGGGCCTCGGAACAGCTTCCGGACGAAAAACTCGGCCGCCCGGTGTTTTATATGAACCGCCAGACCCGCACCCGCCTGCGCATCGCCAAGGTGGAAAAAAGTCTGGCCGGCACGGTGACCTTTGACAGCGTGGAAGGCAAAAAAATCATGTGTTTCGACGAAATACCCGTTAAACGCTGCGATGCCATTGTTACTACCGAGGCGAGGGTTGTGGCGTAAAAACAACAAGGGAGTGTTAAAAATGATTTTAGACCATGAAAATATGTTTTCCCGGGGGCAGGCGTTTACGGCCACAGCCGGCTCCACCAACAGCGTTGACCTTGGGCCGGGCGATGCCGGGCCTGCGGAGAGGTTGAGCCTGTTCGTCAATGTGGACACGGCTTTTACCGGCGCGGGCACAATCGCGGTGGAGGCGCATACGGCTGAGGCCGCGGCTGCTGACGGCACCCTGACTTCCCCGGAAACGCTGGCGATTTTCCCCCTGGCCAATGCCGCGCTGACCGCAGGAGGCAAGGTGCTGGCCGCCCGCCTGCCGCACGGCTGCAAGCGCTATCTGCGCCTTAAATATACGGTCAGCGGAACGCTTGCGGGTGGTTCGCTGACTGCCGGGCTGGCGTGGGACGTTGAGTCCGTGATGTGATTTCGCTGTTAACCTGCTCTATTGTAAAGCTTTCCGGGCGGGGGAAATGATTTCCCCCGCCCGGCGGAGGCATTAAAGCATGCAATCGACCATAGCCTTGTTCAATCTTGCCATAGCCCGGCTGGGCGGCGAACAGATACCCCTGAACATATCCCCGCAGGAGCATGACGCCACAGGGGATCTTTGCCAAAATCTTTTCCCGCATGTGCTGGATCTGGCTCTTTCGGCGCATCAGTGGTCTTTTGCCAAAAAGAGGGTCAGGCTGGCCCTGCCGGAAGTAAAAGAGGCGGTGTCCGGGGAATATGCGCTTATGTACAAGCTTCCCGCGGACTGCGGCCGGGTTTGTTATCTGGAAGGTTTTGAGGGGCCGAACCGCAGGCCGGCCTATGTCATTGAAGGCGACAGGCTGCTGACCGGGCGGGAAGCGGCTGAACTGGTGTACATAGCCCGCGCGTCCGACCCGCGTTTGTGGCCGCCCGCCTTTGCCGACGCTTTGGCCTGGGGTCTTGCCGGAGAACTGGCGGCGGCCAGAATCAACGACAGCCGAAAACAGAGCTGGTGCTATCAGAATTACAAACAGGCCTTGTCTGAGGCCATTGCGCAGGATCAGTCCGGCCAGAACAGGCTGCGTCCGGTGTCCGCCTGGAATGCCGCGCGTTTTGGAGAAACAAACCCGGAAGGGGAAAAATAGAGCGTGTTCTTTTTAAGGGTGGAGTTTGCCACATACGGCAAAGGCTGCCGTACGCTCAACGGGCAGGCCGGGAATTACATAACCGCCCATTTCATGGAGAGATTCGCCGGTTCATGGAGAAACCCGCCGGACGCCGTCCGCGGCGGTCGGCTCATCAGGGGTGCAGGGGAAATGATTTCCCCTGCCCGCCGGAGGCATTAAAATGGCCATTATCATTCCCTATCAGAGCCAGTCGGGCATAAACAACGCGGAGGGCGGGCAGGCTGCGCCTTACCGCTCCGCTGCGGCCTTTACCACGCCGGGGCAGTCCTCCATGCCGGGCGCCCTGGAACACTTCGCGGGCGGCCTGGACAAGCTGAATGACGCCGCGTTCAAGGTGCGGATGGATAAACAGCGGGTGCGTAACGTCACGGAAATGCTGGCGGATGAGAC
>JAISBT010000085.1 GCA_031266055.1 Deltaproteobacteria bacterium
AGGGGGGATTATCCCCCCTGAACCCCCATTCTGCCGGGGCCGCAAAAGCGGCCCCGGCCGGCATGCAAGTTAAGGCTTACTTTTGACTTCAGACTTGGAGCCGGCTCTGCCGGCCAGAGTTCTGATAACCTCCGCGTTGAGCTTTTTGTCCGGGCCGACAAAAAACACTCCCAGGCTGGTCTGCTCTTTGTCTTTGGACACGCGGCAAATTTCACACTGCATGTGTACCGGCGGTTCATTGTCATATAATTGAAAAATCAGCTCAAATTGCTTGCCCTGCGCGATGCGGCTGTCTATATGCGGGTTTTTGCCGTATTCAAGCAGCACTCCGCCCGCGGCTACATCTTTAAGCCCCGCGGAATTGTACCTTGCGGAACGTCCGTCTTCATCCTTGAAAAGAAGCATGGCGGAGCAGTCAACCCTGAGCCTTGCATGGCGGCGCTGTTCATGTTGCCGCTTTGTTCCCGGTTCCGTTGCGGGCGGATAATCCGGAGGGGTTTCCAGGAAGTTTCCGAAACCGGACGCCGTAGCGGCCACGGCATAAAAACCCGCGCTGTCTTCCCGTTTTTGAACGGTTCCGGCCTGCTTGCCCAAAAAATTTTTGACAAGACCGGCAACCAGCAGGTCAACATCCAGTTCAAGCCGCGCGGCTTCTTCACGCAAAGCAGCGTACAGGAGCGGGGGCAAAGCGATCTGGTTTTTTTTCATCCTCTGTTCCTTTCATGCCAATAACACTCTTGAGATGTCGCTTGACGGCAAAGCCAAGCTACGGATGAAGACAGCATCGACCACATATGAAACATCATAGAGCCAAATTGTTCTGTTTTAAAAGTTCATATAGCCTGGCTCTGGATAAACCGGAAATTTCACGCGCCCTGGCAAAGTCCCCCTTACAGCGCCGGATCAACTCCACCAGATAACACGCTTCCAGTTTGCTCACAAATTCCGCGCGCGCCTGTTTAAAACTCGGCAGTTCACTTGTAGGCGCAAAATCCGGCTCCTGCGGCCCGCGTAAGTTTCCTTCCCGCTCCGGCCGTATAAAGATAGTGTCGGTGTACGAGTGCCCGGAAAACATGGAGTGGTTGTCGGCCTCGGGCTGTTCGCCGCTTTCCCCGGAGGAGGCGAAGAGAGAAGCGGAGCGCATGGAAGACGTAAGTCCGGAAAAGCCGGAAAATTCCGCTTCCGGTGAAGGAAGCTCCGCCTCGGAGGAACTTTCCTGCGCGGTTTTGAGCAAATCTTGCGCGGTAATATTGGCGCGTATCAGAAAAAGGCGGATATCGCCGGGCAAATGCTGCGGGTAAATGCGGTTGAGCGAGTGGGATTTAAGCACGGCGGAGTCAGCCACGTTGACCATCTCGCGCACATTGCCCGGCCATGGATATTTTTTCAAGGCTTCCATGGTCTCCGGCGCAATGCCCTTGGCGGATAAACGCTGGTTTTCGGTAAAAATATCAACGTAATGACGAAACAGAACCGGAATATCCTCAACCCGATCCCGCAGAGGCGGCAGAGTAATGGTCTGGGTATTGATGCGGTGGTACAGATCCTGCCTGAAGCGCCCGGCATGCACCATAGCTTCCAAATCCTGATTGGTCGCGGCGATAAGCCTGAAATCGCAGGAAATTTCTTTTTTGGCGCTCAGGGGACGGAAACGCCGTTCCTGAATAACCCGGAGCAGAGATTTTTGCACATTTATGTCCAATTCGCCAATTTCATCCAGAAAAATGGTTCCGCCGTCAGCTTGCTTGAACAAGCCTTCGGACGACTCCACCGCTCCGGTGAAAGAACCTCGGGCATGGCCAAAAAGAAGGCTTTCCGCCAGCGTTGCCGGTAAATTTGTGCAATCCACCACAATCATGGGTTTGCCCGCGCGCGGGCTGTTGGCGTGGATGGCCTTGGCGAACAGTTCTTTGCCTGTGCCGGTTTCCCCAAGAATGAGCACGCTGGAGTCAGAGGAGGCTATGGCGCCGATCTGCTGTAAAAGCCTTTGCAAAGCCGGGCTGCCGCCGAGGATGTTTTCGCGTTTGAGGCTGGAGGAACTTTGCGTTTCGAGAATTTTCCGGTCGGTAAGGCAGCTTTTGATCGTGGAACTTAAGGTTGGCGCCTCACAAGGCATATTCAAAACATCCCAGCAACCGGACTGAATGGCGAAAGCGCCGGCTTCCGCATCCTGCCCCCGCACCACCGCGATGATGGCCGGCTGCCCGGGAAGTTGCGCGAGAGGAGGCATCATGGGCCACAGGCCTTTGTTGTCGCTTTCCAGCGGGAAAAAAACCAGGTCGCAGGTATAAAAACCCAGCGCGGTTCTGGCCTCCTGCCAGGAATCCGCGCGAAGCAGTTCATGGGAGTTTTCCCCGGCAAAAGAGGCCAGGCCTTCCAGCAAGTCTTGACTGAGGTCTATGCTCAAGAATACAGCCATGATTATCCACAGATGTTTCTTTCAATCCGCAACCGGCGCTGCACGGCCTTTGCGGATTTACGCGGTGTTTGCTTGTACGGGTGACGCTATTATTATTGTCGCTTGACGCGACCCTAGCTCAACTTGTCCGGATTTTCCAGAAAAAATTTTTAGTGCGAGGCGTCCATCTTCTCCGGGTACCGCTTCAAGAGTACTCCCCGGTACGCCAGATACGGCGGTCAGATGCTTCTCCAGACGGAATTGCGGATTTTGAAACGCCTGTTCAACGGGGTCAGTGAAGCATGCGTGAGCCTGCCCGGAGGGAACAGGCTGGCTTCACGCATTCCGCTCCGCTCCATTGCGTTCGCCTCGCCTGTTCCCTGACTTGCTACTCCGGGGAGAGGGCGAGCCGGAACCCGCGGATGTCGTAGCGACCGTCCGTATCAGGGGAATTCTCCTCCCTGCTCTTGTCCGAACCCATCATGAACGAACCCGACGGGACAAGAATGAACTCCATGCCGATGCTGTTGGTGTAAGTCTTTTCGGCGGCAAATGTTTCTTCTGTCGCCAGGATAAGCAAAAAGGCGCAAAGAGCGCTTATGCCCCACAGGTTGATTATTTTTATTCAGTTCCTCCCACGTTGAATATTTTCAGCGTTGATGCCAGTTTGAACTGAACAATTAAAGACGTGTAACCGCCTGTTCCAAGACAAGGCGAATGTAGCGAGTATATGGCATTCCTTCAGCTTTGGCTCTAATTTTTACCGCGGCAAGCAAATTTTGAGGCAAACGCATATTAAGAGCAGCGGTTTTCGGCTCAAATTCAAATTTCACCGGCGCGAATCCAGACAAGTCGTATTCCGACAAGTCGGCGGATTCAACAAACTGTTCGGCTTCTTCGTCGCTGTTAAGCGACGGCATTGTTTTAAGCGCGTGTTTTTTCATAGTGGTCAATCTCCCTTTGGTGCATATAGCGGGCGCTGATAGGCCGGATGAAAGTTTGCCCGTCAATCAGCCGGAACATGAAAGCGAAAAAAACATAACGTCCGGCCTTTGTCCTCCCGATTGCGCGCATACGCGGCTCGTCCGGGTGAGGGTCAGGCATGACACGGAACGCAGTCTGGAAAATTGCTTCAATCTCTTCTTTCGTCACACCGTGTTTTCCACACTTCGGCCAATTCCCGCTGTCCCAGTCAAATCCTGCTGCTGCTGCTTTCATACGGCTCCCACACAAATGCCTATACATTTATCTACACATAATGTCTATCTCCTGATTACCACGAACACATTGTCCACTTCAAGCCAAGCAAGCGGTTTTACATCCATCAGACATATGGGTTATTTTTAGGGGTAAAATTATATGATATATTTAATATCTATGCGTATTTTATAATTTTTTATCTGATTAAATACTTTTCATAAAGTATTGATATGTACTTTGCCACGAGATGTCGCGCGGGCTGACGCCGCAACGCCCGGCGTTTCGCATGCGGCAGCCCGAAAAATTCTTGTTTGGTGCAGTGTAATTTAAGGCGCCCACCGCCGCTTAGTCCGTTCAGAATCTTGGTCTGTTTTGCAGCCGGTCACGCGCGGCCAGCGCAAGCAGATTCATTCCCGTGACCAGAAGCAGAAGAAGAAGAGCCGTGCCGTATTGCAGGGGCAGGGTTTTTGCTATCTGCGTTCCGGAAGTGGCCAGAACGTAAATATGGTTGGGCAGGGTCATTACCGGCGAAAATATTGAATCAACAGGCTTGGTGGTAAAAAATACGGCAGCGGTGAACATTACCGCGGCTGTTTCCCCCGACGCCCTGGCCAGCCCCAGAATCGCCCCGGTCAGCATACCCGGAAAAGCCGCCGGCAGCACCACTCGCGCCACAGTCCGGCCGGGCGTCGCGCCCAGAGCGTATGAAGCGTCGCGCAGGGATTGCGGAACCTGGCGCAGAGCCTCTTCCGCCGTGCTTATAATAACCGGCAGGGTCAGCACGGCCAGGGTAAGTATTCCTGAAAGCAGCGATATGCCCAGTTTGCAGGTGATTACAAAAAAACTCATCCCGAAAAGTCCGAAAACAATGGAAGGCACGCCGGCCAAGCTGTTCACGCCGAGGCGGATAAACTTCGCCAAAGGCGCGCGCCCGGCATATTCGCACAAATACACGGCTGAAGCCACCCCCAGGGGAAAGGCGATGGAAACGGTACCGACGGCCAGCATGACCGTGCCAACGATACAGGGCCAGACGCCGCCTTCAGTCATGGAATTGCGCGGGGCGGCCGAGAAAAATTCCCAGCTCATCGCGGGTAAGGCATTCCAGGCAATAAAAAAAATCACGCCGAACAGCGCGGCGATATTGGCAAGCGCAGCCAGGCACAACACGGAAAATACAAATTTTTCCCATATCCGGCGGAAGCGAAGCGAACACAGCAGCATGAATTTATCCTTTTTCCGCGGAGTTACCGGCAATACGCAGGGCTACAAGGTTAAACAGCAAGGTGGACATGAACAGCGTCAGCCCGACGGCAAACAGGGCGTGGTAATGCTCTCCGCCGAAAGACACCTCGGCTATCTCCGCGGCAATGGAGGCAGGCAGGGGACGTACCGGGTCAAAAAGCGAAAGCGGCAGAAGACTCGCGCCCCCGGCCACCATCAGCACTACCATGGTTTCGCCTATGCTGCGCGATATGCCGAGCATGCAGGCCGTGCCGATGCCCGAGGCGGCCGAGGGAAGCACTACCTTGACCGTAGTTTCCCAGCGGGTCGCGCCAAGAGCCAGGGAGGCCTCCCGCAGGGAAACAGGCACCGCCTGCAGGGCGTCTTCGGTAATGGAACAAATGGTGGGGACGCTCATCATGGCCAGCATCAGGCCGGCGTTGAACAGATTCAGCCCGGAATCCACCCCCAGATAATCCTGAAGCAGCGGCGCGACCACAACCATGCCGAAGAGCCCGACCACCACCGAGGGAAGAGCCGCCAGAAGCTCCACCAGGGGCTTGCCTATGCGCCGCATTGAAGCGGGGGCGACTTCCGCCAGCCAGACCGCCGTCATAACGCCCAGCGGAATGGCTGTGCCTGAAGCCACCAGAGTTACCGCCGCCGAACCGGCAATGAGCGGGAAAATACCGAAATCAGGCGGATTCGCGGTAGGATACCAGCTCATGCCGAGAAAAAAATCGGATGCGGTCAGCAGCGTGAAGATAGGCAGCCCCTCCATGAATAAAAAAAGTACAATCAAAGCGAGAAAAAGCAGCGAACTGCCGGCCAGGCCGGCAAGTACGAATCTGGTGAGGCGTCCTTGGGAACTTTTCATTATTTTTGCAGCGGAATATAGCCGGCTTCCTTGACCGCCTGCTGGCCCTTTTGCGGATCAAGCAGGTAATCCACCAGCTTTTTTACCCCTCCGGCAGGCGCACCGTTGGTAAATACATAAAGCTCGCGGGCTATGGGCCAGGTGTTGGAAAGCGCTGTTTCCGTATTGGCTTCGACATTGTTGACCGACAGTTTCTTCAAAGAAGCGTCAAGGTACCCAAACCCGATGTAGCCTATGGCCTTGCGGTTTTTGGCCACGATCTGCACCACCGCGCCGTTGGAAGCCTGCAGCAGGGCGGAGGGGACGACCTTTTCATTCATCATGATCATGGTTTCCCAGGTTTCAAAGGTTCCTGAAGAGCTGTCGCGTGAAATAAGCACAATATTTTCATCCAAACCGCCAAGCTCTTTCCAGTTGCGGATCTTTCCCGTATAAATATCCCGCAGTTGTTCCGCGGAAAGGCCGGTAATCGGGTTTTCGGGGTGTACGACCGGCACCAGGGCATCGACAGCTATGGCGGTACGCACGGCCTTGACGTTTCTTGCGCTGCCCTGTTCCAGCTCGCTGCTTTTGATGTCGCGTGAAGACATGGCCACATGGCACAGCCCTTCATTCAGGGCCTTGATGCCGTTGCCCGAGCCGCCGCCGGAAATAGCCAGGGAAATGCCGGGGTTGACGGCCATGAACGCTTCGCCGGCCTTCTGCATGATTGGCAGCACTGTTGTTGACCCGCTTATAATGATTTCTTCCGCCGCGGATACTGCCGGCGCAAAAAAACAGAACAGTAGGGCCAGATTGACGGACAGACTCTTGAGTATTTTTCCTTTCATGACTATACGCTCCTGGGATTTATTTTCGCGGCAGCGGGAATTCGCTGCGCATGCGGGAACTGTCGTTTGCGCAGGTTACAGGATTGTGACGGTACGGTGACCCGGGTATGGAGAATTTGTCACACGTCTGTAACAATTTGTTCACAATTCCGGCACAAAGCGCGGCCTAGAATATTTGTATGCTGTAACGCTTAAAAATGTACCTGCGACAGCATACTAGCCGCCGGGCGAACAAGCCCGGCGCGCCGCCTTAAGGCGGCGGAGCAAAGCAAAAACCACGTTTTTTGCTTTGCGATCTTCACACTTCAACCGTAGCGAAGCGAAGTTTTAAGTGTGACATGGTACTAGTCGTCGGTAAACCCCTGGCTCAACCGGGGGTACCTGGCAAAAAAATGGTAAGGCCCAAGCTTTGCCTGGAACTTACCATTTTTTGTTATATTTAATGATATAAATATATTATACAGTTTTTCAAGGCCGACCAAATAATTCCATCAATTTTTTTGTATTGAGTCTATCGTCAACAAGATCCGCCAGACGTTCCAGGCTTTGCTCACGCAAAGCCGCATAATCCACGCCCGCGCCGGCCCCCGCGCCAGCCCACTTCAACAGGGCCGAACAGGCTTCGGGGCGCTCGAAAATACCGTGCAAATATGTTCCGGCGACTTGGCCGTCACCGCTTAGCGCTCCTTCGGGCGCCATTTTGTCCTGTTTTCCCACGGTTTCAAGGCGTATCAGGGGAGTTTGCAAAGCGGATCCGCTACTTTGCCCGGCATGGATTTCGTAACCGCTGATCCCGCAGGATTCGCCCGGCGCAAAGGCCAGTGTTCCTTTCACTTTGCGCAAATGTTTCTGTTCCAGCAGGCAGGTTTGCATATCCAAAATTCCCAGTCCGGGTCTGGAACCGGGGATGCCTTCCAGACCGAGACGGTCGTGGATGACGCGGCCAAGCATCTGAAAACCGCCGCAAATGCCCAGAAGTTTTCCTCCATAACGCAGGTGGCGTTGTATGATTTCCACCCACCCCCGCTCGCGCAAAAAATCCAAATCCGCGCAGACGCTTTTTGAACCGCCCAGAAGGATCAAATCCGCCTTTAAAGTTGTTCCTGAACCTGCCAGTCCGGTCTTGCCAAGGTCGCGTACGAAGTTAACTTCCATTTGCGGGTGCAGCAGCAGCGGGTCAAAATCCGTGTGGTTGCTCAGGCGGGGAGTAACCGGCACGACTATTTTCAATGCGGATTCGTTTTTACTGTTTTGCCTTGTGTTCAGGGTGTCTTCAGCATCCAGAAACAAATCCCGCAGATAGGGCAGCACTCCGAGCACCGGTTTTGCGGTGCGTTGTTCCAGCAGGTTCAGGCCGGGTTCAAGCAGGTTTATATCGCCCCGGAAACGGTTGATTACAAAACCGGCTATGCGTTCCTGTTCCGATTCCGACAGCAGGGCCAAAGTGCCGACGATCTGGGCGAAAACTCCGCCGCGATCAATATCGGCAATCAGGATTACCGGGCAATCCACCGCTTCCGCAAAGCCCATGTTGGCGATATCGTGATCCCGTAAATTGATTTCCGCCGGAGAACCGGCCCCTTCGACCAGTACCGCCTGATATTTCGCGTTAAGGCGGGCGTAAGATTCAAGAACGGCTTTGCGGGCCGTATCTTTATATTTATGATAAGCAGCGGCGTCCATATTGTTTACGGCTCTGCCCTGTATGATCACCTGCGCGCCTATATCCGTGCAGGGTTTGAGCAAAACCGGGTTCATGTCCGTATGCGCTTCAATATTGCAGGCTTGCGCCTGAAGCGCCTGAGCGCGGCCTATTTCTCCCCCATCCGCGGTTACGGCGCTGTTCAAGGACATATTCTGGGGTTTGAATGGCGCCACAGCTATGCCGCGCCGATGCAGCCAGCGGCACAAAGCCGCGACCAGAGTGCTTTTCCCGGCATCTGAACTTGTTCCCTGCACCATTACAGTGGTCATGACTCCCGCCCGCCGGTAAAAAGCGCGCTGATCGCCCGCGGATTGGACGGAAAATACAGATGAATATACGAAGCCGTCAGATTGCCTGTGCGGTAAACCGCTTCCCCGCGATCCCGCTTTGCGGGGTATTTCCCGAAAGCAACGGGAGTCAATGCCGTGTCCAGTTCAGAATAATGAAAAGTATGCCCACGAAGTTTGCCTTCCGGCAGCTCAACCTCTTGCGCGCCAAGAGCCGCAAGGCTTTTGCGCATTTCAGCCTTGCCGGGGATGATGCCGGCCAGAGATAATTCCAGACCGCGCGTATCCCGCAATTTTTCCATGAGGTATAACATGCCGCCGCATTCCGCCAGTATGGGCCGGCCGGATTGATGATGTTTTTGAATTCCTTGCAGCAAGGCGGAATTGTCGTGTAAAGCCTGTAAATATAATTCCGGGTAGCCGCCTGGAAAATACAAGCTGTCCACATCAGGCAGCGCATTGTCGCGCAGGGGGGAAAAGAACGCCAGTTTTGCCCCCGACTTTTCCAGGAAATCCAGGTTGGCCCGGTAAATAAAGGAAAAAGCCGCATCTTTGGCAATGCCTATGCGCAAACCGCGCAGGGAAGGAGAGCAGGGCGCCTGGTCGTCCGCCGGACGGATAAATTCCACTTCCGGCGGTAAATCCGTGGTGGAAATTTCCCACTGCAGAGCTTCCGCGGCTTTGTTCAAACGTGTATTCAAATCGGCAATTTCGCCCGCCTGCACCAAGCCCAGGTGCCTTGCGGGCAGCGCTATATCCGCGGAGCGCGGCAGGCTGCCCAGCCACTTCGGGCCGGATGCCGCGGTCGCCGTCCGGGCGGAGGGCAAAGAAGCGTCAAGGCTGGAGCGTAAAATCCGGACATGGCGTTTGCTGCCGGTACGATTGGCAAAAACGCCCGCGAACGGCAGACCCGGCTGGTAACGACTTAATCCGAAGGCGACGGCCGCGAAAGTTTCAGCCATGGCCCCGGCGTCAATTACAGCCATAACCGGGATATTGAAAAAACGGGCCAGATCGGCGCTGGAAGGGGTTCCGTCAAAAAGCCCCATTACTCCCTCAATGAGTACAAGATCCGCAAATTCAGCCGCTTCCCACAGCAGACGGCGGCATTCGTCTTCGCCTTGAATCCACAAATCCAGTTGAAAAACCGGCCTGCCGGATGCCTGCTCTAAAATCATGGGATCCAGAAAATCCGGGCCGCATTTAAAAATTTGCACCCTGCGCCGCAAATTTGCGTATATACGCGCCAAAGCCGCTGTGACGGCGGTTTTGCCCTGTCCGGAAGCGGGAGCGCTGACCATGAGGGCAGGGCAGTGTCGTCTGTTCATCTATAATACTCCAGCACTTCCATAGCCCACAACCAACGCTGAAGCCAGCAAAAAAATCTTGCTACTAATTATAAAAACGTGTTACTCAAATTTATCAAAAAAGGAGCGCATTCATGTTCAAGATGGTTTTATTCGCTTGTTTTTTTTCTTTGTTCATGTCAAGCGCGGCTCTGGCGCATTTCGGCATGGTTATCCCGTCAAGATCCACGGCAATCAGCCAGAAAGAGGCGGAGGTTTCATTACAGTTGTCCTTCAGCCACCCGATGGAAATGCAGGGGATGCCTCTGGCCAGGCCGGAATCGTTCAGCGTTTACTTTGAAGGAAGGGCCGAAGATTTGCTCTCCGGCCTGAAGGCGGCGCAAGTCATGGGCAAGGAGGCCTGGACAGCGCGGTATACCCCCAAGCGCCCCGGAGTGTATCAATTTGTAATGAAGCCGGTGCCGTACTGGGAACCGGCGGAAGATTGTTTTATTCAGCATTACACCAAAACTTATCTGGCCGCTTTTGGCGAAGAAGAGGGGTGGGGCGACCCGCTCGGCCTGGAAACGGAAATCGTCCCTTTAACGCGTCCCTTCGGCAATTATGCGGGCAACATTTTTCAAGGGCGGGTGCTTTTACAGGGCAAACCCGTGCCCTGGGCCGAGGTGGAGGTGGAATATTACAATCAGGACAATGCGTATCAAGCGCCTGACGCTTATTTTGTGACCCAGGTGGTGAAAGCCGACAGCAACGGGGTATTTTCCTATGTTGTTCCTTTTGCCGGCTGGTGGGGGTTTGCCGCTTTAAATACCATCGCCGACAAAATGGAATATGAAGAAACGCCGAAAGACCTGGAACTTGGCGCGGTGCTTTGGCTGGAATTTGTGAAGCCCGTAAACGGAAAATAATATTATGCATATTTCGGAGGGAGTTCTTTCCTGGCCGGTTTTAGCGGGCGGAGCTGCGCTTGGAGTATCGGGAGTCGTCATAGGTCTGCGCCGGCTTGATTACGAAAAGCTTGTGAGCGCCGCTTTCGTGGCCTCGGCTTTTTTTGTGGCCTCTCTGATTCATGTGCCGGTCGGGCCAAGCAGCGCGCATCTTATTCTCAACGGCTTTGTAGCCGTGCTGCTCGGTTGGGCGGCCTTTCCCGCGATATTTACGGCGCTTTTATTGCAAGCGGTTCTGTTCAGTTACGGGGGGATCACGGTTCTGGGTTTGAATACTTTTAATATGGCGTTTCCGGCCGTGCTTTGTTCATTGCTGTTTTTCCCCCTGCTTGCCCGGCCGGGGATGCGGCGCGCTGCCGGCGCTTTTTGCTGCGGCGCTTTTTCGGTGGCTGGAGCGGTCTTATTAACCGCTCTGTCCTTGAGCTGGACGAATGAAGGATTTGCGCTTTCCGCAAAAATTTTGTTTGTGGCGCACATACCGGTTATGTTGGCGGAAGGCGTTTTAACCGTGTTGATGTTTTCTTTTGTTCACAAAGTCCGCCCGGATATTCTCAAGTTTTTTTAGGAAATTTTAACATTCTCTGGCGGCGGGCGCAGACGAAACGATGCGGTGTGGATAATTATGCGCTTTAACGTAATATTCATGGCTCTTGCCATCCTGGCGGCAAGCTCCGGCAATGCCGAGGCGCACCGGGTAAATATTTTCGCTTACCTTGACGGAGCCTATGTGCAGGTTGACTGTTCGTTTAACAGAAGTCAAAAAGTCCGGCAGGGCGCGGTGACTGTATTTGATGCCGCCACAAACGCGCCGCTTGCCGGTGGTTTTACCGATGATGCAGGCATGTTCCGTTTTCCTGTACCCGCAAATACAGGTGAATTTACGCCGGAGCACGGGCTGCGCATACATATAGACGCCGGCGAAGGACATCAAAATGAGTGGTTCATTGACGCCGACACGCTTAAAACCGCCGTCCGTCCTGAAACGTCTGATACCATTTCTACATCAAATTTAAACGCTTCACCTGCTGATCTGGAGAGCATCATCAATAATGCCCTGGATCGCAAACTTGCTCCGCTTAAACAGATGATAGCCGCGCAATATAATTCCGGGCCGGCAATGAGCGAGATTATAGGCGGCATCGGCTGGATTTTCGGGTTGGTCGGCATAGCCGCCTACTTTAAACGGCGTTCTTGAAATTATGTTCGATGAACCTTTTGCCCGGGGGCAATCTTTCATCCACAAACTTGATCCGCGCATACGCCTGCTGTGCGCCGGGTCAGGCATCATCTGCACGGCCTTGTTGCGGCACAGGGCGGCCGCGGTATATAGTCTGCTGCTGGCCGTGATTTTGTTCATTTTGAGCAAACCAAAGCTGAAATTTGCCTTCAAGCGTATTTTGGCGGTAAATATTTTTATTTTATTTTTATGGCTGACGGTTCCGTTAAGTCCAGGCGGGGAAAATTTTGTCCAGGCTGGTTCGCTGGGCATAAACCGGCGGGGTGTGGAGCTGGTTACGCTTCTGACCTTGAAATCCAATGCCATAGCCTTGTTGTTTTTGGCGCTCGTAGCCACAATGAACGTGGCTGTCCTCGGCAAAGCGCTGAGTAGTCTGCGTTGCCCGGATAAACTTGTTTTTTTGCTGCTTTTCACTTACCGCTATATTCATGTGGTTCTGGATGGCTGGCAGCGGCTTTGGTCCGCCGCGAAACTGCGCGCTTTCACGCCGGGAAGCAATGTACGCAGCTACAGGGCTTTCGCCAATATGCTGGGCATGACTTTCGTGCAAAGCTTCACCAGGAGCGGCAGGGTATATGAGGCCATGCGCCTGCGCGGCTTTTCCGGGAGTTTTGTGTCCGCTGCGCCGTTCAAGACGGCCGGGCGGGACATTGTCTTTGTGATCCTGCTGGTTATATTGCTGGCAATAATTTACGCAAGGGACATATATGGGGTTGAACACGCCGGCAGTGCCTATTTTTAGTCTGGATCAAATTTATTTTGCCTATGATGCGGATGGAGGCGGTAAACGCGATATATTCCAAAATTTGTGTTTTTCATTATCCGCCGGGGATAAAGTCGGCCTGTACGGCCCGAACGGGTGCGGCAAAACAACCTTGTTCCGTTTGGTGACCGGTCTTGAAAAACCCCGATCCGGACGGATTTTTTTTTATGATCAGCCTATGCGTACGGAAAAAGATTTTTGCGTTTTACGCCGTAAAGTCGGTCTGGTTTTACAGCAATCTGAAGATCAGCTTTTTTGCCCCACAGTGCTGGATGATGTGGCCTTTGGCCCGTTGAACCTTGGGCTGGGCAGGCAGGATGCCGTGCATGCAGCCGTGCGGGTTTTATCGGACTTAGGTCTGCAGGGCTTTGAAAACCGGCTTGTGCATAAACTTTCCGGCGGAGAAAAAAAATTGACGGCTTTGGCCTCCGTACTGGCCATGCAGCCGGAAGCCCTGTTGCTGGACGAACCGACCGGCGGTCTGGACGAACAATCAACGGCATGCATCATCCGTATATTGAAAACTTTGCCCGCAGCCCGCATTATAGTTTCGCACGACAAAGATTTTCTTGCGGAAACCTCAAGCAAAATAATGACCATCAGGCAGGGAAGATTGCGGGAAGATTAAAACTCATTGCTGAATAATGAAATCAGTTGTATGGTGCCTTGCAAGGAGATCTTTTTATGACTGATATTAAACGCCAGCCCAAACCTCAATCGCTTTATGAGGAAAATCGGGAAAAATTCAACGCTCTTGTAGCGGCAGGCAAAATCCCGGATTTTCGTAACCAGAATTTGTCGGATCTTGATTTACGCGGCTTTGAACTCAAAAATTTGGACATGAGCGGGGCGTACTTGCGCGGCGCAAACCTGAGCGGACAGGATTTGTCGCAGACCAATCTCACCGGCGCAAGCATCCGCAACGCCAATGTCTCAGGCTGTCTTTTTCCCAAAGATCTTCCGGCGGAAGAAATATGCATGTCCTTGCAACACGGTACAAGAATCAGACATCGCTGAAAGCGCGCATAGACTTTTTGCCTTGAATGTCGCGTCAAGCGGCCAATGTCACGCCTGTACTGTCGTAACAGGCGTGAAGATCGCTTCGCCGATTTGCGGAATGACGCCGCCTTTCGCTTAGCTCACGATCGGCTGGGTGGTTTCCGGCTCGCTGCGCCGCCGTCGGCGGCGCGCACCCCCGTGCGGGGCTGCGACTATGGCATTTTACGCTTGAGATCGTCGCTTAACGGCGAAGCAAGTTCGCCTCGCGACAATCTCGCGGCAAGGATTTGCAGGCAAATCCTTGCAGAGCGCTTTATACATTTTCAATGTTAAAACGCTCTATTGTCTATTGTCGCTCGGATTTTCCCCGCAGCCTTGGAGCTTCCACGGCGGCAGTTCCACCTTCGGCAATATTTCGCAAGGCTTTCCCTGCCGCTTTTCCGGCATTCGGCAATGGGCGCATGCCTGCGTCATGCTGTCCCGGCGAAGGCTTTTTTGAGCGCCCGGGCAAGCTGGTCGGAGCAGGAAGTGGGCTTTTCGCCGCATTTGATGCCTTCCAGCAGCTTCACGATTTCAGCGGCAGGCCGACCTTCCGCAAGTTTGGCCACTGCTTGCAAGTTTCCGGGACAACCTCCGGCAAAACGGATGCTGCGTACAATATCTCCGTCAATTTCAAATTTGAGGCCGGTGGAACAGACCCCGGCGGGCGTAAAGGTAAAAGTACGTTTCATGGGTGGCGTATACTCCTGAAAGATTATATCCCTTTTTTTATTATATCTTAAACCCGCAGCTTGTCCACAGAGTCGCATATGGCGCGCAGGGCGCAGGGAGCAGGCATGCTCATCAAGCTTATCCATCCGGCCATGCCGCGGCGCCCGATGGACTCCATTTTCAAAACGCGAATGTCTCCGCCTCTGGCTCTCTATACGTTGGTAGCGCTTACACCTGAAGAGCATCAGACTGTGGTGGAAGACGAAAATGTGCGCCCGTTGCGGCCGGACGCGCCGGCCGACCTCGTGGGGATCACGGCGACTGTGAATAATATCGACCGAGCCGTATGTATTGCGGCGGAATATAGAAGACGCGGGATTCCGGTAGTGGCCGGCGGCGTTCATATAAGCGCCGTGCCGGACAGATATACGGCCGCTTTTGACGCGCTGTGCATAGGACCCGCGGAAAGGGTCTGGACTCAAATCCTGAGTGATGCCGAGAACGGAACCTTGCGGAAGATCTATTGCGACATGGACAATTTCAGCGGCAGTGAAATTGTCGCTCCGGCATATGAGCGGATCCCGGACAGGGACTATCTGTATACAAATATCATGATTACCAGCAAAGGTTGTCCGTTTAAATGCGGTTTTTGCTATAACAGTTGTCCTGGCGTCATCCGCAACCATATAACGCGGAGCATGGAGGATATTCTCAGCGATATAGAAAGAATACAATCAAATCACATAATGTTTGTTGACGACAATTTCATTGGAGATATCGGACATACCCGCAGGCTGCTGCCCGAGCTTAAAGCCCGCAATATCCGATGGAATGCCGCGGTTTCGGCGAATATATGCGAACACGAGGATTTGCTCGCGCTCATGGCGGAGTGCGGTTGCAGAAGCCTGTTTATCGGATTTGAGAGCATTAACCAGCAATCTCTCCGTGGGGCCGGAAAATTTCAGAATCACGTCGATGACTACAACAAGTTGCTCGACATGTTGAATGCGCTTGGTATCATGGTAAACGCGAGCATTGTTTTCGGTTTGGATGAAGATGATGTTTCCACCTTTGACAACACGCTTGACTGGTTGGTGCAAAATCGCGTGGCGTCCGCAACAGCGCACATCTTGACGCCGTATCCGGGAACCCGGCTGTACCGTAAAATGGAATCCGGGGGTTCCATTATCAATTTTGATTATTCACGCTATACAACGTCCACGGTCGTATTTACCCCCGCAAAAATGACCGCGGACGAACTGTTCGACGGCTATATGCAATTTTACCGCAAGTTTTACAGCTTTAAAAATATATGGAAGCGTATGCCAAAGAGCGGCAATCAGGTAATTCCGTTCTTGATGTTCAATCTTCTCTACCGCAAATTCGGAAAAGCGGCTTCGGCCCTCGCCAGGGTTATGCCGCTGGCCAGCCTGGGACGCTTTGCGGCGCGGGTTTCGTATAAAGCCACCTTCGCCAAATGTTAAACCGCTTCAGGGTAATGTCACTCCTCGCCTATCGTCCCGACGTGAGGATCGCTGCGCCAGGCTTATTCGCCATGCGGCTTCAAAAAGTGCGAAAATTTCTGGACACTACCCCTAATTCTTTTATATCAAACGGTTCACCGTTGAGATAGCCTGATTCACCTCTATGATCTTCTACCCACGTCCAATTATATTGAATTGAGACAGAAAGCACGTTTCCGTCGTATGAGGCATCGACAAACAGAAGTGTTCCGTCTTGGGTCGAGAGTTGCGCAGTAAGGGAGGAAAAGAGGCATAAAAGCCAGAGCAGATTAACATTGAAAATGTTCATCTGCTCTGCAAGGATTTGCCCGCAAATCCTTGCCACGAGATTGTCGCAGGCGGGCTTTGCCAGCCGTTAAGCGACAATCTCACAG
The DNA here is from genome assembly GCA_031266055.1 of Deltaproteobacteria bacterium. Taxonomy (GTDB): domain Bacteria; phylum Desulfobacterota; class Desulfovibrionia; order Desulfovibrionales; family Desulfovibrionaceae; genus WRHT01. The sequence continues at coordinate 16,383 of JAISBT010000085.1, forward strand.
TGAATATGTTCTAAGTCCCGTATGGCTTTTGGAACCATACGAGACTTAGGGGCGGCGGCTACCGATGTCGTACTAAAACACATTGAAATTAAACAAAATATAAAATTGATATTTTTTCGATACCAGCAAAAATACCAGCAAAATTTACTGGAGCGCATGGGTATAGTTTTTCTATTTGGAGTAAATATGTCATTTTTCAAATTTTGACAAGCTTTCTGACAAATCAGCCATAGTTTTATCCAATTTTTGCCGTAGCTCTTCCCGTTCTTTCTGAAAAAAACTCAGCGTATCCTCATTAAACAGTATTTCTTCAGTTTCCAATTCTTCTTCACTAATATATTTACGTGCTATGTATTCCATTTCCTCTTGTCCTAAAGAAATATGTTCTTCTATTTCGTAAGTTTTGTTTTGTATTTCCTCATGCAAAATTTTAACATCTGCAATTAATTCCGAAAAATTTTTCATTTTTTTCCCTCAATGCCGTATTTTGTTTATCAGCGTTATTATCTCTGGAAGCAATATTACAAATAGAGATGACATAATACTTGTTACAATTACCACTAATACAATATATTTATTCACATAGGAATTATTTTTTTGAACTTCGTTAAACATATTTTGCGCTTCTGCCGCTGACTTTTCACACACGTGCGCTGTTTGTTGTATCCCTGCCAATGCCTGTTCAACTATTCCTGAGATCCGTGCAACCGCTTCAACGGGATAGTTCCTTACTTCGCGAGCGGCGGTGGTCACAGTCAACGCTGATTCCTTGATAAGCTTGTTCAAGTCTTGCAAAGTTTTCAGCAATTCGGCGTTGTCTTTCAGCTTCATCATCTCCTGTTTGTTCAGTAAGTCCAGGCGCATTTCCAGCATTTCCCGTTCGCCCAAGGGATTGTTTGATACCAGGTTCCGTTGATCCTCCCTTTTCTTGTCCAGACTCATATCCCTTGCCATATCCAGTTTCATTTGACAATCCTCGTTTTTGTAATGAATTCCAAGTATAGGCTTTACCAAGGTCACTGCCTTTCATCGCAACACCGTCCAGAGAAAAACTTATACCGCTTACTCTGCCGGTCTTCGCCTCATTCAATTTTATTTCAACTCCATGCTCGGCCAGTCTTGCGGCAAACATTGAAAATACCATTTGTTCCTTTATCGCCGAATCCACCAGCTTTTGCAGACGCATACGCACAGAGGCTTCGCCGGTACGCAAAATATGTTCCACCTCGCCTTTTGTCAGAGCTTTACGTTCCGCCTCTTTGCTCATTTCAACAGATTTCAGGCCATATTCACGCTCCAGGCGGCGCATGACGGCTTCTTGGCGTTTGTAGTCCTGGCTGTCCGAGACTACCTCGCCCTGCATGGTGATGCGGTTTGCCAGAATGTGGATATGCGGATGTTCAGTGTCGGTATGTCTGGTCACAACATACTGGTTGTCGGCAAACCCCATTTCCCGGATGTAGATTTGGGCCACATCGCGCCACTGGCCGTCAGTCAATTTTTCGTCAGGATGTATGCTGATGCTGGTATGCAATACAGCCTTGCTCAAATTCGGGCGTAAAGCGCGTATAAAAGCGAATTCACGTGCAAGTGACATTGGAGTGGCTCCGGCCATATTTGAATCAAGCAGATGCCCTTTATGCGCGTTTAAATCGTATTCCAGGGCTCCGCGAAACCCTTTTCCTTTAATCATTTTGGCAATCACGGGAAACTCCGATTAAGGCAAGGCGTAGTAAATTGACGGTAGCCTGGATTTTTTGAAACTCCATAATAGGCATTGGCAGTATCGTTCGGCCTTCGTTCGCCGCTCTTACAAGCTGGTTTAAATTACCGGCTAGTTTTGCCAGTTCCGCATAAGCCACCCTGTTTATCTCCGGCACAAGAGGGCGGAGCGGAGCTTTGGACAGAGCAATTTTGCGTAATAACTGGGCTAAAGATAAGCCAACGCTGTTGGCTTTTATTCGTAGCTCGTTGAGTTCCGCCGCATTGACGCGCACGCCTATAGTCCGCTTGCGGATTTTATCCTGGTCAGCCCTGGGGCGACCCCCGGTTCTTTTATTTTTATGCTCTTGCATGGTGAACACCGTGAACCGTTTTTAGCCCCGCAGGGCAAGCAGTTTGAGCGAAGCGAAAACATGGCTTGCTGCTAACCCGCAACATACACAGGCCAGACGCTATGTTTACGCTTCACCGATACTTCCTTTTACGCTATGGCCTATGCTCATGGTCGGGCTGTTGCGGAAACTGGATTATCCTGGCTTTGCCCTGCTTGATGGCATTCTTCCGCTCACTAATTCCACGAACAAGCTTTCCTGCAAATGCAAGCGCGGGGTTGATTTGGTATGTTTTAAATTTCCCCTTGCTTGGCCCTTGCAAAATCACGCCCAACTCAATCAATTTTTTAATAGACGTTGAAATATTCGATTGAGCGATATTCAGGTACTTTGACGCTTCGGTCTGGGATATGTGAACATAATTTCCGATGCCGACCTTGCACAGCAAGTAATCCCTCACCCTGAAATCAGTTTCGGAAAAACGTCTGTCCGCTGCCTGCTCTATCAAGCTCATTCCTGTTCCCTCCGCGTCTTCCTGCCATAAAGACAGCCATTTGGCCTGTAAACATACATTTTTGGGTTTATTCAAATATACCGGAACAATATTACTTGTGCCGTCTTTCGTTGTTATGAATAAGTCAGCTTCTTTCAGATCGTCAGGTATCTGATCAAAAAAATTCTCGTGTGGATTTTTTTGCATAAAACCTCCAACTATATGTCCAGGCATATAGATTATATGCGTACGCATATAGATTATTCCGCGTAAGTATTTACTATCGTTGGAACTGACTCAGAATATTTCGCCCCTTAGATAAGAGATCTTATATATATACTATATATGTTTGTGCTTCACAAAAACCGTGGGAATTGTTTGACTCCAAAGGAAAAAATAAAAAAACTTTTATTCATTTTTGCTACCCTCCGGCTTGTAGCTGTTTTCACCTTCAATCAAAGCCAAAATGTCTTTTGCTCTCCACGCTACAGCCCGTGGACCAAGTTTTAGCGGCTTCGGAAAGCGGCCTGATTTACAACCGTTCCACCAAGTAGCAGGGCAAACGGGAACCAGTTCCAAAACTTGAGGGAGCCGGAGCAAACCTGCGGGAAAATTATCAGTGGACATAAAAAACCTCCTTGTGATGCGTTAAATCACAATGGAGGTTAATATGCTAAAATTTTTGTACAATCCCACTATTGTCAAAAATGCCAAAATCACTTTATCATCGCGTATGTTTCCAGAGGGATATTTCTGGAAAATTATTCTTTGTCTACAAGGTTTTTATCATTGTCAGTGGGGTATGAATTTACCGGTAAATTTTTTTGTTTTATCCCCTCATTACCTTATACGTTGTCAAGGGGATATGAATTTACCAGTAAGTTTTTTTTGTTTTATCCCCTCATTACCTTATACGGCGTCGGAGGGATATTTTTAGAAAATTATTCTTTATCTACAGGGTTTTTATCGTTGTCAGGGGGATATGAATTTACCAGTAAATTTTTTGTGTTTTATCACCACATTATCTTATACGGTAAAAAATTATTGTTCTCTCGCAAGGCTTTTACCGGAATCGAAGGGATACTTGGAACGATCTTGATTATCAACATATTCGGGTGGCAAAGATTTACGCCAATTTTCAAACTGTTCTTTGTTTATTATTTTACATATAAATGGTTTAATAGTAGGAGAATCACATTTTATCTTACATCTATTACAAAAAAAATGTAATAGTTCTTTTCGCGTATTTTTTTTCTTATCAGAAATTGCAATATCAAAGCAAATATTTACTATAACGGGTATTGTATTTTCTAAGTCTTTTTTATTTTTTTGTAATTTTCCTATCACAGCTTTTTGTGTATGACATTTTTTGTCATTTATATGTTTTATATCTAATATTAATTTTTTATTTTCTCTAATTAAATCCATATGTGAAGGAATTTTATTACATATATTTTTTATTTCTGTTGAGTAACCAGATAGTAGTTCAGCGTAATATAATTCCGGTGCACTAGATTTTTCTTTTAATTTAATATTTAATTTTTTGATCTCTGAATCATAGTATTTATGTATATTTTCTATTTTTTCTTCTAAATAATTTATTTGCCTAAGCATTCCATCAAATGCATTATAAAAATAAGAAGTATAATCTATTTTTAAATGAACCTTATGATATTTTTCATACAATTCATTATTAATAGATTTAAGTTCATATAGAAATTGATAACTTTCGACCGTTAACTCTTGTAAATCTTCCATGAAACATTTAATAAATTCAGTATTATCTGACATATTTTCACCATCCAGTTAATTGGTGTTACTCCTTAATTTATCCAGATAATCAGCCCAATCCTGCATCATTTTTCGACGTTCCGGCAGATATTGCGCAAAATTGTAAGAAGCCCGTACGGTGTTCCGTTCGCCGTGTGCAAGTTGGCGTTCTATCCAATCACGGTTATAGCCTTGTTCGTTGAGCAGGGTAGAGGCCATGCTTCGAAAACCATGAACAGTCATAGTGTCTTTATCGTATCCCATGCGCCGGAGAGCGGCCAGCAAGGTTACGTCACTTATCGGAGCGGAATTAGCCCGCATGGAGGGAAACAGGTAACGGGATGAAACTGTAAATTGTCGCAGATCTTCAAGAATGCCTATTACCTGTTCGGCAAGC
>JAISBT010000074.1 GCA_031266055.1 Deltaproteobacteria bacterium
GCCAGTTCCAGGCGCACGCGGGGCAGATCCGGGCGCTGGTTCAGAATGTTCTGGTACAGATTGACGGCTTCGCGGTATTTTCCCGCCCCCATGGCTATTCCGGCCAGTTGGAAGGCCGCTTCGATGCGGTGTTCCGGGTTGCGGCCCTGCGTCATCAGAACCCGCAGCAGGACGGCGGCCTCGTCCGTCCTGCCCTGCCCCAGCAGCCGCCCGGCCAGAACCAGAACTTCCCGCTCGGAAAGAGCGCGTTCCACCGGGCCGGGCGCTTCCGGGGAAACGGACGGCGTTGCTTCCCCTTCCGCATGGCTTGCGGAAGGCTCCGCGGGCCTCTCCCCCTCCCCCCTGGCCGCTGTCGGCGGCAGGACAAGTGCAAGGAGGAAGAGAAGAAGCCCGATGCGCAAGGCCTTGTATACAGGATAAGGTAGTCGGCCCTGAAAAGCTATATAACATATTTGCATTATTGAATATAAATATTTAAATACCTGGTTTTTTCGACCAGAAAACGCTAACGGGCCGACTAACCGCGGCGAAAGGCGAGCCGTAATTTACTTGCGGCGTCCGCGTAGCGGAGCCTGGAGCCGGCGTGCCTTTCTGAAAAAGTCGGAAACGACTTTTTCAGCATGTACCAAGAGAACACCGGGGGCTACGGCTTCTTCACTCCGAAAGCGCCGCGCAGTTGAACCCCGTATGTCTCCCCGGTCAGCGGGTCTTCCGTCTTGTCTCCACGGATGTGGAAGGTTCCCACGCCTTCCGTGACGGAGTCCTTGGTGTAAAACGCGGCATTCAGCGTGTAGCGATCCAGCGTTTTTATGTTGTCGAGACTGGCCGATCCGTTATTGGAAGTGTAGCTTATAAAGCCGTCGCCATGTCCTGTAATCTCGTTGCTTAAATTAAACGTCTTGCCGGAAAGGGTAATGTCGCCGAATTCCGGGAAGAGCAGGGCAATGCGGCTGGCGGTATTGCTTCCGGTCACCTCCAGTTCGGCTGTTCCGGTCAGATAGGCGTTATTGAATACGGAACCGTCGCCCGTCCAATGATACAGCATGGCCATGGCCGGGCCGCTGTAGGTTCCTGTGGGCGGATCGACATTCTTGTTGGTTTCCGCGCCTCCGGCGAACGGGAAAAACATCACTTCATAGAAAGGCCCGTGCTGCACTTCCCCGTCAACCGTATTAAAAAATCCTGTAGCTGTCAAAGACACGGCCCAGGCGCCGAAGGTGGAGTGCGCCAGCGAGAAAACGTCAGGATCATCCTGGTCGCCGGTAAAGGCGACCAACGCCTGATCCGTATAGGTGACAGTGCCGGTAAATTTATCGTTGTTGGAGTGATCGTCGTCAAGAACCTCGTTGTTATACGTTCCCGGCCGGGCAGAGCCGCCTGCCACCACGGCTTTGGCAAAGCCGGAGTCCGGATCGTTGGCGTCGTCGGGAAGGTACTTGTCAGCGACAAGGTAGCCGTTGTCATACAGCTTGATGACGCCCCCGGGGCCGTCGGCAAAGGTGATCAGGGTGGTGTTTGCACTTGTATCGACTATTTTCAGTGACCCGGGTTCCACCGCCAAGGTTTCGTCAATGGGTGTCTTTGCGGGAATATTGGTGGCGTCCGTTGACACTTCGGGAGCGTCTTTCGTTACATTCTCATCACCGAGGTTAAACCCGTTTTTCGCCGAAAAGGCCAGCGGCGGCGTTACAGCGGGGTTTTCTCCTACCCCTCCACCGCCGCCGCCTCCGCAAGCCGCCAGAGAGAGGATGCCGCACAGGAGAAGGGCAAATCTGAATGCTCTGAGCATAAAAAACTCCTTGTTGGTTGTGGTTGTAAAAACGCGAAAACGGCCCTGCCTCCCGAAGGAAACAGGGCCGTTTTGGAAAAGGACAAAGCCGCGCCGCGCTTGGCTGCGGGCGCGTTATGTGTCGGTGTTTATGTGTGTGTGTGTGTGTGTGTGTGTGTGTGTGTGTGTGTGTGTGTGTGTGTGTGTGTGTGTAGCAAAGATCAGGCCAAGGCCGAAGGTTTCAGCCCGCCCTACGCGTTTTTCCCGGGAACGGAAAATTTTCTTTGCTTGCATTGTCATGCCGCCCGCTTGCAACAGAAGGGTTGCATTTTTGAAAATCCGCGACAAGCCGCACAATCTGTCCAATTACCCAATTTAAAAACAAAAGGCAAGCAGTTGAAGGAAAAATTGACCGAGGTCGCTACCAACGGCGAAAGCCTCACAACGCCGCAAGCTGCCGCCATATTGGGCGTAAAACATAGCAGGACGCGGCTGATTATTGCTGAACCGGTTCGTGTTGGGGTGCTGCAAGCCTATGGTGCTAATGCTATTTGCGTCAACTTGCTTTTTGCAAGAAACTGAAAATAATATTGAAGTCAATGTTTTCAGTTTCAAAGTCACTTTCATTTTTTAGTTTGATTTCAGTTTCAGTACGAATACCATTCGTTTCCAAAGATAAGTAACCAGCCAATAATACTGCAAGCGGGGCTGTTTTATACAACAGAATATCCCACGAAAATCCGTTTATATTCTTTTTTAGATGCTTAAATGAAATGACCTCAATTTTTGAATTTCCAAGTAGTGTAACTTTGTTTTTTTTCTCTTTATTAAAATCAATGGGTACTTTTGTTATGGGAAAAATATTTATTGCTTCCCCTGTTGAGGATTTTAATAATGTTCCATTATTATCGCTTGTTGTCCAATAATCATTGAATACAATTTTAAGGTGATTGGCTCGCATGATTTTTTTCAGCTTTGCTCCCCCGATAATGATAAAAACAATGAATACCAGGATTAACAAAACAAAGATAACCGCAAATGGAACGGCAAAGCTTCCGGCTGCCCCTATGAATTTGCCAAACATTCTCGCCCCCCCTCTGTTATTCTTAGTGTGCAGCAAAGATCAGGCCAAGGCCGAAGGTTTCAGCCCGTCCGACGCTCTTTTCTCAATGGCGGAAGATTTTTTTGCTTGCATTTTCATGCCGCCCGCTTGAACCAGCTGGTTGAAACCCTTGAAGATCACGCGGCAAGCCGCACAATTTGTCCAATTACCCAATTTAAAAACAAAAGGCAAGCAGTTGACGGAGAAATGTCGGCAGCAAATGATCTTACCGCTTGACTCCCGGTTTCGCCGGGAATACATTTCCGGCGCTTCCTTCCTTCAGGCAGGGGCAATCCGCCCGGTTCCCGCTGCCGGTTACGGAGTAAAGCGGCGGATGGAGCCGGCTGCGGATTAAAACATGCTTCTTTCACTGCACGCAAAATGCCTTCTGGGCCTGGTTATTACAGCTATACTGTGGAGCTGCGGCGGGGTCATCATAAAAAATGTCCAGGCTCCGCCCCTCGTTACTGCCGCTATCCGCGCCTTGTTCGCCGCCCTGACCCTGGCCGTGATCCACCGTAAAAATCTGGGTTCGAGCGTGCCCGGCAAAGCGCAACTTCTGGGCGCGGCCGCGCTGGGCCTGCACTGCCTGGCGTTTGTCACCGCCACCAAGCTGACCACCGCCGCCAACGCCATTCTGTTGCAGTATACCGCTCCGGTCTGGGTGGCGATATTTGCTCCTTTGTTTTTGCATGAGCAAACCCGCCGCCGGGACTGGGTCTTTATCGCGGTCATTTTTGCGGGCATGGGTCTTTTTTTGATTGATTCACTAAGCGCCGGAAGCCTGCCCGGAACAGTGGCCGCCGTTTGCGCCGGAATAACCTACGCCGCCCTGATCTTGTTTCTGCGCCATGCAAAAGCGGAAGACAAAGGGGTCAGCATGGTGTACGGCAATGCTCTCCTTTTCCTTGCCGGCTTTTCCCTGGCCGGGTTCGCCCTGCCCTCCGTTCACGATGTTCTCCTGCTCGCTCTGGCCGGAGTGTTTCAGATTGGGGTTCCCTATTACCTGTTCGGCTTGGCCAGCCGGGGCGTAACCGCGCTGGAGATGGTGCTGGTGACCACGTTGGAGCCTATTTTGAATCCGGTCTGGGTGTTCCTGAGCATAGGCGAACGGCCTAGCTTCTGGGCCATAGCCGGAGGATGCGCGGTTCTTGGATCTGTGGTTGTATGGAGCCTGCCGCGCCATCGGATATAATTCTGTAAAGGAACATGAGGATGAAGCCGCGGAACAGGATCACTCTTATTGACTGCTTTGAGCCCCGTGAAATAGAGCGGCGCTCCTTTGAAATTATTGAAAGCGAGCTTGAGGGGAAAATTCCTTTTACCGGGGAAGCCTGGGCCGTTGCCAGACGCATAATCCACACCGTTGCCGATTATTCTTTGCTGGACAGCCTGGTTATCCCGGCGCGGGCCATACAAGCCGGCGTCAGCGCTTTAAAAAACCACGCCCCGGTTTTTACCGACACTGAAATGGCCAGGGCGGGCATGCCGCGACGCCGGCTGGATCCCCTGGGCGTTGAGGTTTTCTGCCTTTCTTCCGAACCGGAAGCCGCGCGGTACGCCAAAGATCGCGGCATAACCGTAGCCAGGGCAGGCATTGAGCTGGCCGGCCCAAGGCTGGGCGGAGCCATCCTGGCGGTGGGCAATGCCCCTACCGCCCTTCTGGCCCTGCTGGATTACCTGGATAACCCGGACAACACCCCTCCGGCGCTGGTTATAGCCATGCCTGTAGGGTTTGTTAACGCGGCGCAAGCCAAAGAACTGCTTTTGCAGCGCCCCGGCATCAACTGCATTGCCGTCAGAGGCCGCCGCGGCGGTTCGCCTCTCGCGGCAGCCGCCGTGAACGCTTTGGCTGAATTGGCCTTGGCCTTTGACCTTTCCCCAAGCATGAGCCGCTATAAAGCATAACCATATTCTTTCCGATAAGCTGGTTTGTGGAGTGGTGAGTTAATTTTCCGCCGGGCAGGGGCGGTTTGTGCGGAGGGGATTATGGCGGATTCTTATGCTTCGGGCGATGCGGCCCAATATTCCATGCAGCTTTTGCGCGGGCAGATGCTCAACCAGCTCATGCTCGGCCAAATCGGCGGCCTGAGCCTGAATGAATTCATTCTCGGCAAAGAGTCGCCGCGGCGCTCCGGCCGGGATATGATGCACGACGCCTTAACCGGCCTTATGCGCAGCGATGCGGCCATGTTGCGCCAGGCTTCCAAAAATATGGGCGAAGGCGAGGCCATAAGCAAGCTGGCCGGGGAAAGCGTGAAAAGCATAGGCGAAAAAATCGCGCGGATGCGGGAAATTGCCGCTGAAGCGTCCGGTTCGCCGGCAAACCTGCCTGAGCTCAAGGCAGAGTATGGAGATTTGGCTTCACAGATTAAAGCGACGATTGAAAACACTTTTTATAACGGCATGCAGATTTTGGACGGCGGTTCCTGGGGCGATGAAGAACGCGTCAGCGAAAGCGCCGATGGCGCAACAGGCAAACTTGTTTTACAGGCCGGGCGCTCCCCCACGGATCTGACTCTGTATAATCTTGAAACATTTAAAGATTTCAAGCCAGCAGACCTTGATCCCGGCATTCTGACCGCCACCGCCGTCACTTTGTCCGAAGCGCAGAAAACTTTGGGCGGCATGCAGGAAAGCTATGAAGCCAGAGCCGGCCTTTATGCCTCCGAAGCGTCCTCCTATGCGCGGCAGGCCGGGATTTTGGACGAAGCCTCGGGCATAAGCGGCGGCGACGTGCAAAGCCTCAAGGACGCTCTCCTGAATATACTGCTGCGCGAGCAGGGGCTGGTTGTAAACTATAATTCCTGATTCCCGGGTTTATATTTCTCCAAAAGCAAGGCGTTCAGTTACCATGTATCGCTTAAAACTACGCATCCGCTTAGAGCATTTTAACATTGAAAATGTTTAAATGCTCTGGCGGCGGGTACCCGCCGCCCACCCCGCAGGCGTAGGCGAAACTTGCTTCAGCCGTTGCTGCGCAGCAGCTTACGGATGAAGACAGCAGAGATGTTTCGCCGTAAAGCGCCGGAGGGAGTGTCTCAAAGTTAAATTGCCTTAGTTTTAAGCGACAAGATCGCAAAGCAAAAGACGTGGTTTTTGCTTTGCTCCGCCGCCTTAAGGCGAGAGCGGTACAACTTTATCAAAGTTGTACCGCTCTATTGCCTGCAATCCATAAAAGCCATATCATCATACAATAGCCGCAACCCCGCAAAGGGGGTGCGCGCCGCCGCAGGCGGCGAAGCGATCCTCACGCCCGCGAGGCGGGCGGCAATGAATTTTCAAAGGAGATATTATGGCAAGTTTTGTAAACGTGGCGGATGTTCTCACGGCGGCGGTCGAAATTGAGCGCCGGGGCAGAAATTTTTATGAAAGCGAGGCCGGGAAGGCCGGCAGCGGCGAACTGAAAGATTTTTTTACTTTTCTTGCCAACGAAGAAGTAAAACACGGAAAACTTTTTGAGGAGATGTTAAAGCGCGTGGGCGGCCTGGCCTTGCCTGTAAACAGCAGCACGCCGGAATACATGGCCTATGTCTCCGCTGCGCTGGATTCCCACCTGCTGTTTGTCCGTGAGAATCCGGGAGGGGGCGCGGACAGCGTTGGCGCTGACCCGTATCTGTCGGCTTTGCGCATGGAAAAAGATACCATAGTTTACTTTTTGGCCATGTCCGGACTTGTTCCGGAAGTTGAAAGAAAACATATTGACGCTTGCGTGGAAGAAGAAAAGCGCCACATGGCCTTGATTCAGGAAAAAAGGCGCGCTGCCGCGGCGCCGAAAGAGTGAACCCCTATGCAGGCGGCGTGAGCGGCCTAAACGCAAAGTCTTCCAATTTTCCGAAAAAAGTCTAGATTTAATCTTGACTTAAGAAAAAAAGTCGTGTAACCTCCGGGAATATGGCAAAATTACAAAGTTGGAAAACTTTTCTCCCGGGGGTAATATGCCGCAGGTAGCTGCACGCATTTCGTCAGATCAGGAAAAATGGCTCAAGGATTACTTTCGCACCAAAAGCGCCGGAGCTGAATTCATTCTGCCCTGGGCCGTGGATACTTTTTTTCGCGCGATCAACTCCATACGCTCCAACTATACGCCCGGCGAACTAAAGACCATTGTGGAAGCGCACCGGGACATCAAGCTTTTGCCGGATCACACGCGGCTTAGTTATCTGCTTTTGCGCGTTATGGACGCCTGCGAGGTAAATCAGATCCACAACCGCCACGGGGCGAGCAAAACCAGTCTGGAAGCAAAGCTTAAACGTCTGGACGATACGCAGGCCACCGCCCTTATGGTCTGGGCCTCCGCGTTCTGGGTAAGCCGCGCCTGTTCCATCGACAACATGGACGAATACATAAAAGCATATTAGTACGCTGTAACACTTAAAACTTCGCTTCGCTACGTTTGAAGTGTGAAGATCGCAAAGCAAAAAACGTGGTTTTTGCTTTGCCCCGCCGCCTTAAGGCGGCGCGCCGGGCTTGTTCGCCCGGCGTCAGT
>JAISBT010000045.1 GCA_031266055.1 Deltaproteobacteria bacterium
TGTGTCTGGAGCAGTTTAATTTTGAGACGCCACCTCCGGCGCTTAACGGCGAAACAAGTTTCGCCTACGCCTGCGGGGCGGGCGGCGGTACCCGCCGCCCGAGCATTTCAAAATTTTCAATGGTAAAACGCTCAAATTTTAAAAACCCAGGAGTGGCACATGCTTGAATTTCTCTTGGCGGGTTTCTCGACCATTCTGGAACCGCAAAATTTCGTCTTTCTGCTCGGCGGGGTCAGCGTGGGGATCATTCTCGGGGCCATCCCCGGGCTGACCGCGACCATGGCCATTGCCCTGGTCATTCCCCTTACCTATTACATGAACCCGGTGCAGGCCTTCACCATGATCATGGGCGCGTATAACGGCGGCACTTTCGGGGGCAGCATTTCCGCCGTGCTCATAGGCACTCCGGGCACTCCGGCGGCCGCGGCCACGGTGGCGGACGGCTTCAGGCTCGCTCTGGCCGGCAAGGCCGGCAAGGCCATCAAAATGGCACTGTACGCCTCGGCCTCCGGGTGTCTGTTCAGTTGCGTCGTGCTGATTCTCGTGGCCGCGCCCATAGCCCGCTACGCCCTGGAATTCGGCCCGGCGGAATACACGGTGCTGATGGTCTTTTCTCTGACCATTATCGGCTCGGCTTCCGGCGAGTCCATCATCAAAGGCATGATCGGAGGCATCTTCGGACTGCTTTTCGGCACAATCGGGCTGGATCTCTTCATGTCCACGCCGCGTTTCATTTTCGGCATCAACTACCTGAGCAGCGGCATCAATCTTATTGTCATGCTCATCGGCACTCTGGCTTTTTCCGAAATTCTCATCCAGGTGGAAGCCGTGGCCAGGGGCAAAGTGAGCGGACACCTCCCGCCGCCGGCGCAAAAATCCGACCGCTACCTGTCTTTTCGCGAATACAAGGAAAATTTAAGAACCATTTTCCGTTCCTCCTGTCTGGGTTGCGGCATCGGCGCCCTGCCCGGATTGGGTTCCACTCTGGCCGCCTATGTGGGCTATGACATGGCCAAGCGCAATTCCAAGCATCCGGAGAAGTTCGGCACCGGCGCCCTGGAAGGGGTGGCGGCGGCGGAAGCGGCCAACAACGCCGTGTGCGGCGCCAACCTGATCCCCTTGCTGTCCCTCGGCGTTCCGGGCGACGCGGTGGCCGCCATCCTCATCGGCGCTTTCATGATCCAGGGGCTTACCCCCGGTCCGCTGATTTTCCGCGAAGCCCCGGACGTGGTGGCCGGGCTGTATGCCGGGCTGATTCTCTCCAACCTGCTGCTCATCGTAATTACCTACATCTTCACCCCGGCTTTCACCAAGCTGGGGCAACTGCCGACCACGCTCATTTTTCCGGCGGTCATCGGCTTTTGTTTTATCGGGGTTTACGGTATGGGGCAAAACAGCGTCGATCTGTGGATCATGCTCTTTTTCGCCGTAATCGGGTACCTGATGGCCAAATTCAATTATTATCCGGCCACCATGATGATCGGATTCATTCTTTCGCCTTTGCTTGAAGAAAACTTTCGCCAGGCGCTGATCCTTTCCAAAGGCGGCTACGGCATCTTCTTCAGTTCGTATATCTGCATATTTTTCTGGCTGATCACGGCCTACTCGCTTTTTGCGATATTGCGCGGACGCAGAAAAAGAGCGGCAACGGCGGGAAGCCGGCAGGCATAACCGGCGCGGGCCGGACGGAGTCCAGGCAACAATAGAATATCAACAATCTAACGCAGGAGAAAAGCTATGCGCGTCAAAGCGTGTTTCACGGGCATTTTTATGCTGGGTCTGGTTCTGTGCGCGGGCACGGCGCTTGCGGCGGGGTATCCGGATCACCCGATTCAACTGATCGTCAATTACGGCGGCGGCGGCGGAACGGACACCAGCGCGCGGATTCTTTCCAAAGCGGCGGAAAAAATCCTCAATGTCCCCATCGCCGTCTCCAACAGACCGGGAGGGCTGGGCACCACCGGCATTATCGAACTCAAGGGAAGAGTCCCTGACGGCTACAACATCGGCCTGGCCACCTACGCCCCTCTGGCCATCATCCCCCACCAGATGGACGTGCCGTACACCCCCGCCGATTTTGACTATATTCTGGCCTATGCCCAGTATCAGTACGGTATTTTCGTCAACAGCAAGTCGCCGCTCAACAGCCTGGACGATTTGGTGGCTGAAGCCAAAAAAAAGGGCGGCCTGAGCTATGCCGCCTCCGGATATCCCCAGCCTTTCGCCATGCGGCGCATAGAAGAACTGAAAGGGGTCACGCTTAATCATATGCCGGTGAAAAGCGGCCCGGACTTGAACGCCCAACTGCTGGGCGGGCATGTTGATACGGCTTGCGCCATCATCAGCGACGTCCTGCCTCTGTACAAAAGCGGGGAAATCAAAATTCTCGCCGTGCTGAACGACGAGCGCATGCCCATTTTGCCCGAGATTCCCACCGCCAAGGAGCAGGGCTATGACGTGACCCTGTATTCATACATGGCTCTGGCCGCGCCCAAGGGCGTTCCGGCCGACCGGCTGGAAGTGCTGCGCCAGGCCTATGCCCAGGCGCACAAGGATCCGGAGTTTCAGGAAGTCATGCAAAGGATGAATATTCCGGCCATATACATGAGCGGCCCGGACTTTCAGCAAAGAGTCGAAATCGGCTATACGGACGCAAGGCGCGATCTTGAAGCCATGGGCATGCTGGCGAAATAATTTCGTTTCCAGATCAAAATGATGTTATTTTTGATCTGGAAACGGAATAGCGCGACAGGATGTCGCGCCGAAGCGGCAGCCGTTAAACGGCATAGCCGTTTTACGGCTGGCGACAGCAGCGCTATGCGAAGCATTTCGGAGGCAAGGCGAAAGCACACTTTCGCCGTAGCCGACAAAGCAAAACTGCATGGATGCAGTTTTGCTTTGGAAATCGAATAAGACGTACAAACAGGTTCCGGAGGCGCTCTCCGTTTCCGGAACCTGTTTCCGGATAAGAGCAGTACAACTTTGAAAAGTTGCACTGCTCTGCAAGGATTTGTTCGCAAATCCTTGCCGCGAAATGCTTGCAGGCGGGCTTTGCCCGCCGTCAAGCAAGCGTTTCAAGCGTAAAATGCTCTAGAAAAACATAATCAAGGAATCAGCATGGAAGCAGGTAAAATAAGCCGGGTTGCGGTGCTGGGCGCGGGTACCATGGGTACTGGACTTGCGCTTGTTTTCGCGGAGGCCGGGTTCAGGGTCAGTTTGTACTCCATCCCCGACCCGACTCTGGACAGGGCCTTGTCGGTGATCCGGGCCGGGCTGGAAACCCTGGCCGCCGCCGGACGCCTGGACGCTTCGCGCATCCGGGAAATTATGGATCGCATCGTTACCGGGACGGATCTTGCGGCAGCGGTGGGAGATAACGAGCTTTTCATCGAGGCGGTTTCGGAAAAACTGGAGGTGAAAAAAGCGCTTTTCGCGCAACTGGACGCCTTATGTCCCACTGATGCGCTTTTTGTCAGCAACACCTCGTTTTTGAACATATTTCCCATAGTGCCCGAGCGCCGTCTGCCCAATACGGCCATAGCCCATTTTTTCGCTCCCGCGCATATAGTCCCCCTGGTGGAGGTGGTGTGCGGGGAAAAAACCTCCGAGGCGACCGTTGAAGCGTTGTTGGCGCTTCTGCGCAAAGCGGGGCGCGTTCCCGTGCTCATGAAAAAATATATTCCCGGATTCTGCATCAACCGTATTCAAAGCGCCATCGGCAATGAAGTCTACAACCTTCTGGACAACGGCTATATAAGCCCGGAAGATCTGGATCTCGCGGTCAAGGCCAGCCTTATTCCCAGGGCCATGGTGCTGGGGCTGGTACAGCGCTACGATTTTACCGGCCTTGATCTTACTTTGCAGAATCTGAAAAACAATACCTACCAGTACCCCCCGCCCAACCCTGAGCCGGACTGCCTGGCGGGCAAGGCCGCGCAGGGAAATCTGGGGGTAAAAACCGGCCGCGGTTTTTACGATTATTCCGGGCGCAGCCTGGAAGAAGTGCTGGCGGCGCGGGACATGGCTCTGCTCCAGGTTTTGGACGGAGTGGGGGATTTTATTTACCGGCATATCTGATGCCGGCCCGTCTGCCGCGTGAAGCAAGCTATTGAAAAAGCGCAAAATGTTTTTTCCCGGAGGAAGAATGAACGAAGCGTATATCTGCGACTTCCGCCGCACGCCCATAGGGCGTTATGGCGGCGCGCTCGCGCGGGTCAGGGCTGACGATCTGGCCGCCATACCCATACGCGCGCTGATGGAGAGCCTGCCGCAACTGGATTGGGGGGAGCTGGACGACGTTATTTACGGCTGCGTCAATCAGGCGGGAGAAGACAACCGCAATGTCGCCAGGATGGCTCTGCTGCTGGCCGGGCTGCCGGAAAAGGTTCCCGGATGCACCATAAACCGTTTGTGCGGTTCCGGCATGAATGCCGTGGGTTTGGGAATGCAGGCCATTATGACCGGCCAGGCGGATCTGGTGATTGCCGGAGGAGTTGAAAGCATGAGCCGCTCTCCGCTGGTTCTGCCCAAAGCGGACACGCCTTTCTCCCGCAAGGCTGAAATTTATGATTCCACCATAGGCTGGCGTTTTGCGAACCCCCGGATGAAAGAAATGTACGGGCTTGATTCCATGCCGGAGACAGCGGAAAATGTGGCCCGCGACTATGCCGTTTCCCGCGCGGATCAGGATTCCTTCGCCTTGCGCAGCCAGGATAAAGCCCTGCTGGCCAGGGAAAAGGGCGTGTTCGCCGGGGAAATATGCCCTGTGCGCATAACCCTGAGGGGAGAAAGCATAATTGTTGATCAGGATGAAGCCCCCCGCAAGACCGATTTGGAGGCCCTGGCCGCTCTGCAACCCCTTGCGCCGGGCGGCACGGTGACGGCCGGAAACTCCTCCGGCATCAATGACGGCGCGGCGGCTTTGCTGCTTGCCGGGCCGCCTGCTCTGAAAAAATTTTCCCTGCGGCCGGCGGCAAAAATCCTCGGCATGGCGGTGGCCGGGGTTCCGCCGCGCATAATGGGGATCGGCCCTTTGCCCGCCGCGCAAAAAGTGCTCAAGGCGCTGAATCTGCGCCTGCGGGATATGGATATAATAGAACTGAACGAGGCGTTTGCTTCCCAGGCGCTGGCGGTATTGCGCGGGCTGGGGCTGGAGGATGACGACAAACGGGTCAACCCGAACGGCGGGGCCATAGCTTTGGGACATCCTCTCGGCATGTCCGGGGCGCGTATTGTGCTCACCGCGGCGCGGGAACTGCAAAGCGCGGGCAAACGCTATGCCCTGTGCGCCATGTGCATAGGCGTGGGGCAGGGCATAGCCGTGGTGCTGGAAAGAGCTTGAAGCGCATAATTTTTTTGGAGCAAGAAAAATGGAAAAACTTGTTATTACTGTGGCCACCACCGGCGCGGTCACCAGCCGGAAAGAGCATCCTGAAATACCCCTGCATCCGGGTGAAATTGCCGAATCCGTATATGAAGCCTACCGGGCCGGGGCGGCCGTGGCCCATATCCACGTGCGCGACGATGCCGGCGACCCCTCCATGTCCCTGGATAAATTCCGGGAAACCGTGGAACTTGTCCGCGAAAAATGCGATATTATCTTAAATCTGACCACTTCCGGCGGCCGGGGGCTTCCTCTGACGGATGAAGATCGCTTTGCCCATCTGGCGCTCAAGCCTGAAATGTGTTCCATGGATTGCGGCACCATGAACTTTGGAGAGCGCATATTTTCCAATTCTCCCCAGTTTTTGCGCAAACTGGGCAAAGCCGCGCTGGCGGCGGGGGTGAAACCGGAAATCGAAGTTTTTGATACCGCGTTCATCACCAATGCTTTGCGTCTGGCGCAGGAAGGCTGTCTTGCCGAACCTCTGCATTTTCAATTTGTTCTGGGCGTGCGCGGCGGTATGGATGCCACCCCGGAAAATCTGCTCTTCCTGCTCCGCCAGGTGCCTGCCGGCAGCACCTGGTCTGTAATCGGCATAGGCAAAGGGCATCTGCCCCTGTCCGCCATGGCTTTGCACATGGGCGGACATGTCCGCGTGGGCATGGAGGATAATGTCCTGTACCGCCGGCGGACTCCGGTAAAAAATAATGCCCAGTTTGTGGAGAGGATCGTGCGTCTGGCGGAGGAATTTGAGCGCCCTGTGGCCACGGTGGCGGAGGCCCGTAAAATTCTGGGTCTGGCATAGGACGATAGTACGCGGTAACGCTCGCAGGGAAAAGTTTACTTTTCAATGCGGATATCAGTAAAAGTACAGACACAGCAGCGTGGCAGCCGCCGGGCGCTCAAGCCCGGCGTGCCGCCTTATTTTCTTGCCTTTTGCAATTTCCTGCGCTATAGTCTGAAACATGGGTATGATCGCATGCAGGGGTATTGCCATGGGCAAGTTGCCGGTATTAATCGGACTTATTTTTTTGACGGCGGCCGGTTCTTGTTTGACCGGCTGCGCCTGGATAGGCAGGGTAGCCGGGAAAGCGGACGCCAAGATAGAGCGGAAGATTGATTCTGTGGAGCAGGGTTACGAGGAAGGATACGCGCAGGAAAAAGCGAAAACAGCCGCTCCCGCAAAGTAGTACGCTGTAACACTTAAAAGCTCGTATAGAACAGCGTACTGACGCCGGGCGAACAAGCCCGGCGCGCCGCCTTAACCCAAGTTTAACAGTCCTCCCCTGAGAACAGCCCAAAAACATAGTTTTTTCAGCATATTTTATAAAAAAGTTCAATGATTACAGGGGGCATAGTTTTAAAAAGTCAATGTAGTGCCTTA
>JAISBT010000094.1 GCA_031266055.1 Deltaproteobacteria bacterium
ACCTGCGAAGCCATCCGTAAAACTTCTTCCTGTCTTTCTTTAGTGGCATCGCAAATAGTTTGCAATACTTTTACCGCATCGCTGATAAAACTCATAACATATTTTACGGCGTCTGTAAAAATACTCTTGTCCTGGGTTGTCTGGGCAGCCAAAAAATATTTGCCCTGTTTATGCAAAGGCAGTTTCCTCAATTCTTCCAGGGTTCCGAAAACCAACGCGTCATCGGCGGCGTAGCTTAACAACCCTTTCACTTCCGGGTGTTCCGCTTCGCCGAAAAGCAAAAGCCGGCCGCCTTCTTCGCACTGAGCCCTCTGCACCGCCAATTGAGCCGCTTTGACCTTGGGACAGGTGGCGTCAATGATGTTCACCGCCTGCCTCCGCAGATCCTGTTCCAAATTTTTCGGCAGGCCGTGCGCGCGGATGACCACCGTATCGCCCAGGGCGGCCTTGGTATAATCATTCAGACAGATGGCTCCGCGCTCCTCATATTCGCGCACGAACTGCGGGTTGTGGATAATCGGGCCAAAGGTATACAGCCTTACTCCGGGTTTTTTCCCGGTATTCTCTTCCTCCCGCCGCCTGGCGGCCAGCGCTTCATCCAGAATACGCACGGCCCGGCTCACGCCCATGCAAAACCCCGCTGTTTCAGCCTTAATCACCCGCATAATGCCCGCCAAAAAAGTCCTCAAGCAGTTTATAAAATTCCGTCCAGGATGCGCACCTGGACAGAGCGGCCCGGAAGGCCTTGCTGCCGGGCAAATTTTTAACATAGCGGGGCAGCGCTCCACGCATTTTAAGTACCGCCCTTTCCGCGTCCTGGCCTGTGCTTTGAGCGAGTTGCGCATGGCGCAACAGCAAGGTCTTCAAAACTTCCGGATCCGGGCGCAGCCCGGCCTCTTCATCCTTTCCGCCGCCATTGCCGGAGCCTTGCTCCAACAAAAGAACATAATCTTTAAAAATAGCCGGGTTATGCAAAGCGCCACGCGCAAACATCACCCCGGATACCCCGGTTTGCCGGACTACGCGCAACGCCGCCCGCGCATCAAGCAGATCTCCGCTGGCGATCACCGGAATTCCAACCGTCCGGACAAGGGTTTCCAAGGCAGCGCTATCCGCATTTCCGGCAAAGCCCTGCCGGGCATAACGCGGGTGCAGGGTAAGCCAGGCCGCCCCACATTGCTCCAACCCTCTGGCCAGCTCCAGATAATTTTCTTCTTCCGGACTCCAGCCCAAACGCAGTTTGAACCCCACCCGGCCGGTCAAGGCCGCCACGCCGCCGGGCAGGGCGGGAGCCGCGCCGGCGGCTTTGATCATGGCTTCAGCCGCAGCGAGGGTTTTTTGCATATCTTTGGCTAAAGCGGCGCCCGCTCCGCTTTTGGTGACTTTGGGAACGGAACAGCCCAGGTTCAAATCAAACCAGCCAAAACCCCAGCTACGCAACAATTCCACCGCCTGGCCCAAAAACTCCGGTTCAGCGCCGAAAAGCTGCACCACCAGCGGAGAATCGCTTTCCTCTGTGCGCAAAAGCTCCCTGGTGGCGTTATGACCCTTGCGGCCGCGTTCGCCATAAATCAACCCCTTGGCGCTGACCATTTCGGTACAGGCCGCTGCCGCGCCCTGCTCACGGCACAAGGTTCTGAACATTAAATCCGTGTACCCGGCCAGAGGGGCAAGCCAGGGGCAGGCAGGGTCTATGGGAAGAATCAGCCGCTCATCCGCCATTTTTTTGATTGGCTTTGTTTGCGCAGGCCGCCTGCCAGAGCGCGTCAAGATCAATGGACTGCTCGAACAGGCGGATCCCCCGGTTAATCTGCTCCAAATCAACGAATTTCTGGCTTTTAAGAATGCGGGAAATGTGCCTTGCCACCGCATAGGTAGTTTCCTTCACCGCGATAACGGGAACGTCATAAGCCTCCGCCTTGGCGCGCACCAACTCTGAAGGGCCGACATTGCCCGTAAGCACAAGACAATTGCTGTTGCCGCAAAGAGCGGCCAGCTGCAAATCCGTGCGGTCGCCCCCCAGAATTATGGCGCAAGAAGCCTTGTCGCGGATATGATCCATAAAACTGTCTATTTGCATACTGCCGATGGTGAAGCCCGTTATGCCCATGTCCGCCGCCCGGCTATTTCCGGCCACAATGCGTCCGTTAAGGTCGGAAGCCAGATTCATGCAGCGGATAACATTCAGTTCCTGATTATTCGGCATAATACCCAGCACATCCACCCCGTGGCTCTTGAGATAAGGCACTACCCACTTGCGGCACAAAGGCACTTCTTCCTCCGGCAGCTTGTTCAGAATAACGCCTAAAAACCTTTGGCCGAGCAAGCGCTTGACAAAAAGCACCGCATCAAAATTGATGCCGTTCTCAATGGTTTCCATCAATAACACCTGCAAGTTGAGCTCATGAACCAGGGTAAGCCCGTCTACTCCGGCAAACTGCCCGGCAGCGGGGAAAACTCCGCTCCCGCTGACCAGAGTCAGGTTTTTGCCTATGGCAATGCGCCCATAAGCTTTTTTGACCGCAGCCAGGTTGCGCGCCCCGAAATCTTCTCCCTGCGCCATACCCAAAGCCGCCCAGCTTAAAGTGCGCATCACCGGAGTAAGATTATCCGGCAAAACCTCCTGGCCCAAAATTTCCTGCACCACCAGCGCCACAGTGTCCCCATTGCCTGCTTCCACTTCCTTGGGATCATCCCCCACAGGCTTGAAATAGCCGACTTTCAGGCCTTTTTTCTGCAGCAGCACGCCCAGGGAAGTAGCGCACAAAGTTTTGCCGGCCTTGGGATGCGTAGAACCTATGTACAAACCCAGCATATCAACTCCTGAACCGGGAGGTCAGACCGTATATTGCGCGAATTGCCGCCGGCGCGCCGCCTTGAGGCGGCGGAGCAAAGCAAAAACCGCGTTTTTTGCTTTGCTTTTCTTCACACTTCAAACGTAGCGAAGCTTTATAGTGTGACATGGTACCGGCACGCTGTTTTATCCGCATT
Source organism: Deltaproteobacteria bacterium (assembly GCA_031266055.1). Taxonomy (GTDB): domain Bacteria; phylum Desulfobacterota; class Desulfovibrionia; order Desulfovibrionales; family Desulfovibrionaceae; genus WRHT01. The sequence continues at coordinate 2,992 of JAISBT010000094.1, forward strand.
TTTAAGTGTTACCGTACTGGTACCGTTTTATCCCATTCCCCACGCTTGACCGCTTCTTCTTTCAGCATTACCGGTATGCCGTCCCGTACCGGATACACCACGGAGCAAGCCGTGCAGGCCAATCCGCAAGGATCGGCTCCTTCCGCTGCGCCTTCAGCGCGCAAGGCTTCCAAATCACCCCGGCAGACCGGGCAGGCCAGTATCTGTAAAAGTTCCGCGTCTATAACCATTTTGCGCTTCCAGGTAAAAGAGTTATCCGGCTCCGGCACGCCGTTTTATAATCGCTTCGCTCCATGTCTTGCTTCGGCGGGGATGAATCCCGCCTCGCGCCGGCGGCACAAGCCGCCGCGCCGCCTTAAGGCGGCGGAGCAAGCCGGACTTCACGTCCGGCGCAACGATATATGCTTCAAAATACGGCGCGCACCCCCTTGCGGGGTTGCGTGTCGCTTGGCACGACACTGCCGCACACTGCCGCGCGCTGCCAAGTATACCGGTATAAACAAATAATGCCAATGCCATAATAACATTCCAAAAAATATTCCGGCAAAAAACCGGGGCATAAGAACTCTAATCTTCACCGGAAACATTTCAGCATTGAAAATGCTGAAACGCTCCGTCGGCGGCCACCGCCGGACGCAGCAAGTTTCCCGCTTGCTTCCCGGCCCTGCCGGGAGTACATTTACGGCAACCCTTGCTCACGGTTATGGATTGAAACATGCGGAAATATATAGACTTGCATACGCACAGCACCGCTTCTGACGGGACGGTGAGCCCCGGCGAACTGCCCGCCTTGGCCGCCGGAAATAATATCGTCGCCCTGGCTCTGACCGATCACGACAGTATTGCCGGGCTTGACGAAGCCGCGGCCCGGGCGGAGCGGCTTGGCCTGGAATTTATAAGAGGATGCGAACTTTCCTGCACCGCGGAATATGGGGAGGTGCATGTCCTCGGCCTCTGGCTGCCCGGATATATACCGGAGTTTGAACAGAGCCTTGCCCTGCTGCGGGAAAGAAGAAAGCGCCGCAACCAGCGGATGCTGGAAATACTGAAAAATCTCGGGATGCCTGTCGACCTTGCGGAGTTTCCGCAAAACCTCAATTCCCTTGGCCGCCCGCACATGGCCAGGCTCCTCCTGCGCAAAGGCTATGTGCGCAGCATACAGGAAGCCTTTGAACGATTTTTGGGCAAAGACAGACCCGCCTACTTCCCCAAAGAGAATTATTCCCCGGAGGAGGCGGTAAAACTGCTTGGGCAGACTCGCGCCCTGGTTGTTTTGGCCCATCCTTTGCTGATCAATGTTCCAAAAAATATCTTACGCGACCAGTTGGAAAGCCTGCTGCAAAAGCTTGTACCTCTCGGGCTGGACGGGCTGGAGGCTTATCACAGCGAATACGGCAATGCTGATGTGCGGCTGGCGCTGGAACTGGCGGATAAATACAGGCTCCTGGTCAGCGGAGGTTCGGATTTTCACGGCGGGAACAAGCCGGGGGTCAGCCTGGGTAAAGGATGTGGAGATTTATGCGTGCCTTGCTCCGTACTGGACAAGCTGAAAGCCAGAGTAAGGGAAAAACAGGGCGGACAAGAATGAGCGCACGGTGACATGGCCCTGGAAAATTATGCCACAGGAGTGATGATTATGCTGATAATGACTGCGGAAGAAATAAGCGCGACACTGGAAAGTCTGGCGGGCCGGCTCCTGCAAAACCATCCGCTGGGAGAAAGACTCGCTCTTATCGGCATACAGAGGCGGGGCGTGTATCTGGCCGCGCGTCTGGCGGAGAACCTGGAACAAAAACTGCGGGGACATTCCCCCTGGCATAAAATACCTTCCGGAGTTCTGGACATAAGCCTGTACCGGGACGATTGGACAACCAACGACTTCCGTCCCGTCGTGCGGAACACCAGGCTTGATTTCAACGTGCAGGGCCTGGATCTGGTTCTGGTTGACGACGTGCTGTTCACGGGCAGAACCGTGCGCTCCGCTCTGGAGGCTCTGGCGGACTTCGGCAGGCCGAACAAGGTTGAACTTCTGGCGCTGATTGACCGGGGGCACCGGGAACTGCCCATACAGCCAGATTACACCGGCAAACAGGTCAAAACGGAGCGCGCGGAACAGGTGGATGTGCTGCTTCGCGAACTGGACGGGCAGGATGAAGTGAGGCTGCGCAAAAAATCCGGAGCTCCCTGTTAAAATGCTCTAAAGCAATTTAATTTTGAGACGCTCCCTGCGGGGCGGGCGGCGGTGCCCGCCGCCAGAGCATTTCAACATTTTCAATGTTAAAATGCTCTAATCCGGAAACTGGTTATTGCCCTGGCGCTTTTCAGCCAGCCAGGTTTTCAGGCACATGATCCGCTGATACGATTCTTCTATGCGGCCGGCGCTGATTTTTCCCTCGCGGTAAAGTTTCTGCATGGTTGCCCATACTTTTACCGGCAACTCAGGATCATATTGCTGGTTATTGCCGAAAAGCAGAATGTCGTTTCCGGCGTTTATGGCGAGCAGAATAGTTTCTTCCAGGCTGTAATGATCGGAAATCGCCTGCATCTGCAAATCGTCGCTGATGACCACTCCCTGCCAGTTCAAGTCTCCCCGCAGTATTTCCTGTATTATTCTTCCGGAAAGGCTGGCCGGGTATGTATTATCCAGGCCGGCATGGTACAAATGCCCGAGCATCACAAGGTACGGGCCGTTAGGCTTGGGCAGAACGGCATAAGGGGCGAGTTCATCCTTGAACCAACTGCCGGTTATGTCGGTAAACCCAAGGTGGCTGTCTCCCTTTGAGCTGCCATGCCCAGGAAAATGTTTGAAGCAGGGAAGCACCCCGGCGGCAATCAAACCCCTGCTGAACGCGGCAGCCTGCCGCGCCACCACAGCGGTTTCGCGCCCGAAAGACCGCCCGAGCTTTCCTATAATCGGGTTATCCGGGTTGATGTTCAGATCCAGACTGGGGGCAAGATTAATATTTATACCCAGGCCGTTCAGCTCTTTGCCCAAACGCAAACCGATTTTATATACGCTCTCGGCGGGCATCCCCCCCATGACCGCGGGTGAAGGGACAGGCGTAAACCCCTGCTTCGGCAGAAGCCTGCGTATCCGGCCTCCTTCCTGATCCACCGCAACAAAAAGCAGGCGGGAGGCAGCGGCCTGTAAAGAGGCGCAAAGAGCTTTCACCTGCTCGGGGCTGTAAATATTGCGCTCATATGTTCCGGTGGTGATGTCGCGGCTGAACAAAATTACGCCGCCTATTTTTCCGGCAGCGACAAGGGCGCGTATGGCCTTGAAATCTTCAGCATATGCGGGATCACCCTCTCCCGTCCCTCTGAAGCCCACCATAAGCATCTGGCCCAGCATCTTTTCCGGAGCCTCGGTCTGCCCCGCTGTAGTATAGCCGAAACGCCCCGTAAAAGTGCTGAAATCAGCGTCCTGCCCGGTGAATTGGCCGGGCCTGGGAACAGGCTGTTTCTGCGCCGCAAAGCTGTGCGGCGCCGGCGCAAGCCAGGCCAGCAGCAAGGCGAACAAAACATACAGGCAAAGAGATTTTTTCATTTTCAATGTCAAATGCTAATAATAAAAACCCGGCAGGGTATTTTGCGTTTTGGCCTGAAAATCAACCAATTCAAGCAAAGTTGAACTTAAAATTTTCGCGAGCAGGCTGTTTTCCTCCGGGCCGTCCAGAATTTCTCCCGGCGGCTCAGGCAGTTCGCAGCGCTTGGCCAGAATATCCAAGGCGTCCGCCATATCGCCAAGCTCATCCACCAGACCCAGAGCCAGAGCCTGTCTGCCGGTATAGGCTTTGCCGTCGGCAAGCTTGCGCACTTCTTCCAGAGGCATTTTTCTGTCTTTGGCGACGTCTTCAATGAAGGCATCATACATATCCTGCACCAAGCCATGCAGATAGTCGCGCTCGTCGTCACGCAACGGTCTGCCGGGCGTCCCGGCTTCTTTGAAGGGGCCGCTGACCAGACTCTGCGTATGAATGCCAAGTTTATCAAGCAGTTCTTTAATCTCCGGCAGTTCCATGCGTACCCCGATGCTGCCCGTGAGGGTGGAAGGGCCGGCCACTATGTAATCTCCGGCAATGGCGGCGTAATACCCGCCGGAGGCAGCCGCCGAACTCATATAAACCACCACGGGCTTTTTGGCGGCAAGGCGCTTGATGGAGCTGTGCAGTTCCTGCGACGGAACAACCGCGCCCCCCGGAGAATTGATACACACCAGTATTCCGTGTACGGAGGGGTCATGCCCCAGACGAGAGATCCAGCGCAAGGTTTTTTTCGAGTCCAGGATCATTCCCTCAATTCTTACAATACCCAGACGCGGGCCGGACAAAACGCCCTGGCGGTCAAGCTGCGCCCAAATAAAAAGACCCGCGCCAAGCAGAAAAAACATGCAGACCAGCAGTAAAAGCCAAAACAAAACAGGGTGGCGTTTGCGCCAACTGTTTTTCAGCACGCCCTCGGCCAGGGGGCAAAAGAATACTCCGCCGGAAAGACCGGAGCCGCCGGGCAATCCTCCAAGGTATGCGGCGGATTCGGCCGGCCGGCCGCTGTTGCCGGAAGACCCCGCATAAGCCGGGCCGGACGCGTCCGGGCAGCCTGGGGCTGTGTCGCTGTACATATCGGACATGTAATGTCTATCCTTTGGCCCGTTCTTCCAAAACCGCCACCGCCGGTAATTTCCTGCCTTCCAAGAATTCCAGGAAAGCGCCTCCGCCGGTGGAAATATACGATACTTTGCCGGAGCAATGGTATTGTTCCAGCGCCGCAAGGCTGTCGCCGCCGCCAACAAGCGAAAAGGCGGAACTGTCCGCCAGGGCCTGGCAAATAGCTTGCGTTCCGCCCCCGAACTGCTCAATCTCGAAGGCGCCGACCGGGCCGTTCCACAGTACCGAGCCCGCGCCTAAAATAAGCTCGCGGTATTTGGCGCGGGTTTGGGGGCCAAGGTCTAAAATCATGTCTTCAGCGGAAACCTCCGCTATTTTTTTGACCGAGGCCACGCTTGCGGCACTGAGAGCATTGCCGACCACAACATCTTCCGGCAGCGGCAGGGCGACCTTTTCCGCTTTGGCCCGCTGCATAATCCGCCCGGCTTCCCCGGCAAGATCTTTTTCATATAGTGATTTGCCCAGGGGGAAGCCTGAATCCAGCAGAAAGTTATTGGCAATGCCTCCGCCTACAATCAGGGTATCCACCTTGGAAAGCAGGCTTTCCAAAATGGTCAGCTTGGTGGAAACTTTAGATCCGCCGATTATCGCCGCCAAGGGACGCCTGGGGTTTTCCAGCGCTTTGCTCAGGGCTTCAAGTTCTGAGGTAAGCAAAGGGCCGGCGCAGGCTGTTTTGGCGAACTTGGCCGTTGCGCTGGTGGTGGCTTCCGCTCTGTGGGCGGTGCCAAAGGCGTCCATGACGAAAATATCGCAAAGGGCGGCATAGCGGCGGCCCAAGTTTTCGTCATCTTTTTTTTCACCCTTGATGAAGCGGACATTTTCCAGTAATACCAGCTCGCCGGGTTTAACAGTGAAAGGAGCGAAATAATCCTTAATCAGCGGAATCCGGAGATCCATAAGCTCGCCCAGGCGTTTCGCCACCGGAGCCATGGAGTATTCTTCGCTATATTCGCCTTCGGTGGGGCGGCCCAGGTGCGACATGGCCATAACCGCGGCCCCGCCGGCAAGAGCGGCCTTGAGAGTGGGAATTGAGGCGGCAATACGCGCATCGCTGGTAACTCTTCCGCCTTTTACCGGGACGTTCAAATCCTGGCGGATAAGAACTTTTTTTCCTTGAAGATCGAGATCCGTCATTTTGAGTACAGGCATATTTACGCTCCTGGGTTATTCCGGCTGTTCAGGTTTGCAGTAAATTACCACAGCCGGAAAAAAAATAATAGACCATTTGACGCGTTTACTTTCATAAGCGCATAGTTTAGGGTACGATAAAACAGTTCCGGGAATCCGTGTTCCGCTGCCTTGCCGAACTTCTTGCCGGTTCCATCTCCGGAGACAGCCTGCGCGGATTTCCCGAAAAACAATATCATATATTCAAAATTATTTCTGAGGAGGTTTATTATGGCAAAGCAATTTGAAGTATATAAATGTAAGCACTGTGGCCTTATTGCCACTATAGCTCATGAAGGGGCGGGAACCCCGGCTTGTTGCGCGGAAGCAATGACGCTGATGCGGGAAGGCAGTACTGACGGCGCCAAAGAAAAGCATGTGCCGGCAATAGAAAAAACCGCGAGCGGCTACAAGGTTAAAGTCGGCGCGGTGGCGCATCCTATGGAAGCCGACCATTGGATTGAATGGATTGAGCTTTTGGCTGACGGCAAGTCTTACCGGCAATTCCTCAAACCCGGAGAAGCGGCGGAAGCGGACTTTGCTCTCAAAGCGGATAAAGTTACCGCCCGCGAGTATTGTAACAAGCATGGGCACTGGAAGGCTGACAATTAGTACGCTGTAACACTTAAAAGTTCGTATAGAACAGCGTACTGACGCCGGGCGAACAAGCTTGGCGCGCCGCCTTAAGGCGGCGGAGCAAAGCAAAAACCACGTTTTTTGCTTTGCGATCTTCACACTTCAAACGAAGCGAAGTTTTAAGTGTGACATGGTATTAGAGCATTTTAACATTGAAAATGTTGAAATGCTCCGGCGGCGGGTACCGCCGCCCGCCCCGCAGGCGCAGGCGAAACTTGCTTCAGCCGTTGCTGCGCAGCAGCTTACGGATGAAGACAGCAGTAATGTTTCGCCGTAAAGCGCCGGAGGGAGCGTCTCAAAATTAAATTGCTTTAGAGCATTTTGACATTGAAAATGTTGAAATGCTCTGGTCGTCTTGATGTTATCCAACGTTTTCGTTCAAGCTGGGAGACTACCTTTTATGGCGTCAGACAAAACCGCCACGCCGGCAAAACCTCCACACTCCCGCTATCAAGGCTGATTTTCTCTTCTTCATTCCGTGTCACGATAGTCCCTTTCTTCATCCCGAGTTCTCGTATGGCCTCGGCCAAAGCGTCCAGTTCACGCTTTCTGGCTTTGGGATCGGCCAGGGTTTCGCAAACCTGGATGAGTTCTCGCTCTCCCCGATCGCGTAGCACCAGAAAATCCACTTCCTTGTTGCTTTGGGTTTTGTAATAAAAAATCTGTGAAGACGTTCGCCGCAGTGCGCCGAATACAAGGTTTTCCAGGAGATGCCCGGAGTTGATCAATACTCCGGAGGCAACGGACGCCACCATGGCATGGTCAACGCAGTATATCTTTTTGGGGCTGGCGTTGGACTTGTTAAGGGATGCGTCATACTTTCTGACAGTGAACAGGAAGTAAGCGTCCTCAAACCATGCCAGATAATCCGACACCGCGTTTTTAGGCGCCTTGTGCCCGCGAGCTTTCAGCATGCCGGTGAGGCTGTTGATGGTGTACAAGGACGAGGCGTTGTCCATGAGTTGTCTGGCAAGATCCGTCACCGCTCTTGGATGGGTTATGTCGTGGCGTTCCACCAGATCCCGGAACAAAACAGCGTGAAAGTATTCCTGGTGGATTTTTACACGCAATGGCGCTGGCAGATCCAGCGTTTCAGGAAAACCGCCGCACTCCCAGTATTCGCCAAAGGCCTTTTGCGCAAGAAGACGTTCCTTGGTGGACAGCGTCCCTTCGGATTTGAGCCCTTCGGCGTCAAGATACTCCCTGAAAGAAAACGGAAAAACCTCCCACGAAAGTGCGCGACCGCGCATCTGGGTGGCGATTTCTTTCGACAGCATTATGGCGGAGGAACCGGTAAGCCAGACTTCACAATTCTCGGTGCGCAACACTCGGTCTATGAACGGTTCCCAATCCGGAATGGCCTGAATTTCATCAAAAAAGCAGTAAACTTTTTCAGTGCCCTTTTTTTTCGGGAAAAGGGAAAAATAGGCTTCAAGTACGAGGCCGAGTCCCAACTCGTTTAGCGGGTGCAGCCGGTCATCAAAAAAGTTAAGATAAAGGATGTTCTGCCGCGAAACGCCGGACGCCAAAAGCCGTTGCATCCTTTGTTGCAGATACGTGGATTTTCCGCTGCGCCGGACGCCTATGCAGATGGAAGCCTTGCCGGACACCGGCTGAATATCCAAGCGTCGGGGCACGCCGGGAGCCAGGGGAAGCTCTTGAAAATCCAGGATAATGCTTTTGAGTTGTTCCAGCATGCGGTCACCGTTTGGCTTTTTATTTTCGTGAATCGGTAATTGTTTTTACCGATTTTTAATAAAAATGGCAATACTGGATACCGATATCGAGTTCAGCATCATAAGGCTATCGACTCGATCGCAACTCTTCGAGATACCGCCTGCGAAAGGGAGCGCCTCTTTTGAGGGAGGGTGAACAGCCTATTGAAACATTACATCTGGTACCATGTCACACTTAAAACTTCGCTTCGCTACGTTTGAAGTGTGAAGATCGCAAAGCAAAAAACGTGGTTTTTGCTTTGCTCCGCCGCCTTAAGGCGGCGCGCCGGGCTTGTTCGCCC
>JAISBT010000192.1 GCA_031266055.1 Deltaproteobacteria bacterium
TTCACGCTGCTGCCGCCGCGTCTTACGCCGAGCCGATTCCATATCCGGCACCTCCTTGAAGGCCGGCAGTATGGCTGATTTTTTACGCTTGGGAAGATGCGGATAAAACGACGCTTACGAAGAAACCGCCAAAGTCAAAAAAGACGAGATGGGCAATTACCGTTCCCTCAACAATATACACATGGACGGAACCGCGGTGTTTCAATTCGTCATGGCGGAAGTCCCGCCGATGATTGACGCATTGTGCGCATACGCGGGCATGGCAAAAAATGCAATTCAATGTCACCTGACCCATCAGCCCAACCGTTTCATGTTGCAGAAGCTGGCTGACCTGATGGACGTTCCGCACGATATGTTATTCAATAATATAGTGGAGAATTTCGGAAATTCTTCGTCCGCTACCATTCCGGTCAATATCGCGTTCAACCTCGGCCGGCGTTTGCTGACGGAGAAATTACGGGTATGCTATTCCGCCTTCGGGGCCGGACTTTCTTTGGCCGCCTGTCTGGACAGGTTGGGGCCGCTCGATTTTTGCGATCTTATTGAGCATCCCGGCCAAGGTGCAATTGAGTATTACGAGCCGCAAACCAAAGCAAACGAGGAAGAACTGTCGTGAATCTGCAAGAAAAGCTGGCTGCTCTGGAAGACATCATGGAATTGGACAAAGGCGCCCTTGCGCCGGAAACGCGCTTAAACAGCCTTGACGAATGGGATTCTCTGGCCGCCCTGTCGCTTGTCATACTGCTGATGGAGGAGTTCCAACGCAAAATTTCAGGAAAACAAATCCGAGGATTCGCGACTGTGCAAGATATCCTAGAAGTAATGCAACCTGAATCCTAAAAGATAAGAAATGCCTTTTCTTGAATTTCATAATGTATCTATTGCCGGCATAGCTTGCGCTGTGCCTTCTTATGTTCAGACAATTGATTCTGGACAGGATAATTCCAAATCTACTTATATAAAACATTTTATTAAACAAACAGGCATAAGGCAACGGCATATTTCCTTACTAGAGCAGACATGCACAGATTTATCTTATGCAGCGTCCCTAAAAGCTATGAAATTGGCTGGCTGGAGTTCGGAAGATATAGATGCTGTTGTATTTATAACTCAAACACCAGATTATACCAGGCCTGGAAATGCATGTCTATTGCAGTATATGTTGGGTTTAACAAAGAATACTTTGGCTTTTGACATCAACCTTGGCTGCTCGGCATTTCCTTATGGGCTTTCAGTGTGTGGTTCCCTGTTGCAGCATAATAAAATCCGCCGGATTATCATGGCCTGCGGCGATGCCGTGTGGCCTTTTTATGTTTCGCGGGAAGCTGTGCTGGCGGATGATACCTTTGTGCATGGAGAAGGCGGCGCTGCTGTTTTGCTGGAAAAGAAAAACGCTACGCCGTTATGCCTCGCTTTATATACCGATGGCTCCGGATTTCATTACCTGTTTGACCCGAAGGGCGCAAGAAATGCCTGGCGGGAATTGGGCGAGGCAGGCATTCCGGTCTACGGCGGGCAGATGGACGGCGTGGAAATAACAACGTTTTCGACAACCACGGCCGTAGATGCCATCAAGGAATTCACCTCGCATTACGACCTTGAACTGGCCGCTTGCGACGGTCTGGTTTTACATCAGGCGAATCTGCAAATCATAAAAACAATGGCCAAGCGCCTCAACATGGACCCGGCAAAGGTTCCTGTCTCCCTTGACCGCTATGCCAATACCAGTTCCGCTTCCGTGCCGCTGACGATTGCCGACGCCTATGCAGGATGTGAAAAAGAGCAATTGTTTATTCTGGCTGCCGGGTTCGGGATAGGCTTGTCCTGGGGCGTGGCCAGCTTGACAATTTCGCCTTTGGTCATTGAACCTATCTTCATCTATGACGGTGTGTTCAAAGAAGGATTTATACAATAATTTATTCATGAAAGATCTGCATTCACCGGATTTTATTATGACGATAAATAATATGAATACAGAATATAGCGGTAAAAACTATATAATTACAGGAGGAACTTCCGGGATCGGACGTTGTATTTGTCTTGAATTAAGTTATTTAGGGGCAAACGTGGCGCTTATAGCAAGAAATCAAGAACGCCTGCGCCAGACATATGAAAAAATGAGTGCAGGAAACCATGCGGCGATATCGTTTGACGTCAATGATATTTCCGGAATATCCGGCATAATAGACAATGTGTATGTACAATATGGCACAATAGACGGATTCGTACACTGCGTCGGCAGTGGGGAGGCCTCACGCCTGAGCCGTCTTTCTTATGACAAACTGCATGCTGCCATGCTGTCGGGTTATTACGCCTTTGTGGAGTTTGTCCGTTGCGTAGCCGGAAAAAGAAACAAAGCTGCACCCTTGCGCATAGTGAGCATCTCCTCCGCCGCCAGCGTGACCCACGCGAAACATCTCACCGCTTACGCCGCCGCCAAGTCAGCGCTTGAAGCCGCAACGCGCACACTCTCCGCGGAATTTATTTCCAAAAAGGTTACAGTCAACGCTGTCCGGCCAGCATATGTAAGAACGGCAAGGCTTGCAACCGTAAACGAGCTTACCGGAGATATTGAGGAACATCTGAAACGCACCGGATTTCAACCACAGGGTCTTATCGAACCTGAAGATGCGGCAAAGCTCGCAATCTACCTGCTTGGCGATGCGGCGAAATCCATCACCGGCATGGTCTTCTCCATTAACGGCGGAGCGCAATGTTGATCCATCAAGCCTCTTTTGCTGAATACGTCTCGGCTGTGGATGCCGTCAAGCGGGGAGGGCGAAGACTCATTTCCAACTGTTTTTTGTCAGCGCACCAAATCCGGAGTACGACCCGGGAAAAATGCTGCCTTATCCATGCCGGTGAGGACTGCGCTTTTTTCCTGGTTCCTCGTCACGTGCGTTACTATGAGTGCTATTATTTTGCGCATGATACGCAGGCGCTGAGTCGCAGTATCGCTGTGCTGCATGAGATATGCGGCCTTAACGCGCCTGTCTGTGTGCCTGTAATCGGAAAAATGCCGCTTGTGGAAACGATTTGGCCCTTGTTTGCGCAAAATGGCTTTGCGTTGCGCAAGCGGATTGCGCGGATGGCGCACAGCGGCAAGTCGAAGAATATGCTGCATGCAAATCAACTACTCCATAATGACGAAATTAAATGCGAATTTGCCGGAACGCAAGATGCCGAGGAAATTTTAAAGATGCTTACTGAGAATTTTGACATATATAGTGATGACATACCTGAATTAGATATCATTGCGCAGGATGCCGAACAAAAACGGATTGCCGTTATTCGTCGTGATAACACAATTGCCGCTTTATGCTATATCACAATGCAGAATGGAATAAGTTATGGCTATTATGCGCTGTGCAAAGAAAAATATCGAAAAGAACTGATAATATTTACCATAAATAATTTTATGGCGCAGTATATTATGAAGCATAACAGCAATATTTCCCGTACATATGCATGGCGTGATATTGACAATAAACGCATAATACATTCTTCAGCAATATCCGGTGAAAAACAGGATGGTATTTTTATTTACCGTATGCTCTATACGCATGAAATCAATAAAAGAACAACAGAGCTTAACGCGGCGGAGATCTGTTCTTGATAAAAATGCTGATGCGCATGGATTCCTACACACTGTACCGCCCGGTGGATATTCACGCCGCGGTGCCGCACGGTATGCTGACGTCGCGGGATCCATGCAGGGTCATCTGGGCTTTGCATTGCGCCGTGAGTTCGGCGGAGATGTTTTTTGAATTGCCCGGACTCATGGAACGAGTGGATAAGGACAATGTGGCGATCGTGGCGCCGTGCCTCGGCAATGGTTTTTATATAAATTCCGCATATGAAAATCAGGCCGATTTTCTGCGTGACGAGCTTTTGCCGGTCATGCGGTGGATACTTCCTCTTTCCGGCAGATGGGAAGACAACCTGCTGCTGGGTATCTCCATGGGCGGTTTTGGGGCCGTGCGCTGGGCACTGGAGTCTCCGCTGACTTTCAGCGCGGTGGCGGCTGTTTCCGCTTCTTTCGACCTGACGCTTCCCCTGGATGAAAGGGCCGAAACCGACCGTGAACAGCGTGCGCTGGCCGCGCTGTTCACTAATATCCTGGCGCCCAGGTTCTTGCTGGACGCTGACGGCAGACCGTTGCCCGGAACCGGCGTGCCGGAGTTGCGGAAAGCGACGGGAATAAAAGGCCGGCCTCCGCGCATAGCGGTATTTTGCGGCGAGCGGGATTACCTGAGCCTGAACCAAAGCCTGTTTTTTGCCGAAGCCTGTGAAAAAGAAGGGCTTGAGATCACTTTACGGCTCAGCCCCGGCGGGCACAACAGAAGGTACTGGGCTCAAACTTTGCCGCAAGCCGCGCAATGGCTGCTGGAAGGACAGCGACTGTCCGCCGATGCCGAGGCGCATAATTCAGGTAGGGGGCAATTATGAATCCTCTTCAGGTATACACGGAAATTTTCGCCGCTGCCTTTGGTTTATCCCAGAAGGAAGCGGCGGAAACCAATCTGGAAAATCTGGCCGCCTGGGACAGTCTTGCGCATCTGGCGCTGATAGCCGCTCTGGATGACGCTTTTGGCATTCACATTGGGGTTAAGGATATGACAGCCCTGCGCTCTTTTGCCAACGGCCTGGAAATACTCAGAAAATATGGGATAGCAGTCTGATGGATATCCTTGACGAACTTTTCGATTCGCATGCAAAAAGCCGCCCTGTCTGGCCGTATTTTGCCGAAGCGCGATATGGATTTACCTGGGAAACATCCGAGGGAATCATCCTGTATGGAACAGGTGCGGTCATGGCCGTCCTCGCCCTGTCCATAAAAAGAACACTGCCTTGTCTGCCCTTTGCGCTTTGCGGCGATGCTGCGGAACAAGAAAAACAGATTCACGGCGTGCCTGTCGAGCGCATTGAAGCCGCCGCCGCCCGGCATCCTCGCGCTTTGCTGGTTTTTTGCGACGAGAGGGAAACAATGGAGACCTCGCTGGCCGCAACAGCCCCGCGCATACCGGAAAGACTGGCCACCCGCGCCGTTCATTACCGTCAGCTTGGGGATTTTCTGCCCTTGGGCGACAGGCTGAGTAAAGCCTTTGATTTATACCGCAAAAATCACCTGGCGTCCTCACCGAGAAACCGCCTCAAAGTAAAGTCCGCGTATGCGCTGTGCGGCGACTCTCTGTCGCGCCTGCTCTTTGTGTCGAGCTTGCGCCGTTATCTTTTCGGATCCGATGCCGCCATTCCCGTCAGCACAGACTCGCCGCAATATTTTGCAGACTTGTATACACGCCGGCAAGGTGAAATTTTTGTGGATTGCGGGGCATGTTCAGGAGACACGCTTGACGTGTATTTACGGCTGCTCCCCAACGAGGTTCGGCAGTTTCACGAATATATAGCCTTTGAGCCGGATCCGGCGATGTTTGCCGTATTAGGCCGCTATATCGCCGCACTTCCCGTGGAACTGCGAGACAGAGTAACGGCATATCCATTTGCCGCAGGGAGCGAAAAAGGAAAATTTTTGTTTGAGGCCTTGGGAGACGGCTCATCCGTAATCAGCCAAAAGGGCGATACGCTGGTACAATGCGTCAGCTTGGATGAAGCGCTGGCGGACAAGGCGCCGACCTTGATCAAAATGGATATTGAGGGGTATGAAGCCTTTGCCGTTTACGGGGCCAGAGAGATAATCGCCCGGTGCCGCCCGGTGCTGGCGATCTGCATTTACCACCACCTGTTTGATTTATGGGAAATCCCCTTGCTGCTGCAGCGACTTGCCCGCGGCTACCACTACTTTCTGCGCGCATACCACCCGTATTTTGAGTATGTCTGCTATGCTGTTCCCCATGAACGCCTCAGCGGCAAAGGCGCGGAGCTGCTCCGCAGAGAAGGGTAACATGGATTTGCTGGAACAACTTTTCGCTCAATATGACAGGAGCCATCCAGGCGAAGCGGACCGCACCGGCGCAAGGTACGGATTTACGTGGGACCCGGCTGACGGTCTTATCCTGTACCCGGCAAATTACCATGCGGGCACCATTATCATGCTCATGAGAAGATCCCTGCCCCATATCCCCTTGGCGGTTTGCGCCGACACGGATACAGGCGCCGGTTTCCTGCAGGGCCTGAAGATGGAAACTCCGGAAAGTGCCGCAAAAAAACATCCGAAAGCACTTTTTGTCTTTTGCCTGGCTCGCGAGCAGGCGGAAACGATGTGGGCCGCCTTGGCGGAAAGGCTTCCTTCCTCAATAGCCGCGCATAGCATTGCCTGCAGACAGCTTGGAGATTTTTTGCCGCCGGGCGACGGAAAAACCAAATTTCTCGACATGTATCGCCGCAGTATCCTCCCCGCTTCTCTCAAAGCGCGGGCCAAGGTGCGAGAAGCCTATGAATTGTATAAAGACACTTTATCGCAGGTAACCTTTTTAGCCATTTTGCGGCGCTATCTTTTCAGCTCAGACTCGAATATCCCCATAACCACGGCCACTCCGGTATATTTTTCCAATGTTTACACCAGGCGAAGCGACGAAGTCTTTGTTGACTGCGGAGGATTTACCGGTGATACGCTGCGGCAATTCCTGTCTCTGTCTTCCCTGCCTTCCGAAGTACTGCCCTGGCCGTCGTTTAAAGAATACGCACTATTTGAACCCGACCCGGACAATTTTACCAGGTGTAAAGAATACGCGACCACCTTACCCGAAAAAATACGCGGGAAAGTGACTCTATTCCCTTATGCTGTGGGTGACGAAAGTAAAACATGCCTGTTTGAGGCTACGGGAACCGTAGATTCCAGGATAAACGCCAAGAAAGGCATACCTGTGCCTTGCGTAAGCCTGGATGAGGCCCTGAGCGACAGGGCGCCCAGCCTAATCAAGATGGATCTCCAAGGGTATGAAGCCCTTGCTCTTTGGGGCGCGAGAGAAATAATCGTCCGGCATCACCCGGTGTTGGCAATCAGCGTATATCATTACCTATTCGATTTGTGGGAACTTCCTTTGCTGATACAGAGAATTGCACCGGGTTACCATTATATTTTACGCGCGTATCATTGTGAAAGTGATTATATTTGCTATGCCGTCCCTTCTCCACGCCTGAATGAAGACGGGATGCCCGGAACAAAGGGCTGAACCATGCCGCGCCCGGTACATGCCGTTGATTTTATGGCCCGCCTTGCGGATATTAAACGGGAAAACAGTCACTATATCACGAATTTGTTTAAATGGTCCCCGGAAGTCCGAAATTTGGTCGAACAGGGGGCTCTCTTTTTCTCCGAGACGCCAGGTTGCATACTTGTGGGCATTCCAGTGCGGAATGCCTTTATACGCCTGTATTATTGCGCCACTGCCGCCAATCGCCTCAGCAAGGCGCTGGGTATCTTTTGTCAGGCCCATGCCGTTTCTCTGCCCTTGATTTGCGATATCATAGGCCGTGAAGCATCCGTGCGTAAAAGCGCGGCAATCTTTCTCCATAACGGTTTCAGCGTACGTAGACGCCTGCGCCGGGTGGAAGCAACGGAAAGCCGCCGTTTCGTGGATATGGAATCTTCGGCGGAATTCGCTAAGACGGAGGACGCGGAAAAAATAGCGGAAATTCTGGGAAAAGAGTTTGATATTTATCTGGAATTGCCGTCTGCGGAGGAGTTGCAACAATGGCTCGCACGCCGGGAAGGCATCCTGATCCGTAAAGGCAGAAACATCATCGCCTTGCATCTTTTCAGCATCCGCGGCAGATGCCTGCACGGCCGTTTTGCCTGGGTGAACGAAGCCTACAGGAGAACCCCGGCTTTTCTGGAGTTGAACGCCATGCTCCTGCGCATCCTCCGGGAACGGCGCATTGTCCGCGTTTACGGGTGGCGGGACGAGGCCCGCAGCCTGCGCGCCTGCCCGGCGCTTGGTGAGAAGCCGGAAGATATGGTGGACTATATCATGCTGCGGGAGGGGAAAGCATGAATTACAAAACCCTTGTGGAGGCCGTGGCTCATGCCGCGCAAAACCTGCCGGACAAAACCGGCCTGATCGAAGTCGAAACCGGCCTTGCGCTCACTTACGGCGAGTTCTGGCGGCTCGCCCGCGCCTTTGCCCAAGGCCTGATCCTGGCGGGGCTTGAGCCGGGCGGGCGCGTTGTTGTGCATACGGAGCAGCGCCTCGCGGTTATTGTAGCGCAATACGGCATCTACCTGGCCGGAGGCGTATTCGTGCCGATTGACGCGAATACCGCTCCGCTCCGCATTCTGGAGCTCATGCGGGAAGTTGCGGCCGGTCTGCTTGTAGCCCCCCGGAACATTCCCGGCCATGACGCCGCCTATCTCGCGCTGGACGCGGCCATGCGCGATGACGCCGGGCCCGCATCCGGCAACGTGCTCTTCCCGGATCCGGAGGCCGTATGTGATATTTTTTTTACTTCGGGCACCACCGGCAAACCCAAAGGGGTCATGCTGAGCTATAAAAATCAATACGCGGCCTCCGAAAACGTGGTAGCCGCCGTAGAGCTTGCCGGGGATGACACGGTCATGGTGGTTCAGCGGCTGAGCCGCCCCGGAGGCGTCAGGAGTCCGGGCGCGGCCTTTATCGCCGGCGCGGCCGTAATTATGAAGGATGGAACGCTGTTCGCCGACAGGCTGTTTGACGCGTGCGCGCGCTATGCGCCCACCATCCTTATTGCCACACCCGCCCACCTGGCCATACCGCTGGGCAGCGCACCGCAGGAATTCGCACAATGCCTGAAAGGGCTTCACGCCTGTATTCTCATCTCCGATGCCTCACCTAAACGGCAAAAAACAATGCTGCGCGATTTGCTGCCGCATACGCGCCTGTTCAACAGCTACGGCCTGACGGAAGCCGGTTATTCCAGCCTGTTTGAATTCAGCCGCCGCCCTGACTGCATAGGCCAGGGCGGGAAAAACACCCGCATGAGCCTGACGGACGACCAGGGCAAAGCCATGCCTTGCACCTCCAGCGACAATCCGGGGCGCATCGCTCTCCGGGGGGCCAATGTGATGCGCGGATACTGGAAAAATCCTGCGCTTACGGCGGAAGTCCTGCGCGAGGGGTTGCTGCTTACCGCGGATATGGGCTGGATGGATGAAGACGGCTTAATCCACTTCCTTGGACGGCGCGACGACCTGTTCAGCGTCGGCGGCTACAAAATCGCGCCCAGGGAAATTGAGGAAGCGGCGCAGGCCTTGCCGGGCATCAAGGCCTGCGCCTGCGTGCCGGTTCCGGACGCCATTCTGGGCCAGGTGCCCAAATTATTTGTGGTCATGGAAGCGGGGGCGGAATTCTCCCAGAGAAAAATTTTGTGGACCTTGCGGGAGCGCTTGGAACTGTACAAGATCCCGCGCAGCGTTGAACAGCGGGAAGAATTGCCCAAGACAATTTCAGGGGAAAAAATCAATAAAAGGGAGATCACGGTATGAACAATCTGAAAAAATTCCTTGCCGGCATGCTCCTTGCTTTGGCCTTGCTGCCGGGATACGGCAACGCCGTAACGCAAAACGCCGGATACAGGGCCAAGGTCATCCGGATCAACCAGTCCGGTTTTTACGCCTCGTCGGTGCAGCAGATCATCATGCTGCGCAAGCTCCTTGAGCCCTATCTCCCCGCTGGGGTCAGCGTGGAGTGGACAACCATAGCCGGCAGCCCGAATACGCGCGAGGCCATGGTTACCGGCCGGATCGACATCGGCAGCATGAGTGCGGCGGCCTTCATCTTGGGCGCGGAAAACGGCCTGCCGCTCACTCTCCTGTCGGCCGCCGGCAGAACCGGCACGGTCGGGCTGTTCTGCAATACACTGGATATCAAGGAACTTCGCGACCTTACCCCGGCTACCCGGATATCAGCAGCCAATCCGGGAACCTCACTGGGCATGGCCTTTCTGGCGGCCTGCGGCGAAACCTTGGGCAACCTTGCCCTGTGCCGGAACAGTATTGTTCCCATACCGGATGCGGAAGCCCTTCTCCTGTTGCGCTCCGGCAAAGAATTTCAATGCGGAATATTCAGCTTTCCCTTCTCCGTCGAAGCGGAAAAGTCTCCATTTTTGCGCCGAGCCGTCGATCTTACTCCTATCATAATACAATACGGGCTGGACAGCTACATGGTGGCGAACCAGGATTTTTACAGCAACAATCCCCTGCTCATTGAAGCCTTCCGCAAGGCCACGCAGGATGCGGTCCGCTTCATGAACGAGAATCCGGCGGAAGCGTCGCGTCTGCTGTCCGGTCTGTACGGCATTGCTCCGGAGAGTATAGAAAGAGAGCTTCGCGCCGTGCCCCAGGCCTTTGAAGTAAACGGCTATGACGCGCTGGCGGCTTTGTTGCATAAACTTGACGCGGTATCCGGCCCTCCAAAGAAATTTGCGGAATTGCCCAATTACAGTTCCATTCCCGCAAGGCCATGATGGGAATACAGCGAAAAATGTCCGGCATACAAAAAATATTTCTTAATAAAACCGTGCAGTCCTGGCTGTGGCTGGCTCTGATTCTGCTGGTCTGGGAGGCCGTTTCCCGCGCGGGAATCGTGAACCGGCACATCCTGCCGCCTTTTTCTCTGGTGTTGGAACGCCTGTGCAATGAATTGCTTACCGGAAAGCTCGGCCCGCAAATCTGCAATTCCCTGCTGGTCATCCTGCAAGGCTTCGCTCTCAGCGCGGCCCTGGCCGCGGTGCTGTTTCTGCTCTGCATCCGCCTGCCTTTCCTGACCAATCTGGTCACCATGCTCTGCGCCGTTTGCAATCCCCTGCCCGGCATCGCCCTGCTGCCTCTTATCATCATGTGGTTCGGCGTCAGCACCGGGGCTATGCTCGCCCTTATCGTGCACGGCGTGCTCTGGGCGCTCATGACGCAAATGCTGGAGGGCTATCACGGCATTCCCGCCGTTTACAGGGAGTGGGGCAGGAACATCAATTTGACCCCGATGCGCATGCTGACCGGCATCGTCATCTTCGCCGTCATGCCCGGCATCATAGCCGGCCTGCGCATCGGCTGGGGGCGGGCCTGGCGCGCGCTGATCAGCGCGGAGATGCTTTTCGGGATGATCGGCCAACTGGGCGGCCTCGGCTATTACATCTACACCAGCCGGGCCTATGCGAACCTCACCAATGTCATGGCGGGCGTGCTGAGTATCATCGTCATCGGCATCACAGTGGAATCTCTCCTGTTCGCGCAATGGGAAAAACGCACCATCAGGAAATGGGGCATGGCGCATGAATGAGCTGCCCGTGGTAAGCATCCAGAATTTGCGAAAAAGCTTCACCATGAATGACGGCTCCGGCCTTCTTGTGTTGGATGACATCAGCCTGAATGTCCTGCAGGGCGAGATGGTCGGCTTTATCGGCTGCTCAGGATGCGGCAAAACCACTCTGCTGCGTATTGTCGGCGGTTTTGAGAATCCGGATTCCGGCTACGTCCTTGTGGACGGCAAGGCGCACAGCCAACCGGAAAAAAGCGTTTTGATGCTCTTTCAGGATCTTAATCAGCTTTTGCCCTGGAAAACGGTGCTGAGCAACGTGACGGCGCCGTTGCTCGCCACAGGGGCCGCCGCAACCAAAAAAGAGGCGGAATCACGCGCCTTGAAGCGCATCGCTGAGGTGGGGCTGGAGAAATTCGCCGCCGCCTATCCGCACCAGATCTCCGGCGGCATGAAGCAACGGGCGGCTCTGGCCCGCGCTCTGGCTTTGCAGCCGAGAGTGTTGCTGATGGACGAACCCTTCGCCTCGCTGGACAACATCACCCGGAAGAGTCTGCAAATATTGACCCGGAGCGTCTGCGAAAAATACGGCGTTACCGTGCTCTTCGTCACCCACAGCATTGACGAGGCCGTCATCATGGCCGACCGCATCGTGGTTCTGAACATGAATCCGGGAAGCATCCGGGAGGTCTTTGACAATTCCGGACGGGAAAATCTGACAAGCGCGCAGCGAGGACAACGGACCGGGGACGTCATGGCGTCTTTGGGTATGGGTGAGATGTGAACCGCTGAATCCGCAGCTTAAGGATTATAGCCTAGCCGACAGTATTGCGAACGTCTCAAGATTAAAATTCCTGGAGGGAATGATGCCCTGCGCGCAAAGTGATAAGACAAAAAAAGTCTCTGTTCTCATCTTCGGCACAGGCTCCATGGCGGACAACATTATCCCGGCCATACGAGGGGGTGCGCTTGAAATCAAATGCTTCATTGACGAACGTCCGGAAAAACGGGGAACAACATATTGCGGTAAGCCAGTGCGGGGTTTGGACGCGCTGGAGGCGCACGAGTTCGATTATGTGCTCATTGCCTGCCGGCAGGCGCTACTGGTGGCCACCCGCTTGCGGATGCATTGCCTGATTCCTGAAAATAAGCTTGTTCCGCTTGACTTTGAGTATATCTGTGGACAGGCAGGTAAACAGCGGAGCGGCTGCGACCTGCGGCAACTCGTGAAATCGTATCTCGACGAATACCCGGAGATCGCGGCGGGCTTTGACCTTGACGTACTCCTGGGCAGCCCCTGGCTGCGCAATGTCATGCATGGAGGAGGAGGGAATCTTCATATTTTTATAGAACTAACCCCTGCATGCAACATGGGCTGTCCGTTTTGTCCTCATCCGGTGCTCAAACGCTCCAAAAAACCGCTGGATAAAAAATTGGCCGACAAATTTCTTACAGGCCTCTATGATTACGGCTATCGGGGATTGAGTGTCGACCTTTTTTTACTGGGAGAACCCCTTTTGTCAAAAGATATTTTCATCTGTTCGAAAAAGGCATCGGGGGTGGGCTTTGTTCCCGCGGTGGTCACAAACGGGATTCTGGCCGGCAAGGACGCCGCGCATAAGCTCTACGAAGCCGGCATCCGCACGGTCGCGTTTTCTGTGCATAGTCCGGACAGCGCCTGCTACGCCCTGCGGGATACAAGCATCACTTACGAAGACAATCTGCGCAGAATGGATGAATTTTTGCTGGAATGGTATCTGCTGGGCAGCGATACTCAGGCAATCATCTTTATCATGACCACGGAAAACATGAAAAATCTGAAAAAGAGCTTCCCATCTGTGAACTTCTTTGACTGGTACGATTCCGCGGAATCCTTTAACGAGAAAATGGGGATCTTTTTTGCGCGGCTGGATCGTGTTGTGGAGAGATGTTTTCGGCATTCCCCCTCTTTGTTTGTCCAGAGAACAGCGGATATGGCCTACCGTTTCCAGCCGGCGGTCACAAGCGGACAACTCAGTTTTGACAGAAGCAGCTTTGACAGTGCAGATTGCCGTTCCAGCGGATATATTTTCGGCCCTGGAATGCGCGTGTTGAAACAGACCTTGATGCCGTGGGCTAAACAGAAACATTTTCTGGCTCATTTTTTCAAGATTCCTGAAGAAAAAATCTCCATTA
>JAISBT010000087.1 GCA_031266055.1 Deltaproteobacteria bacterium
ACGCGGCGTCGCTGCGTCAGGCTTTCGCCCATTGCGCAATATTCCCCACTGCTGCCTCCCGTAGGAGTCTGGGCCGTGTTCCAGTCCCAGTGTGGCCGTTCACCCTCTCAGGCCGGCTACTCATCACAGGCTTGGTGGGCCTTTACCTCACCAACTACCTAATGAGACGCGGACTCATCCATCAGCGGCAGGTTGCCCCGCCTTTCAGTACGGCTTGATTTCGTACTCGTATCCGGTATTAGCAGCCGTTTCCAACTGTTATCCCGAACTCATGGGTAGATTATCCACGTGTTACTCACCCGTGCGCCGCTAATTTCAGGAGCAAGCCCCTGAAATTCGCTCGACTTGCATGTGTTAGGCACGCCGCCAGCGTTCAATCTGAGCCAGAATCAAACTCTCCAGTTAAAAATAATCTGCAGAGTAGACCATTGCTGGCCGCTCTTAAAATCACGGCTCACGCCGTGACCAGCTGACTTTATCTATGGCTTTTTACGCTTGAAACCACGCTTTAAGGCAAAATAAATCCGCCTCGCGTCAGTCCTCAAACGGCGGGGATTCGCCAACCAATCCCCACGGCGCGCTTCACCGGTTTAACCCGTGAACCGCTCCAAGGTCACTCTCTCTCCGGGGGAAAGAGATGTGCCTGTTTCTCCCAACTCGCTATTTAACTGTCAAAGAACCTTCTTCGAACCTTCTTCCCAAAACATCCGCGATTTTTCACCACGCGGATATTAAGCATGCACCACGAAATCGGTTTAGTCAATATCTTTTTTATTTTTTTCAGGTCAAGGCAGCGGCAAAATTCTTGCTTTGCCCCCTGCCTCCGCACCGGAAGCGATCCGGTATTGACTGCCTCGTTGACGCGAAGATGGTAAATATTCTTAAGCGGGAAAAGTGTCAACTTATTTTATGAAAATTTATAAAATAAATTTGGAGCATTGCTCCTTTGCCCCTTGCGGAGTTGCTGCTATTGCTGCTTGACGCGGCTCCGCTGCCATGTCCGGCAAATTCCAGGATTTCGGGGCTATGTTGTTTTTCACTATATCATACTGGAATATTTAATATTTGTGTCCGGCAGTATTTTTGGTATATTTACCCATTGACAAATTTATCAGTAATAGTAATTGTTCTTGACAAGTTGAAAACACATGGAGCCAAGCATGTCCCAGTCATCCAGCCGGGATGCGTCCGCAACGCTTGCGGGCGGCCATCGTATATCGGCAAGAATGACCAAGCAGCGCGCCGCCATTCTGGCTGAATTGCGCGCCCTCACCAGCCACCCCACGGCTTGCGAAATTTATGCTCTTGTCCGGCGTAAACTGCCGCGCATAAGCTTGGGCACTGTCTACAGAAACCTTGACACCCTTGCCGAGAGCAACGAAATTTTAAAGTTGGAATATGCGGGTTTTCAAAAGCGCTTTGACGGAAATACCGGCGCGCATCAGCATGTGCGTTGTTTGCGTTGCGGCAAAGTGGCGGATGTTGACCCGGAAATGGAAGCGCCCGCTGTTCCTGACAAACTGCGCGTTGCCGGTTTTACGGTACAGTTTGCCCGGGTGGAATTTTTCGGATTCTGCGCTGAATGCCGGGGAAACCGGCTGTAATTCCAGAATATTAAAATGTTTTGGTTGAAGTTGCTTATAGTACGCTGTAACACTTAAAAGTTCGTATAGAACAGCGTACTGACGCCGGGCGAACAAGCCCGGCGCGCCGCCTTAAGGCGGCGGAGCAAAGCAAAAAACACGTTTTTTGCTTTGCGATCTTAACACGTCAAACGGAGCGAAGCGAAGTTTTAAGTGTGACATGGTACTAGAGCATTTTAACATTGAAAATGTTGAAATGCTCTGGCGGCGGGTACCGCCGCCCGCCCCGCAGGCGTAGGTGAAACTTGTTTCGCCGTAAAGCGCCGGAGGGAGCGTCTCAAAGTTAAATTGCCTTAGGGTAAATCCGTAAAGGCGTCATCCGGGGCTTCATCGCCATTGCCGCGGAGTTTGCGCCAAAGGCTCATGCGGCTTATGCCGAGAAGTTTTGCAACCTGCGCGTGGTTGGAATTATATTGATCCAGCAAGCGGCGGATCATCTTCTGTTCAAAATGGCGGGTCATGTTTTTCAGAGAACCGGAGGCGCAGGCGAAACCATATCCAGGCATGGCAGCCGTTCCTTCGGCCTGCCAGGTGCGGAGCAGCAGTTCCCTCCACGGCGTTTTGGGAAACATGGTTATGGCGAGGGTGAGGCGTTCAATGATGTTGCGCAATTCCCGGACGTTGCCGGGCCAGGAGTGCTTCCGGAGAAATGGGCGGATATCTTGCTCTATGGCGGATATATCCGCAGCCGGAAAGTCCGGCGGCAGCCCTTCCCGCAAAAAATACGCGGTCAGGCGGGGGATGTCCTCCTTGCGTTCGCGCAGCGGCGGAATGGTCAAGGGCAGGACGTTGAGCCGGTAATAAAGATCCCGCCTGAACCGGTTCATGGCCATTTGCGCGCTCAGGCTGTGGTTGGTGGCGCAGATGACGCGTACGTCGACGGGAATTACCTGTACTCCGCCAACGCGCACTATTTCCATTTCCTGTAATACCCGCAAAAGCCTTGCCTGCACAGGGTACGGCAGTTCGCTTATTTCATCAAGGAAAAGGGTTCCTTCATGCGCCAGTTCAAAATAACCCACCTTGCCCTGGCGCTTTGCTCCGGTAAAGGCGCCTTCCACATACCCGAAAAGCTCGCTTTCCAGCAGCGCTTCGGGGATGGCCGCGCAGTTCACGGGCACAAAATTTTTTTCCGCGCGGTGGCTGGCAAGATGGATTCCCTGTGCGAACAACTCTTTGCCGGTGCCGGATTCACCCTGCAACAGCACTGTGGCGTCCGTGCCGGCGTACATATGCGCCAGTTCGATAATTGAGCGCATGGCGGAATCCCCGGTTATGATATCCTCCAGAGCATATTTGGCCTGGAAGCCTTTGCGGGAAAATTTGCCGCGCAGACGTTGTTCCGCCTGGCGTATGCGGTCGGCTTCGGAAAACGTGCATACCACCCCTACGGTTTTCCCGTCCAGAATGATGGGCACTCTGCTGGTGACTATGGTTGTGCCGCCCATGTCCTGGATGTCGTTCAGCTCGGGAACCCCGCTTTCCAGAACCTTGGCGGTGCGGGTGTTGGGAACTATTTCCCGCGCGTCAATTCCGAGAACCTCGTCCGCGTTGACGCCCAGCAGCCGTTCCGCCGTCGGGTTGATCAGGGTCAGGGCGTTGGTTTCATCCGTGGCGATGATTCCTTCGGCGATGGAATTAATAATGGTCAGCATACGCGCCCGCCGGAACAATTCGGCTCTGCGTATGCGCGCTATGGAAAAGGCTTCGTTCAGAGCGCGCTGTACGGCATCTTCGCCCACTTCCACCAGAATGCCGTCAATTTCGCATATTTCGCGCATGTAGGCCACCAGTCTTCCGCCGAACCCCAGTTCGGCCCCTTTGGCTTTGGCTTCAACCATGCGCGAGAACAATTCTTCGCGATTCAGGAAAGTATATTGGTCAATTGTTATGCCAAGGATTACGGCCACGGTGTCAACTTCCGGCAGCATATTTTTGTAATGGAAAAAGGCGATCCTCCTGATTTTTCCCACAAAGGGCTGCAAGGCGCGTAAAAGATCCACGCCGGTAGTCAGGATGTCCACTACAGGCACGTTGACGCTGCTGCGGATATAATCCGCCGTTCCTCCACGGCTGAGGAGCACTTCCGGGTGTTCGTCCTTGACGACCTGCCTTGCGGCCGCGCTGGCTTCGTCAAGGGTCAGGTTTTCATGGATGGAATAAATACAGGGCATACCCGCCGCCACCTTGGTAAACAAGGTGGCGAGGTTGCCGTAGGGAGCTATGAGCGAAAAGGAGAACAGGGCATTTGTGGCTTGCAGCATGGCAATTCCGTTATGCTGGAGCGTACCGCGTCTCCCGCTATTTGCCGCGTTGTTTGCGCAACTGCCCGATAAGGCCGCCATCCTGGATAAGCTGCAGGATATGCGCGGGCAGGTTGGTACACCCGTACGTTTCGTTTCTGGTAAGGTTATGAATGGAACCTGCCACAAAGTCAATTTCAAGCAGATCGCCGGACTTGATTTTTTTCGCTTCCGGGCATTCAACCGCGGGCATTCCGAGATTTATGGCGTTGCGGTAGAAGATGCGGGCAAAACTCTGAGCGACGAGCGCGCCTATTTGCAGGTAGCGCAAGCTTAAGGGGGCGGTTTCCCGGCTGGAGCCTGAACCCAGGTTGTTGCCCGCCACAAAAATGCCGCCTGGTTTTACGGACGAGGCGAAAGAAGGATCCACGCTTTCCATGGTGTATTTCGCGCCGTCTTCGACGGGCAGTTCCATATATTGCGGAGGCGCTATGATGTCGGTGTTGATGTTGTCTCCGAAAACATAAGCCTGTCCTTTACGTGTATTTTGCATGCAGGACTCCTTATAAAAATTCTCTTGGGTCTGTAATTTCTCCGGTAACAGCCGAGGCCGCGACGGTCAGGGGTGAACCGAGATACACAAAGGATTTTTTGTTGCCCATGCGCCCCAGAAAGTTGCGGTTGGTGGAAGAGATGCAGGTCTCGCCGTCGGCCAAAATTCCTGAATGTTGGGCTACGCATACCCCGCAGGTCGGGGCAAGAATGATTGCTCCGGCTTCGGACAGCGTTTGTAAAACACCGTCTTGCGCGGCTTGTTCCCAGATGCTTTTGGAGGAGGGTGAAACCAGCAGGCGTCGGCCGTTTCGCACTTTTCTGCCTTTGAGCAGTTTTGCGGCCATGGCCAGATCGGTATATCGTCCGCCCGTACATGACCCCAGATACGCCTGGTCAATGCGCGTGCCTTTGGGTACCTCTCCGGCCGCGCAGACGTTGTCCACTTCATGGGGGCATGAAACCAGGGGTTCCAGTTCAGTTGCGTCGAATTCGAAAGTTTCTCGAAAAGACGCATCGACATCGCTTTGCAGACGCTTGAACGGCCCCGGCAGCCCCTGCCCGTGCAAATAATTCTCCACCGTGGCGTCGGTATTCATGAGTCCGGCTTTGGCGCCCATTTCCACCGCCATATTGGTTATGCAAAAGCGTTCATCCATACCCAGGGCGTCTATGGCGGGGCCGACATACTCGACAGACATATATGTGGCGCCGGCATGGCGGATTTTTTTGATGGTCGCGAGGCTCATGTCCTTGGCCATGACGCCGTCGGGAAGTTTTCCCTTCCAGACAATTTTGATCGTTTCCGGAACTTTCAGCCAGGTTTTTCCGGTCACCAGAATGCCGAGCATTTCCGTGGAGCCGACCCCGCTGGCAAAAGCGCTTAAAGCTCCGCCCATGCAGGTGTGTGAATCTGTTCCCAAAACAAGCGCTCCGGGCAGCACGTGCCCCTTTTCCACCATGATTTGGTGGCAGGGGCCTATAAACTCATAATAGTTCCTGACGCCGTAGCGCTCCGACCACTCGCGGGTGAATTTCACTATTTCCGCCTGTTTTGACGTTGCCGGGGGCGTAAAGTGGTCGGAAATGACCACCACTTTGTCCGGATCCCATATTTGCGCGTCAAGGGCGGTCATGTGTTCGGCTATTTCCACGCGGGGGCCCAGAATATCATCAAGCATGGCGACGTCCACATCAACCGAAACGATATCTCCGGCTTTGACGGAGCTTTGGCCGGAAGCACCGGCAAGAATTTTTTCAGAGATGGTCATTCCCATATGTTACTCCTTTGAGGCTAGATTTTTGCATCCGGCGGGCCGGCAAGCCTGAGCGGTCATGCCGGCCCGCATAGCCGGGGCGGTATAATCGGCGCCTTATTTGACAATGAGCCAGTCAAACCAGGTATACACGCCGGAAGCGCAGAATATGCTCACCAACGCCACAGCCAAGACCGCGGTGAAGAACATCTGCATGAACAACTTGTTTTGTTCGGCCGGAGTAATTCCGGAAGTCGCCGAGTAGGCGGCGAGCGCCAGAGCGCCGCCGGTGGAGGCGGGGCTGATGCCGGCGGTATGGGCGCCGAAGGTAATGGCGCTTAAAAGTTCCAGGGAATCCGTGCCTGGAACGTTGGCCATCAGGCTGCCGATGGTCGGAATCAAAGTAGGCATGACCACGCCGGAAGTGCTGGAAAACCAGGACATGATGCCGGAGGTGACGGACATGATCGAGGCTGCGCTGTCGGCGGTCATAAAGGTGGAGAGCCCTTGGGCCAGCATTTCGATGCCTTTGAGCTTGATGGCCAGGTTCATGAGAACGCCCATGCCGCACACCAGCAGTATGGTGCCCCAGGGCATGCTTTTGATGGTCGTGCGTTCGTCGGCCACTTTCAGCCAGAGCAGGACTATGCCTACGACAAAGGCCGCCAGACCGACATTGATCCGGGTGATGAGTACGGAGGCCACCATAAGGACAATACCGAGCATGGTGATTTTTTGTTTATTGGTATAAGCGGGCAATACTTCGGCTGCGTCGCGCGTGGCTCTCAATTTGTAGCCGCCAAAGACAAAGTACAGGATCACGGCCACAAAGGTTTCCGCCATCATGGAATTGATGGCGTACGGGACGGCTACTCCGGTAATGCCTTGATCCGCGGCCAGGGTCAGGCCGATGATGCCGGTGGGGGCAATGGCGGTCAGCCCGCCCCCGGCGGAACCCAGTACGGTGATCGGCGCCATCATCAAGGGCGAAATTTTCATTTCCACAGCCAGGGCTATGGACAGCGGCACCAGCAGGGTCATGACCGGAACGGTGCCCGGGCCTATGGCCGCCAGAAAAGCCGCCAGAAAGAAGATGATAATGGGCACGGACCAGGCGCGCGTGCCCGCCTTGGCTATAACCTTGCGGGCAAAAAGCTCCAGCGTGCCGTTGGTCTGCGCAATGCTGAAAAGAAAGGTCACCCCCATGAGCATCATGGCCAGGCTTGTACTCCAGCCGCCGATAATCTGATTGTCGCTCATGCCGGCGAGTTTGCCCAAAGGAACGGCAAAGGCGATGGCCAGAATACCAACGTTGAGTTTGCGGAAAAAACCCAGAAAGATAACCACTATCAGCGCGATCAGAGAGACAAGACCCCAGTTCATAAGATTTGCTCCGTTGTTGAAGGTGCAAGAAAAGGGAAAAGTTTACTTTTCAATGCGGATATCATTAGAGCATTTTGTCATTGAAAATATCTATTCGGATAAAATGCTCTGGCGGTGCGAAGCGTAGCGTAGCAACGCCCGCGAGATTGGCGTAGGCGGGCTTTGCCCGCCGTTAAGCGACA
>JAISBT010000112.1 GCA_031266055.1 Deltaproteobacteria bacterium
CGGAGTGGAGGCCCCGTTTTTGTCCCTTGCGGGACATTCAGAACATATCCGCGCCCTACAAAAAATCAAGCTGTATATCCCGGCTGTCCCGCCGACAACCACATTGCCCATGTATAAGCCTTTTGCTATGATCCCCCAATGCCATATCCGTAGAAAATGCCTGCAATGGTGCGAGTGAAAGTATGCCCAAAATGACCCGGAGAACTATTTTTTTATCGGCTGGGTTTTTGGGTATTTTATTGGGTATTTGAAAATATTTTCCACAGCAAAGCTGTTTTATCTCAATGTGTTATAGCGCATTATTCTATTCGGAAATGAAATAAATTCCGCGGCAGCAAGCTATGCCGCATGGTATATCATTTCGGCAAAAAGGAAAAGTCATCCGTTCCGGAGTGATCAAGGGCTTGCCTTTGACGCGGAAAGGAGCTATAGAAAAGAAGAAGGGGCCAAGAGTGCTGCTAGCGTCTTGACCCCCGGCGCGGGAGATTTTCGGGCCTCCCCTCCGGTTGATGTTCAGGTGAACATTTCCCGATGGAAAGACCCCCAACGGTTTTACGGACTGTTGGGGGCCGCTTTTTTCCACCGGGAACAGCTTCAACTCATCAATTTCTCAATGAGCTTGCCGACCAGTCGAGAAAGAGCGCCCCACAGGGCCGCTTTTATCGCCAGCCAGAACAAGCGTTTCGCCCGTCTGTTTTTGACGACTGCCTCCTTTACTCCCGACGCCATCCTTGCGGACTCTCGGAGTGGAGGCCCCGTTTTTGTCCCTTGCGGGACATGCGGAACATATCCGTGCCCTACATAAAAATCAAGCTTGTATATCCCGGCTGTGGATGGAATTATAACTCCTGCATACGTTTTTCCAGCTTTTCCAGAACCAGAAGAAGCGCATCCTGCCAGGCTTCCGCTTCCCGGCCCTGCCCGGAACCGCTCCGGGCCAGGGCCGGCGACATAATCTCTTCACGCAGGCGCAGCACCAGGCCCGCGCCCAGAGCCTGTTCCCAACTGTCCGGCAGCAGCAGGGCAAATTGTTTGTTTTTAGGGCTAATCCCCAACAAAATCGCGCCGGGAACGGCGTTAGCCGAAACCACCGGGAGAGGACTGATTTTTATATAAATTTTTACCCCGTATTTTGTTTCCACCCGGCTTAATATTTCCGCCAGCTTAACTTGACAGTCCTGGTCGAGTATGTGTTGAACGTCATCAATACGTTGTTCCAGACTGAATTTTTTTATATAATTTTTGCTGTTTTGCCAAAATCCCCAGCAGACAAGGATAATGGCCAGGCACAACGCTATTGAGCGGACGAAGCGTTCCCTGCCGTTACGGTACTGGATATTGTGCGGCAGCCCTTGGCTTAAGCGCCGGAAAAAAAACATGCCTTCGCCCTTATTTTGTCAAAGCCTTGGAGCGGTTTAATTTTGAGATGCTCCCTGTTAAAATGCTCAATTTATTTCACGCGTTACGCGAAATTCAACCTCAGGGTAGCGCTCCATTGCGGATTCAAGCTTCCACGGGCTTGGCGCCAGATAGGCCAGCGCGCCCTCCGCGTCCAAAGCCAGATCGCCGCGGTAGTAATCTTTGAAGTCTTCAAACTGAATTTTATCCCCGCTATATACCCAACGCGCGCAGCAGGCATTTACCGGTTCATAACTCCCGTCTACCCCATATTCGTCAGCCAGGCGGGATATTATAACCTCAAACTGCAACAGGCCGACAGCCCCGAGGATATAATCGTTATTGGTCAAGGGTCTGAAAAGTTGTACCGCTCCCTCTTCCGCAAGTTGCTCCAGGCCTTTTTTCATTTGCTTGGTTTTAAGCGCATCGCGCAGGCGTACCCGGCGGAAATGTTCCGGCGCGAAACTGGGAATTCCGGTGAATTTGAGCGGAATCCTTTCGGTAAAAGTATCGCCTATTTTGATGGTTCCGTGGTTGGGCAGGCCGATAATATCGCCCGGGTACGCTTCGTCGGTGCCGCTGCGCTCCTGGGCCATAAAAATCATGGCGTTGTTCAGGTTCAGCTCTTTGCCCGAACGGTGGTGGCGAAGTTTGAGCCCCCGGTGAAAACGCCCCGAACATATGCGTAAAAAAGCCATCCGGTCGCGGTGGGCTTTGTCCATGTTGGCTTGAATCTTAAAAACAACACCGGAAAATTCCAAGTCATCCGGCTCTATAAAACCCGCGGCGTAAGTCCCGTCCGCCAGGGGCTTATCCGGAAATACCGCCGGGCGTCCTTGGGGCGCGGGAGCAAGTTCAGTATAAGTGTCCAACAGCTCCTGCACACCGAAATTATTGATGGCGCTGCCGAAAAACACCGGAGTCTGTTCCGCTCCGAGGTATTTTTCAAGATCAAAAGGCGTCCCGGCAAGGCGCAGCAACTCTAAATCCGCGCGTAATTGCGCCGCGGCGTCACCCAGATACTCCTCCAGTCCGGAGCCGTCCCGCCCCTGCAGGATGATTTTATCTTCAACCTTGCGGCCGTTGTGCCTGGCCGAAAAAAGACGCAATTCCTCCGCGCGCAAGTCGTAAACACCGCGAAAAGCGCTGCCCATTCCCGCCGGCCAGGTCAACGGCACGCAGCTTATGCCCAGGTGCCCTTCAATATCAGCCATCACATCCAGCGGAGGGAGTCCTTCGCGATCCAGCTTGTTTATAAAAGTGATAATAGGGGTAGAGCGCATCCGGCAGACATCCATCAGCTTTTTGGTCTGCGCTTCCACGCCTTTGGCCGAATCTATCACCAGCAGGGCGGAATCCACCGCTGTAAGCACGCGGTAGGTATCCTCGGAAAAATCCTGATGCCCGGGAGTGTCCAGCAGATTGATTTCATATCCGTTATAATTGAAGCGCATGACCGATGTCGTTACGGAAATACCCCGTTCCTTTTCCATGGCCATCCAGTCCGAGGTGGCATGGCGGGAGGCCTTGCGGGCTTTAACCGTACCGGCCAACTGAATTGCGCCGCCGAAAAGCAGCAGTTTTTCCGTCAGCGTGGTCTTGCCGGCATCCGGGTGGCTTATGATGGCAAAGGTGCGGCGGCGGGCAATTTCTTCGCGCAATCGCGCAAGATCCGGTGCAAGGTTAAAGTCGGTTTTCATGTTGCAGGCTTTACCCCACAAAAAATTATAAAGCAAGCTGCTGTATTCGCGGTTTCCAGAGCGGTACAACATTTTCGTTGACTGCTCTGATCTGTCGATGCTGAAAAAGTCGGGAAACGACTTTTTCAGAAAGGCACGCCGGCTCCAGGCGCCGCTGCGCGGACGCCGCAAGTAAATTGCGGCTCGCCTTTCGCCGCGCCCGGTCGATTGCATCGACCGGGTTAGCCGGCCCTTTAGTGTATTTCTGGTCGAAAAACGTCGGAGTTTAACATTTATATTTAACTATATAAATATGTTATATAGTTTTTAAGGGCCGACTAATCCGTTTTGCCCAAAACCAGTTCAAACTGTTCGCGCAAAGCCTGAATACGCTTGATCCCCATGCCGGGCACGCGGCGTAAGTCTTCGTCTGAAGCCGCCGCCATATCCGGAAGAGAATCAAATTGCTCCCACAAGGCCCGCGTAAGGCTCGATCCGAATCCCGGAATGCGGCTTAATTCTCCACGCAAAGCCTGCTTTGTTCTGGCTTTTTTGTGCCTGCCCAGGACAAAATCATGCACGGTGTTGCGCACATGCTGCAAAAACAGCAATTCCGGGCTCCCGGCTTTGATATTCAGCGGGTTGCTGCGTTCAGGCACAAAAATGCGGTCTTCTATGTTGCCCGCCCGGCGATCGCTGAATCCCTCCTCGGTACGCGCCTTGGCAATGGCGGCAATGTAAAAGCGTTCATGGAGACCCTGCTTTTCAAATACCCGCCGGATCGCTCCAAGCTGGCCGCGGCCCCCGTCAATGAGCAATAAATCCGGCCAGGGCGGGCCGTCCTTTATCCTTCTTTCAGCCCAGGCCGCAAGAATCGCGTAATCATCCCCGCGAGCGGCGGAAAAATCCGGCAATACGTCCTCAAAAGCATAATTGCGCCATAGATCGCGCCGGGGTTCACCCTCTTCAAACACCACCATGGCCGCGCGGGTCGCGCTGCCGGAAGTGTGCGAAACGTCCACCGCCTCTATGCGCAAAACCGGCGGCGCCGCTGCCGGTTCCGCATCGGCACGCGCAAGCGTCTGCCCGGGCGGCATAAAGACCTGGCCCAGCAAGGCGGGTAAATCCACCTGCCCCTGCTTACGCGCATATTCCCTGGCATTGGCGCTGGCCAGATTTATAAGACGCCCTTCGCTTTCATTTTTGGGCAGATTCATATGCAGCAAAGATCCGTGCAACTCTCTTAAAAACCCTTCCAAAGACGGGAGGGTCAAAGCGTCTTTTGCCTCCGGGCGGGGTTTCCAGGGCAGCACTATGCGCGGCGGCAGATTGCAGGCGGAAACATAAAACTGCAACAGAAAATTTAAGAGCAGCTCCGCGGCGTCTTCCAGACCCAATTTAGGCCAGAAAAAATTACGGCTGCCCAGAAGTGCGCCTCCGCGTACAAATAAAATCCCCAGGCTGAGGCCGCTTTCGGTCTCGGCCAGACCAATAAAATCAGCATCTTTTCCCCCGGAAAGCACAACGGATTGCTTTTCCAGCGTATGCTCGACCGCGCGGATCTGGTCACGCAGCACAGCCGCGTATTCAAACTGTAATTTGCCGGAAGCGTCCTGCATTTCCTGCTGCAAAACATGCACCAGTTCGCGGGAACGCCCCTGCAAAAGCATGATTACCTTGTTTACCATGGCCGCGTAAACGTTTTTGTCCACTGGAAGCACACAAGGGGCCGGACATTGCCCTATATGGTGATACAGGCAGCCCCGGCTGCGATTTTTCATGCCTTTATCCGAACAGCGGCGCAAAGGAAAAATTTTATGAATAGCCTTCCAGGTTATTTTGGCATCGCGGCCTGAGGAATAAGGCCCGAACAGCTTTATCCCGTTGCCGGGGCCGGTTTTTCCGCCTCTGACCTGACGCACAATCTCCAGACGGGGATACGTGTTTTTGGTGTTTATTTTGAACAGGGAATATTCTTTATCATCACGTAATACAATATTGTAATGCGGACGATGTTTCTTGATCAGGCTGGCTTCCAGCAAGAAAGCTTCATTATTGGTTTTGGTGCTGATAGTTTCAAGCGCCACGGCTTTGGCCAGCATCATGACTGTTTTGCGCGGCAGCGCCGCTTCATTGCGAAAATATGACGAAAGACGCCGGGACAGTTCTTTGGCTTTACCCACATAAAGCACCTGCCCGTTCTCGTCTTTGAACATATAGATCCCGGGGGTACGGGGGATAGCGTTAAAATCCGGTCTGAGCATATAAATCCATTTTTCCGTCGTTCTCCGCTAAAAGTTCGTATAGAACAGCGTACTGACGCCGGGCGAGCAAGCCCGGCGCGCCGCCTTAAGGCGGCGGAGCAAAGCAAAAACCACGTTTTTTGCTTTGCGATCTTCACACTTCAAACGTAGCGAAGCGAAGTTTTAAGTGTGACAGGGTACTAGATCTCGGGGGTACGGGGGATAACGTTAAAATCCGGTCTGAGCATAAAGGTTAAAATGTCCTATTCTTCTTCCAGCAACGGATAATTCAGGCTGGTTACGCGGTCAAGCAGGCTGTGCGGCGCGGCAATATTTTCTTTTTCCGCTCCAGGAGAAGTCGTGCTGACTACAGCTTTGCCCACGACGATGCGGCCGGTACGCTGCCTGCCGAAAACAGGCGACGGCGAAGCCGTGCGAATTCCCCACAAGTTGTGAAAAATAATGGCCCGGCCTTCATAGCTGCCCAAATACAACGCTATATGGCCAGGCATACCGATAAAACTCACAAAAGGTTTTCCCTGGCGTAAAATGGCCTGTTCTTTGGCTTGGGGCGATAATCCGGACAGATCGGTCACCTTGCCATAACGGATTTGCGCGGTGGAATTGCGCGGCAGCCATAAACCGAAAGGCAGGAAAAGATCCCTCAATAAAGAGGAGCAGTCGCGGTTGCCTCCATATCCGCCCCAGCCGTACGGCTGGCCCAGCATTTTGTTGCCGAGCAGGGCTATATTGCGGCGGGTAATGGGAAGAGGCCAGGGCGCGGCCTCGTCTGCGCCCTGGGAACAGGACAACATACGCGCTCTCCCGTCGGCTCCGCGTTCCGGAAAATACACCGTAAGGTTTCCTTCTTCCGGGCGGAGGTTTTCACCCTCCGGCAACGCATACGGCAGCAAAGCGCCGATTCCCGCATCTTCAAGCAAGGGGGGCAGAGCGTCGGCAGCTTTTTCACCAGCTTCGCCCTGCGGCCCGGTATGCCCGAGCAGCGCCTTGTCCTTCAATACCGCCGCCAGGGGCTTGCCTCTCCAGCTTGCGATAAAAGCCGGATCAGCTTCAGCCAGATCGGAGAGCCTGACCCAACCCATGGCGCTGGCGTGTTCAATGAACCCCCAAAGTTTATCTTTGGAAATATGCACTATGCGCACGGGCGACCCAATCGGCAAAACAGAATTCTGATAAAGATCAAAGGGATAACCCTGTCCTGGCCTGGCAGGATTAAAAAAATACGGGCTGTCCGTGGGCAAAAGCCGTAAATCGCAATTCCGCACGGTTATGGAGGGGATGGAACTGTTGGGAAAACTTGGCGCATCACTGTTTTCCACAAGCTCTTCCCAACGCCTGGCCGGGTATGGGCGCAAGTTTTCAGCAAAACCCTTTTCCGGCTTCAGAATAAACAGTCCCCACATGGCCTCGCGTACAGACTTGCTGCCGTTTTGGGCTTCTAACCGCGCTTCCTGACCGGGCGCCGGGTTAATCCCCGCGTTTACCCAGGGCGAAAAAAAATTTGCGCTCGCACGGCGCATGGCTTTTTCCCGCTGTTCCCGCGTCATCAGCTCCGCTTGCGCGAAACTTTGATAATCCTGCGCCGAAGCCAGAGCCGTGGACTGGATGTAGACCTGCAAGTCTTGCGGCAAAAAACGCAAATCGTCACACAGTTCCGCGTCAGTCAGGGAAAAATCCGTTTCCGGCGCAACACAGCCAAAACCCAGAAACAATACAAGCGCCACGCCTGCAAGAATATACTTCATGACCGCATATTATCCTGGCGCTGTCTGTTCGGCAAGAAGTTTGCGCGTTACAGCATTTCTCGCTGCATGAATGCCTCCGGCGGTTGGGGGAAATCATTTCCCCCAAACCCCCTGAATTGCCGGAGCCGCTTCGCAGCTCCGGCTAAACAGGGTCAAGGGACGTTACGTCTAAGTCGCAAGCGCGGCCAGATATATCCACAGGCATATATTACCCAGGATTGCCAGCAAAACAGAGGCTGACGCCGCGTCTTTGGCGCGTTTAACCAGAATGTGATATTCCGGGGAAACCAGATTGCACAGATTTTCAATTGCTGAATTAAGCGTTTCCGCCAGCATGACCACCAGCCAGGCGCCGATGATCAGCAGCAGGCTGCCGGAGGACGCGCCCAAAATTTTTGCCAGCACGGGTAAAAGTATGAGCGCGGCAGTTTCCTGCTGAAAAGCCGTTTCATGTTTAAAAGTATCAAACAGCCCCACACCGGAGTATTTAAAAGCTTTCAGAGCGTGCTTGACGTGTTTTACCAAATTTTGCGCACAGCGGTTCATTATTGATCCCCTGGTATTATGTCACGCCTGTACTGTCGTAACCGGCGCGAGGATCGCTTCGCCGGAAAGCGCGGTTTCCGGCTCGCTTTCCATAAGGCGCGCGGCAAGCTCTTCCGCGATGTTCTCCAGATACATAAAGCCTGAATCTTCAAGCTGTTTCAGGGCGTTATCTCCTCCATCCGGCCCGGAGCCTCCCCTCCCGGCTTCCGGAAACAATACGTGCAAAGAGCCGGAAATGACCGCTTCCCGCACATCTTCCGGCAAGGTGAAATTTTTATTCAGCATGGGTAGTCGGCCCTTAAAAAGTATATAATAGTAGTACGTTGTAACACTCAAGTACGCAGTATAAGCAAGGACAGTATATTCAGCAACGGAAATTTCAGCTTACTGATATCCGCATTGAAAAGTAAACTTTTCTCTGCGGAGGATCGTCAGCCGAAAAACGTGGTTTTCGGCTGACTCTCGCCGCTTCGCGGCGACATCAGCCTGGCGGCTGATGTTCAGATTTCCATGCGGAAATCTGTAAACGCTTGCGCAAGCCAGGCGGATTCTGCCTGCCGAGTAAGTTGCGCAGGCGGTTTTGGACGAAATCCGGATCAAGGCCGAGTTTCGCGGCTATATGCGGCAGATTGTCTTCGGCGTCACTCGCCCGCGCATAGATGGGCGACAGGATGTTTTTGGCGTAGCGTAAGTTCAGGGCTGTGTTGAATAATAAATCCGGGGTAGGGTGATTAAAACTTTGCGGGAGAAAGCGGAAATTTCCGTCCAGTTTCCGGGTGAAGTAATCCAGGTTTTTCGCGATGCCCGAACCCAGCAGGAAGCCCCCTCCGGATCCGGCGTTTTGCTCTGCCAGAAGAGCGATGCTTTCATCAAGCCCAAGCGCCAGCAGAGACGTGCTTTTTTCCTGACCTGAACCGTCGGCGATGAACCCCTGGACATATACAAGACCGCGCCCGGCATGTGTAAGCACCCAGGTTGTCCCGTATTCCGGGATAATGCCGCCGAAAGCTTCCCGGACGCCGGCGGCCAGAAGGGGCAGGTATTCTATGGCCGAACTTTCCGCACAAAGGGCGCAGGCCAAAGCATTGGCCGTCACGGTGGCCAGGCGCAGGCCGGTAAAGCTCCCCGGCCCGGTCACGGCGGCAATTTTTCCAATGGCCGTCGGGTTTAGCTTGAGGTTGTTTAAAGCTTCATCCAGGGCCGGGGCAAGGAGTTCCGTCCCCCGGGAAGCCGCCGACCAGTCTTCAGCCACCAGAATTTCCGGCAAAACCGGCAAAGGCGCGGCCCCGGAAGAGGGTTCGATAGTATGACCGGGCCGACCCAGCACAAATTGCAGCCTCCCTTCGGCGGCGTTTATGATCAGGATCAGCTCTTTTTCATGTATAGAGCGCTGTTTGGGTGAGAACAAGCTTACTCCTCCATGCTCAACTCGCCGGTACTATAAAAAATGAATTCGCCAAAC
Source organism: Deltaproteobacteria bacterium (assembly GCA_031266055.1). Classification (GTDB taxonomy): domain Bacteria; phylum Desulfobacterota; class Desulfovibrionia; order Desulfovibrionales; family Desulfovibrionaceae; genus WRHT01. The sequence goes on from JAISBT010000112.1 coordinate 9,095, forward strand.
CGCATTATTGATAAGTTCTCCTATGCCCTCACAGGATGGGATGATGGATTTCTGACCGCAGCTCTCAGGGCAGAGCCTCAATGAATTTTAATTCATTCGATTGCCCTGTATCACGCATGGAATCCTCTCTATGTGTTGTTTTATGAGACAATCATGGAGAGTATGGAATTGATGTGTATATCCATTGTATCAAATGACGCTACGGATATGTCGTCGGCGGTAATTAACAGTGGTAACTCGGTACAAGCCAGGATAACTCCTTGAATGGAATGCTGCCTTATCATGGCATTGATGACGCTCAGAAAGTAGCTCCGAGTGCTGTCCTTGACGATACCCCGTTCAAGCTCGTTGATAATGTGCGAGGAAATCCTCTGAGCTTCCTCTATATCTGGTGCAATTATATCAATGTTTCGTTTGCGAAAAGGAGCTTTGAAAAAATCTTCTTGCATCGTGAACAACGTGCCCAAAAGGCCGACTCTCTTGATTTTGCTTTTTTCAACCGCTTCACAGGTGGAATTGATTATGCTTACCAATGGTATGGGGGAAACTTGGCTCAGGCGATCAAAAATTATGTGTGGAGTGTTTGCGGCCATGGCGGCAAAGTCCGCGCCAGCTTTCCTCACATTGGTGATGGCTTCAAGAAGATATTCGGTCAAGCCGTCATAATCGCGCAGGGTGCAAAAACGAAGCATGGCAAATATATTAACGCTTTCTATGACCAGAGGCGGGAAGTTTTCTTGGTCTCCCGTACAGGCTTGGAAACCATAATTCAAGCGCTTGTAATATTCCAAGGTTGACTCAGGCCCCATGCCGCCGATGATTCCAACTTTTTTCATGTTACTTTGTTCTTTGCCTTTTTATTGTAATTTAGGGAATCCAGTTCCCGGCGCAATTGACCCATGTTTTCTCTGCTTGGAGTAAAATTTGTAATCAAGCTGGAATAATATGTTGTTTTCCCTTTGGGGTTGACGATGGCCACATCAAACCAGTTGACGAGTAATGCCGCTTGCTTCACAGCGACAGATAAACATATTTTCTCAAAACCAAGAAGTGTTTTTTAGAATTTTTTTAAAATTAGAGCGTTTTAACATTGAAAATGTATAAAGCGCTC
>JAISBT010000141.1 GCA_031266055.1 Deltaproteobacteria bacterium
CATCTTCCGTGCAAGTATGGGGCTTTGAAGATATCTGCCTTCTCACCCGATGCGGCCGCCTCGTATGCGGTTCCTGTTCGTCAGGCCAGCGCTTTGCCTGCGGCTTCCTTCAGATTCCATCTTACGATGGACACCCTTGCCGTCCGGCTAGCAGTTCCCCTTGCCGGGTCTGCGGAGGACTTCCACCTCCAAGTTCGTGCGCCCTGCCGGGCGCACAGATAAAGAAAAACAGCCTGATTGGCTGTTTTGAAAAGACTCTGTTCCAAAAAGAGGTTTACAGCTACATAATGGCTGTTTGCTTTACTAGGCTATAGCCAAGTGAATGTCAATCTTTTCTAGGCTACATCCAAGTGGAAAATCAGGAGGATGTATGCCTTTTATAAGTAATATCAGTGATATAATGAAAAATAAGAATATGACGTATGAGGAGCTTCAGTTCAGGTCCAAGGTCGCTCCGGATACTATTGCGAGAGCCAGAGATGAGAGAATAGCTACGTGTAAGCTGTTCACTTTGGAAAAATTAGCGAAAGCTCTGGATGTTGATGTTTATGATTTATTTAAGTATGTTAGAGATGGATAAGCCCTATTTTTAGAACAGAGCCTCCGAAAAAGCGAGGCGAAAGAACATTTTTCACGGCTGTTTGGACTGCCAGAAAATGAAATGGCGCAGCAGATTCGACCGGGAGGCCATGCCGGTCTTTTTCAAAATGTGGGTCTGATGATAGCGTACTGTGGAGAGTTCCACGCCGAACTCCCGGCCAAGGTCTTCCAGGCTTGCGCCCCGGATCAGTCCAAACAGAATTTCCTGTTCTCTGCCGGTCAAATCATGGATGACGGCAAAGGCGTGGAATTTTTCCATGTCCGGTTCAGACGCGGCGTCTTCTTTCTCCGGCAACTCCCACAGTTCCAGCTTTTCTTTCAGCAGGCGGCGGAAACGCCAGAGGCAGAAGGCCGTTCCCGCCGCCAGAGCAAGAGCCGCCGTGAAAACGCCGGAAGGGAAAGCGGCCGGAAGATTGCGCGTCATCGCGCCGACGAACTGCATCAGGTGCAGGCAATAGGCCAGGGACAGCAGCAAAGGCAGCAGCGCATGGGTTTTCATCAGCCGGGCGCAGACCGTGAACACGGCCAGAAGCAGGATCTGTCGTATCACGATGAGAAGGCAAAACAGGGACAAGGGATCAAGCAGGCCCCTTGCCTGGGCCAGACCGAGAAAGGGAGCGATCAGGCAGAGCGGAATGAGCAAAATCATGAGTCTGCCGGGATTTTCGCCGTCAAGCGTCTTTCCGGCCAGAGGCAGGAAAAGCAACGGGATGAAATGCGGCAGATTGACAAAGCCCGGCGCAAGGGCCGCCTTGGGGAGACGCATGCCCATTTCCAGACCGATAAGGGTAAACATTCCGATACCAGCGGTAAACATCCAGAGCAATGCCGAGCGCGTTCCCGGAGAAATAGACGAATGGTTGTCTCCGGCAGGCGAAACATTCCGCGTCACGTCTGGAGCGCCGTGCAAGGAAAAAGCCGCGCTCAGGCACAGTCCCGCGCTGCCCATGGCCAGACAGCAAAAGGCGGACAAATGGAAAAAGGTTCGACTGCCGGACGCGGGATCGGCGTCTACCCCGCCGGGCAGGAGGGGGAACAGAACCACCCACAGGAGTTCCCCCAAGGCCATGATCAGGCCGTAAAAAAGTCCTTCCCGCCCCGCCGGAGCCGCGCGGAAAAAAAGCGCCAGCCCCAGGGCCATAAACAGGCCCGCACTGGTGCTGATTATGGGGAGCCTGCCATTCATAATAAGTGCTGGCCATTCGCCGGGCAGAGCCGGAACGACGGCGCAGAAAAGGCCGATCAGAGCCGCCAGGACGGCAAACGGGAGACGCGCGGAGGAGTTCCGCCATGCTTTTTGCGCGTAATATAGGCCCAGGCCGCCAGCAAGGGCCAGGATGAAATGAACCAGCGCCGCGAGGTTGCCGTCGAATTTCCCGCTGTCGCGCAGATTCAGCACGATCATCCCGAAGGATATGGAGCCGTAGATCAGCCCCATGCTCAGAGCGGGGAGAAGAAAGCTGTCGCGCCGCATAAACCGTCCCTATTACCCGCGTCCATGGGTCCGCAAATAAGAAATTGAGTTTAATACCCTAGCTTTATTGTTGATATTTACCGCATAGTAGGGTACTTGGAGTTCGTTTGCAAGATACAAACTTTTTATCAGAGGAGATGCGTCCATGACCAAAACCGAACTCGTCAAAACCTTGAAAGAACAGGCCGGACTTGCCACCTTGGCCCAGGCCGAAGCCGCTTATGACAATCTTTTCACCATTATCGGCGCGGCCCTGAAAAACGGCGACACGATTTCCATTTCCGGTTTCGGCGGATTCAAGGTGGTGGATCGCAAGGCGCGTAAGGGCCGCAACCCCCGCACCGGCAAGGAAATTCAAATCGCCGCTTCCAAGGCCGTGAAATTCACGCCGGGCAAATCACTGAAAGAAAGCCTGTAACCATTCACCGGCGCACGTATGGGCGGACAAAATTTCAATTCCACTCAATGAAAGCGGAATGGCATGTGTATCTTTTGGAGTGCGCCGATGGCACATTCTATTGCGGCGTCACCAACGATGTTGAACGGCGGGTGGACCAGCACAACGGAAAACTGCCCGGCGGCGCAAAATATACACATCCTCGCCGTCCGGTCAAACTCATGGCGTCATGCCGCTGTGAAAGCAAAAGCGCGGCATACGGCCTTGAGCATAGGATAAAATCAAAGGCCAGATCAAAAAAGCTCGCAACTCTGCAAGAATATGTTGCGACTCCTTGATTCCATTG
>JAISBT010000147.1 GCA_031266055.1 Deltaproteobacteria bacterium
ATTTACGCTTGAGATGCTTGCGTAACGGCGGGCAAAGCCCGCCTGCAAGCATCTCGCGGCAAGGATTTGCGCGGCAAATCCTTGCAGAGCGTGTAAACACTTGAAGAGAACACGCTCTAGTATGTCACACTTAAAACTTCGCTTCGCTACGTTTGAAGTGTGAAGATCGCAAAGCAAAAAACGTGGTTTTTGCTTTGCTCCGCCGCCTTAAGGCGGCGCGCCGGGCTTGTCCGCCCGGCGGTCAGTACGCCGTCTGAGGGTTCAACCCATAAAGGAATTTTTGATGAAAAGGGTTTTTATCTGCCTGTTGGTTTTATTTGTCGCGGCCTGCGGCTCTGAAGAGGTCAACCCCGGCGAAGTGGCTTTGGTAAACGGCAAAGCCATAACGGTAAAACAGCTGCAAGCCGCCCACGATGCGCAGGTGCTGGGCGCCGACGCTCCCGGGAGAGCTGTGGACGCTCTGCGTAAAGAATATGGGGCTGTGCTGTCCGAACTGATCATCCAGGAACTGGTCGCCCAGGAACTGGAAAAACGCAATTTGCAGGTTACGGATGAAGAGCTGGCCAAGGCCGAGCAGGAACTGCGGCAGGATTTTCCGCCCGGCGGCTTTGAGCGCATGCTGCTTGAGGAAAGCATTGATGTGGATTTATGGCGCGATTTTTTACGCAAACGCCTCGGCATGTACAAGTTCAACAGCAATATGCTGCGCTCGCAGGTAGCCATTGACGCCGGGGAAGTGGACGACTACTACCGTACGCATGAAGAAGATTTCAAGGTTCCTGAACGGCTGAATTTCGTGCAGTTCAGCAGCCTGATCAAAGACCAGGTGGTGGCGGCCTGTGAGCAGTTCCACCGGGAGCAGGATCCGGCGGCTATTCAGGAACGCTTTCACAACATGAACATCCGTATGGTCATCATGCGCGAAGACCGGCTTGCCCCGGATATTGTAAAGGCCATGACCGGGCTGCAGCCGCTGGAAGCCAGCACCCCTCTGGAAATTAACGGCGAATATGTGGCCATGGTGCTGCTCGCCAAAGAAAAAGCCCGCCTCCTGTCCAGGGAAGAAATTTATTCCCGCATAGAAGCGCTGATTTTGGAAGATAAAATGCAAAAAGCTTTTGAAGACTGGCTGCAACAAAAAATTGCCAAATCAACCATAAAAGTTTCCACTCTTCTTGTGCCTCAAAACTTGCGTTAAGGAGCCTTCTTGAGTTATACCGCACTAAGGCAATTCAACTTTGAAAATGTTCAAATGCCCCCTCCAAGATTAATACCGTTTCTCAATCAAACATGCTTTTATGTTTGATTGGGAAACGGAATCCGCGACAGGACGTCGCGGCGAAATGCGAAGCATTTCGGAGGCAAGGCGGAACCCAAGCTTCCGCCGCAGCCGATACATCAAAACTGCATGGATGCAGTTTTGATGTAGGAATGGTATAAGACGGTAAAATATTTAGCCCGGAGAAAACGCCTTGCCACGATACCTATCTTGCCTGCCCCTGTCCATGGCCGCCGCAATATTGAGCTTTGGCCTGTCCATCTTGCCGTCCGCATTTTTATGCGCCTTTACGCCCTCCGCGTACGCCGCGGAAAGAACTCTCCTGGTCGACAAGGTTGCCGCTGTCGTCAACGGCGAAATGATTTCGCTTTTTGATGTACAGCGGTATTCCCTGCAGGAAATTACCCGCCAGGGCATTACCGGCAGCGATCCTCAATCGGAAAGCCTGCGGAGGAAAATTTTCCAGCAAACCCTGGACGGAATGATTATGGATATTCTGATCCGCCAGGAAGCTGAACGCTACAAAGTCAGCGTGAGCGACGCGGAAGTGGATAACGAAACGCTCATGATCATGCAGCGCAGCCAGATGACGCCGAAGCAGTTTGAAAATCAGCTGCTCCTGCAAGGGTCAAGCCTCAAGCAGTTCAAGGAACAGGTTCAACATAGCATATTGCGCCAGCGCATGATGAGCCTTATGGTTGCCCGTAAAATCGTCGTGACCAAAGAAGAGGTATCCGCTTACTACCGTGAGCACCAAAACGAATTTACCACCCAGCACTCTGTGGATGTAGCGATGATTTTGCTCGGCCCCATGGATAACGCGGAAAACGTCCGCAAAGATATAGCAAGCGGCAAGCTGAGCTTTGCCGAAGCCGCCAGAAAATATTCCGCCGCTCCCAATGCCATAGACGGAGGGAAAATGGGCGTTATCCCCTGGAAAGATTTGAATCCGGAATGGCGCCGGGTTCTGGCGAACATGCGGGTGGGTGAAGTATCGCCGATTATACGCTCGGGCAATGCCGCCTATTTGCTGTGCCTGAACACAACTATTGAAGACACTTCGCTGAACCTGGAAGAAGTTGCCGCGGAAATTGAGGACAGGCTGCGCGAACCCAAGCTGAATCAACGTTTTGAGGAATATTACGGTCAATTGCGTAAAAACGCGGTCGTGGACATACGCCTGTAACCCCGGCGGAAATATGGATGCCTTGAAACTGTCTGAACTTGGGCTCGCCCTTAAAGAACACCGCGAGCGCAACGGCTTGCTCCGTGAAGATCTGGCCGTGCGCATTAAAATATCGCCCAAAAACCTGTACGCCATTGAGGAAGCTCTGCTCGATCAACTGCCCCAGGCCGTATTTACCCGAAGCTTCATCCGCACTTACGCCGAAGCCATGAAAATGGATCTGGCGGAAATTGACCGGAGGCTGGCCGAAATCTTTCCGCCTGAAACTATCAACAATATACACCCACAGCTGACGGCAACGGCCAGGGAACAATCCGTCATCATCAATTCCCCCCTGCCGGGCAAAAAGATTCTCCCTGCTGCCGCGTTTATCATTCTGCTCCTCCTGGCAGGACTGGGCGCCTGGTTTTATTTCACCCATGTCAGATCCGCGGGCGACGCCATCCGGGAAAGTCCCGGCAGCGCGCAAAGCAGCGCGGTTTCCGGAGCGCAAACTGCTTCCCCGGCCGATACGGACAGCGACAGCGCGGAAGTCCCGACGTCTGACGGGCAAACCGCCTCCGACGCCCTCTCTTCCGGACAGGATTCCGACTCCATTGCTTTATCCGATGCCGCGGGGCAGCCCGCTTCCGGCCCGGCCCCGCAACCCGCAGCTCCGGCCGGCGGAAACGGCGCATCGGAAGGTACAACGGCACCGGCGGCTGAACCCGCTTTGCCCGCAAGCACAGCGGGCATGAGCGCTTCTCCTGCCCCCAACCCGGCATCTTCCCTCCCCCGCGGAGAATATGCCCACCGTATTGTGGTCAGCGCTGTGTCCGGAAACTGCTGGATTGATGTAAAATTTGACGACAGCAGCCGCTCCGTTGAACTGCAATCCGGACGCACTTTTTTTTTGGACTTTCAGGAACGCGCCACTGTTCTTCTGGGCAATGCGGCAGCGGTCAAGCTGTTTTGTGACGGCAAGGAAATCATGTTCAGAGCCGCGGAAGGCGAGGTAAAGTCTTTTCGCTTGCCTTAAGCATTTCACCCTTTTCAATGCCAACCTGCGCTAATTTCGCAAAAATTTTCCGGCGGCCGAACCGATATTATACTGCAGGAAAGCTTCCGTGGCCATGGCGCATTCTTTCTGGCTGTTTTCATCCTCCGGCATCCGGCCCCAGGCGCTGACGGGCGTTCTTATAAGCGCGCGCAAAATAGCCAATCCGCCACGTCCCAGAGGGAAGCGCCTGACGTCGGCGCGTATTTTACCCGCGCAGCCGCCGCACAGCAGCCCCTGCGCGTTCACAGGGAGCACGGTCGGGTTTTTTTGCCCCGGTCTGTGAGCATGTGAATCCGCAAGCGATGCCCCGCAGAAGGAGCAGAAGTCCGGATCCAGAGCGTACCCTTGTTCAAAAGCCAGTCTGGCCCTGAAAAACATGGGCAAAAAAGCGGAAATGGGGGCATCGGTTTCCAGGCAATTTAAAAGATCCGCAAAGAGCGCGTGGGTTTTCTCCGCGCCTTCCGGACCTTTGCAGAAAGATTCCACGAACAGGGCGCAATTGGCGGCTACGCCCAGCCTGCGCCAGTCATGGCGCAGCCGGCTTGGCCCCTTCAGCAGCACTCCTTCCTGCAGGGCAAGGTAAGAACCGCGTCCGCTTTTAATGTGAAAGCGCACCTCGTTAAATAAATCCAGGCAGCCGCTGAAGCGCCTGCGGCTTTTGCTTCCGCCGAAGGCAAAAGCCGAGAACACTCCACGGGAAGGGGAGAGTAAATGCACCCAGAGGTCAGATTCCCTGAAGCCGCCCAGACGCAAAACTATGCTGCAATCGTTGAATTCCATAATCCGAATTAAAAAGAGTGAAATGCTCCGGCCGCCGTCACCGCAGCCACTTGTTGACGCATTCATCCATCTCGCCGCGCAGAACCAGGGTTTCCCACAGAAAATTCATGACCCTGACGAAGTCGGCGTCGTCTTTCGGGAGCATGAACCCGAGGGTATTGGCCTTGGTCAGAGGTTTGTCGATGAAGGCCGCGTGCAGGCGGGAATCCTTCCCGGCATACAGGAGAGCCTCGTAGGTTTCCGTTATCATCACGTCGCCCTTGCCTTCCGCGATCAGAGCGGGGATCTCCGCGTTCTTCTCATGGGTGGCGACCTTGGCCCTGGTCAAAAACTCAAGCACGAATTTTTCATTGGTGCCGCCCGGATTCTTGATGACGCGCACGTCCGGCTGGTTCAAACTGTCGAGAGTCGTGAACCTGTCCTTGTCCGCCGCCCGCACCAGGGCCACCTTGCCGAAAGGGGCGTATCCCGGCAAAAATTCGCACTGCGACATGCGGGCGACGTTCCGGGTAATGCCGCCGATGGCTACGTCATACTTGTCCGCCTGCAGATCCGGCAGCAGGCCGCGCCACGTTGTGGGTACAAACTCCACGGACACGCCAAGCTCCTTGGCCATCAAAGCGATCATGTCAACGTCGAACCCTTCGTATGTACCGTCCGCCAGCATGGCGAAGGGCCGATAATCTCCCGGCGTTCCAACGCGCAAAACCGTCTTTTTCAGAACCGAATCAAGACGATCCCCGGCCGAGGCCGGCCCGCCGGCCGCTACGGCAACCAGCAATGAGACCAAAAAAATTTTCAGCAAACGCACGGGCATATCCTCCTTTTGATTTGGCGGCATGGCATTCCGCGAATGACATGCCGCCAGGTGTTACAGCCAAGGTTCGGCCAGCAATTCAAAATAATCCTGCGGATGCGCGCAGGCCGGGCAATGGCCGGGCGCGCCGCTTCCTTCATGGATATAGCCGCAGTTTCTACAGCGCCACTTCACGGCGCCCGCGCGCTTGAAGACCAGCCCTTCCTTGATGTTTTTGGCAAAACCTAAAAAGCGTTTTTCATGCCAGGCTTCGGCTACCGCGATGGCCCGCATCACCTGCGCTATTTCCGTAAAACCCTCTTTCTGGGCGATGTCCGCAAAACTCGGATACATCTCGGTATATTCGTGACGCTCTCCGGCTGCGGAATTGATCAGGTTGTCCACCGTATCGCCTATAACGCCGAAAGGAAAGGCGGCGGTAATTTCCGCCTCTCCGCCATCCATAAACTTGAACAGGCGTTTGGCGTGTTCTTTTTCCTGGTCGGCGGTTTCCGCAAAAACGGAAGAGATCTGCACCATCCCGTCATTTTTGGCTTTGCTGGAAAAATACGTATAACGGTTTCGCGCCTGAGATTCTCCGGCAAAGGCGGCCATCAGATTTTTTGCTGTTTGAGTGTCTTTCAATGCTTTCACGATTCCCTCCTGAAGGGTTTAAAGTGCATACCGGCCAGAGCGTTTCAACATTGAAAATGTTGAAACGCTCTCTATACAAAAATTCAATTTAACCGATTTGTTACCGGCTTGCAATCCTGAACATTTTTGCTGCCGGCACCAGCCGAGAAAATATGTTGACAAATTTTTTTCAGCCGGTTAAATCTTGCTCAAGTTTATATCATAATAACGATAATATTTATAATATAAACTTGAAAGGAAAAAGCCGCGACAAAGACGAACGGCTATATTACGCTGCTGTATTGTCCCAGAGCAATTTAATTTTGAGACGCTCCCTCCGGCGCTTGACGGCGAAACATCGCTGCTGTCTTCATCCGTAAGCTGCTGCGCAGCAACGGCTGAAGCAAGTTTTGCCTACGCCTGCGGGGCGGGCGGCGGTTCCCGCCGCCAGAGCATTTCAACATTTTCAATGTTAAAATGCTCTAATGGTGTATGTTATGCCTCATTCGGGAGGAAGAATTATGGTTGTGGATTATGCGGCCCTGAAAAAGGGCGGTTTCATGCGCCAGAAGCAGAAGGATCATTTTTCCCTGCGCCTCAAGGTAGTCGGAGGAGAACTTGAGGTTGCCCAGCTTCAGGCCGTGGCCGAGGTTGCGGAAAAATACGGGCGCGGGAGCGTTCATCTTACCGCCAGACAAGGCGTGGAAATTCCTTTCATCAAGCTGGCGGATGTGGAGAAGGTCAAAGACGCGCTTGCGGCCAAAGGCGTGTTCACTGGAGTATGCGGCCCCAGAGTGCGTACCGTAACCGCCTGCCAAGGCAATGCGATCTGCCCGAGCGGCTGTATAGACACCTATGCTCTGGCCCGGCAGATTTCCGAACGCTATTTCGGACGGGAACTGCCGCACAAGTTCAAGTTCGGGGTGACCGGATGCCGTAACAACTGCCTGAAGGCGGAGGAAAACGACCTCGGCGTAAAGGGGGTGTACCGCCTTTCCTGGTCAGGCGAAGTTTGCACCCTGTGCGGAGTGTGCGTCAAGGCCTGCCGGGAAAAGGCCGTTTCCGTGCGGGAAAATACCCTGACCATAGACGAAAAGCGGTGCAACAACTGCGGCCGCTGCGCCAAAACCTGCCCCACGGGGGCGTGGAAGGGCGAGCCGGGCTATCTGCTATCATTCGGAGGCACCTTTGGGAACCGCATTGCCCAAGGCAGGCAAATACTTCCTCCCCTCAAGGACACGATTACGTTTTTCCGGGTGGCGGATGCGGCCCTGGATTTTTTTGACAAACACGGAAAACCCGAAGATCGTTTTCTGGCCGCCATAGAACGTGCAGGTTGGGGTGTTTTTGAAGAAACCATCCTGGCGGAGGTTCGGCATGCCTGCTGAGCGCATGGCGGATTTCCGCCCCGATGCCGCAGCAGACGTGACGGATGTGGTCTGCCCGGTCACCTTCGTCAAGGCCCTGGCGGCGCTTGACGAGCTTGAGGACGGCCGGATACTGGAAATCCGCCTGAACGACGGCGAAGCGGCGCGCAATGTCCCGCTGAGCCTGAAGGACGAAGGGCACCAAGTGCTGCGGCTTACAGACAACGGCGACGGTACCTGCGCCCTGCTGGTGCGAAAAGTATCGGCTTGCCCTGTGGAATAGGCGTAAGCTATTTCAAAATCAATTTTTGCAGGAGAAAGAGCATGACTCTTACAGTGACAGGCGTACTCAAGGAATACCCGGAGGGCATCAACCTGAGCCGGCTCATTGAGTTGGAAAAGGTAGCCACTCCCATGTATGTGACCGTGGCCCTCAACGATGACTTTGTGGAAAGCGGCGGTTTCGGATCCACCGCGCTCAAGGACGGAGACAAGGTGGAATTCCTCTATTTCATGGGCGGAGGGCGCTGATGGCCTTCAACGCTGAACAACTTGCCCGCTACTCCCGCCAGATAATTCTGAAAGAATTGGGCATAAAGGGCCAGCAAAAGCTCAAGCAGGCCAGGGTTCTGGTGGTGGGAGCCGGAGGCCTGGGTTCTCCGGCGGCGTTCTATCTGGCTGCCGCCGGGGTGGGACATATCGGCATTATTGACGCGGATGAGGTGGATCTGTCCAACCTCCAGCGCCAGATCCTGCACGGCACGGACGATGTGGGCAGGCCCAAGGCGGATTCGGCCCGCGCAAGCCTGCTCGCCCTGAACCCGGAAACCGAGGTCAGGGCGCTGCGTGCCTTCGTGGACGCCGGCAACATAATGGGCTTTATCCGGGACTATGACTTTATTATAGATGGCACAGACAATTTTCCGGCCAAGTTTCTGATCAACGACGCCTGCGTTCTGGCCGGGAAAGCTTTTTCCCACGCCGGCATACTGCGCTTCACCGGCCAACTGATGACCTATGTGCCCGGGCAGGGGCCGTGCTACCGTTGTGTCTTTCGGGAGCCGCCGCCGCCGGAGGCTGTTCCAAGCTGCCGGCAGGCCGGCGTCATCGGCGCCCTGGCCGGGGTGGTCGGTTCCCTCCAGGCCATGGAAGCCGTCAAATACATCGTCGGCGCAGGTGCTTTGCTTACCGGCGCTCTTTTGACCTACAACGGCCTGCAGGGGGACTTCCGCAAGATAGCTCTGTCCCGCAGGGCGGATTGCGACGTCTGCGGCGAACATCCCTCTATAACCGCGCCTGTGGACTACGCGCAGGCCGTTTGTGACGCCTGATGATGCGGATCAGGCTGAGGTTGTCCGATTACCTGCGTATTTTGGAACACGCGCGGCTCGGCCTGCCCAACGAGTCCTGCGGACTCATTGCCGGCGGCATAAAAGAGGCGGTGAAAGAAGTGGAAAAGGTTTATGCCCTGGACAATCCGGACGCCAGTCCCGAACATTTCAGCATAGACCCCAGAGCGCAGCTTGAGGCAATAAAGGATATGCGCTCCCTCGGACTGATCCCCCTCGGCAATTTTCACTCTCACCCTTCCACGCCCGCGCGCCCTTCGGACGAAGACATCGCCCTGGCCTATGATCCCGCGGCAAGCTGCTGCATCCTTTCTCTGGCCGAGGATGAACCGGTGCTGAAGTGCTTCCGGATCGAGCGCGCCACCGGGAAGACCTGGGAAGAAAAAATCGAACTCATCCGTTAGAGCATTTTACGCTTGAGATTGTCGCTTAACGGCGAAGCATCGCTGCTGTCTTCATCCGTAGCTTCCTTCGTCGCAACGGCTGAAGCGCGGTAGCCGTTAAGCGGCTTGCCGCTTTACGGA
>JAISBT010000152.1 GCA_031266055.1 Deltaproteobacteria bacterium
ATATCTCTGGGGGTATCGCTCGCAAGACCCGCGCCGGCTCCTTACGGCATCGCCAAAACCAATACTGACTGGCTGCTACAAAAAGTGCGAAAATTTCTGGACACTACCCTTCAGAGAACGGGAAAAAACACAGGGGCTTGCTCTTGTGCAGCGGAGCAGCACAAGGAAATGTTGGCACAGGCGTGCGCTGAGTGCGCGATTACGCCGGACATGGCGCTTGATGTCATGCAGCCCGGACAGAGTCTGGCTGGCTTGCCCGATCCACTTGAACTCGAATGTACGCAATCCTGCGCGTGGTGCGCAATCCTTCCGAATGTTTCCATCTGCTCGTCTTTGGGTTCGGATATATGAAACGTTTTTTTACAGGTGGGAAGCAGAGGTGAGCCAAGCATGATATATGTGCTTTTGCCGATTTATAACGAGGCCGCGAATTTGCCAGGCCTCATTGAACGCATTCAGACAGGGATAGAGCGGCTCGGGTTCCCTTACACGGTATTGGCCTATAATGACGGCAGCACTGACGGGAGCGACACGATAACGCGGGAACTGGCATCTTCCCACCCCCTCGTTTTGCTCGGAGAGCCGGAAAACAAGGGGCTGGGGCATGGATTTGCCTCTTTGTTGAAGGAAGTCTGTGCGCGTTCGGAATCCGATAAAGACGTGGCAATCGTGCTCGACTCCGATAACAGCCATAACCCTGAATTGTTCGGTTTCATGCTGGAAAAACTCCGCCAGGGATTCGACGTGGTGATTGCTTCCCGTTATCTGTCGGACAGCCGTGTCGTTGGCGTATCCTGGTTCCGCCAGTTTCTGAGTCTCGGTGCCTCGTGGGTGATGCGAATTCTGTTTCCGATCAGAGGGGTGAGGGATTACACCTGCGGCTACAGGGCTTACTCCTTGCCTTGCTTGCGCAAGGCCTTTGACAAGTTCGGGGATAAACTGGTGGAGGAGCCTGGTTTTGCCTGCATGGCAGAGATGCTGCTTAAACTACGCACCCTGCCGGTACTGGCGGTAGAGGTACCGCTTTTGCTGCGGTATGACCTTAAACAGGGTGCAAGCAAAATGGATATCCGGAAAACGATTAAGCGGACGCTGCGGATGATATACAGGCTCAAGGCGGCAAAGCAGATTGTTTCCTGACAATGTTCCGGAGCATGTTTTTTACTTTAACCGTAAGAGCATAACACGGCTATTAGAAGAAACCGGCGTCCATGACATTGCCGTCAGTTATGACATACGGTGGCTTACAGTGGACTATGTTCTTTATCAAATGCAATTTTTCGGACGAGCTTTACATGAAAAATGGAAAGGGATTCTGTCAAAAATACCGCTGTTCGTGCAGAACAGGAAACTCCCATTTTATGGCGGGGAAATTTTTGTGAAGGCAAGAAAAAGATAATGAAACATCGTTCTCTGTGGTTATATCTATCACTTATCATTTTAGCTCTCTTTCCGGCGGTGAAAAATTTTTCCCTGAATCGGCCCGCAGATTTGGCTGTAAAAATAGTGGCGGATATTACGATATTACATCAACCGGGCGGGAAGAGCCTGAGATATGCCGCATTGTTCCTCAGTGATTACATCAGAATTGAATCACCCGTCCTGGTTGGAAAAAAGGTTTCGGTTGAGTTTCCGATTTCAGTGGCTTCAGTGCGCCATCTCCGTTTGGATGTAATTGATGAGTATTTATCTGAATCGGGCATTGATATCGAACTCTATGCCGTAACTCTCAAGTACGGCAATAAGACGCTGGCGCGATTCACACCCAAAGATTTGTCCAAATGGTTCCTGCATGACCTTGTGCTTGTGGAAGTGAAGGATGACCACATACTGGTACGGACAACCGGATCGGATCCGATTATGCGGCAGAGCTTCAATCCGCCCCTGCCGGTCTCATGGAGTGAAATTGTCTTGAGCAAGGTGGAGCAAGTGCCTTTGGGGGTTGTATTCACCGTCTTTGTACTAATCGCCTTGCTCCTGAGTCCGTCGGGCAGGCGAGGTCTGGCCCTGCTTGCCGTGGGCTGTCTTGCCACGTTTCTGCTTGTCTACGTCCTCCACGGCCTCGGCGCGCGGCCTTTTCCCGTGGATAAGGCCGTTGGGTATGCAGCATACCACAATAAGGGGCAGGCGGCATACCTGTGGTTTTATCTGCTTGCTTTTACCGCGCCTATGCTCGTGGCGGCATCGGCCTGGTTTCTGCGCAAGAGACTTAATGGTGCCGCCGCATGGGAAATTCACCCGGATCGTTCCCGCCTCAGTATGGGATTACAGGAAAAGATAAGGGCGTTGCTGGAAAGCAGACCGGTGGAGCATCTTCTGTTGGTGTGCATGGTGTTGTGCATCCTTATTGTGAACTTGCCACCCCTGACTCCTTATCCGGAATTTAGCCTTCCGCCGTTCCAGGCGCACTGGGACTACAATAACCTGCTGGCGTGGAGAGCCTTCCTGGCTGAAGGCATGCTGCCGTACAGAGATTTCTGGTATCCCTACGCCGGTCTATCTTTTTTCGAGTTACCCTATCCATGGAATAGCTTCGCGCGGAGTATAATTAATACGGCATTATATCTGGTACTTTTCTTTTCTTTGCATGAATTGACACAAAAAAGAGTCTGGAAGACTGTGTGTGTTTTTGCTGCCCTCATAGTCCTTATGCTTTCGGATCCATCACCTATCCGCTATATCGTGCCCATTTTGTGCGTCATTTGTTCCTATGCTTCCATCGACAACTCAAAGTCTTCCCCGCAGGGCGGACATCTGCTGTTTACAGCTGCAGTTGCTTTGAATCTTTTATTGGAGCCGCTGAATCTTTTTCGGGTCGGATTGCCGATAGCGGCTTTGCTTGTTGTAGAAGTATGCGCAAATCCGGATCGGCGGACTGTTACGCAGCTTCGCGCCCTCTGCCGGATATTTCTTCCCCCGCTTTTGGTTTTGGCTGTTCTTTGCGGTATTTTGCAGCAACAGGGCTTGCTTGCCAATGTTTTTGATTTCTATGCCGGTTTGGGCGGTGTCAGCGCCTATGCTGACTGGGGGCCGCAAGTAGACCGGTGGTTCATGTTGCGGGCACCTTATTATGGTCCAGCTTACTGGCTTGCGGCTCTGACCGCCGGCATCGGAGTCTGGCAGCGGCTTTACTGCCAAGATAAGAGCGCCATCCCGGTGGTTGCCATTCTAATCGGCGGCATGATGCTGATTTTCGGTTACAAGGTCATGGTTCGGACGGATGATCCCATGATTAGCGGCATGTATCTGTTCTCAGGGGCGGCCGCTATAATCTGGATATTTTTGATCAAGGACAATAACTCGGCGTTAAAGCCCGTACAATATGCCGCCCTGGTTTGTCTAATTGCGGCTGCCCTGCCGCATATGCGAGACAAGGCGAATGATATTTTGTTCCAGATACGAGGTATCTCTCAAATTTACCCCTGGGCGACAATGGCCGCCGAGCAGCAAAGACGTCTGACAGAATCACTGTATTATAACGATGATAAATTTGCAGCTTATCCGGATCAACTCGCTTTTGCTCCGGTTTTGCGAAATTTTGTAGAACCTGGGGATCTGTTGTATATTTTGGGAGATGATCCTGTGTTGTATATTTTATCTCACACGAAGCCTGCTTTTCATGTAAATACATACGATGCATCGCCGTTACATGAACAGCAGAAAATTGTTTCCATTCTTGAGCGGGAAAAGCCAGTGCTTGTATGGACAGGCTACAGTATGACTGTGGACGGACTTCCTTTATCAGTTCGCGACCCTGTGTTGCTTGCCGGAGTCGTCACGAGATATGCTCCTGAAAAAAGAGCAGGGAAATATGTTATCTGCCGCCCGCTTCAGGATGGGGAAAAGCCTGCCCTTGGTTTCTGGAGCGGGGAATTGGGGAATGAAATACGCCTCAAAGCCATACCTGGCCGTTCCAACGCACACAAATTGCCGGCTGTATCGAAAACGGCGGCGGGTGCTGCGGAGGTGCTGACGCTTGAAGCCGGCGATGTGTTTGCCGGAGCGCATGAGCCCCTTGCAGTGTCTGTTTCCATAAGTGGCATAACCTATACCGTTACCGCAGACCTTATTCCGGGACGGAGCAGCTATCCGATTATTCTTGACAGGCTATGGTTCGTTGCCGCTGCCCGGAATATGGGCATAAAGGATATCACTGTTACCTGGCCTGATACCGTGAAAGGGGAACGTGTGTGGCGTGATATAAGCGATGTTTTGTATTGAATGCGGCTTGACGGGTGTACATCATGCCGCCATTTCATCACTAGAGCATTTTACGCTTGAGATTGTCGCTTAACGGCGGAGCAAGTTCGCCTCGTGACAATCTCGCTGCAATGATTTGCGGGCAAATCCTTGCAGAGCGCTTTATACATTTTCAATGTTAAAACGCTCTAATCGCAAAAAATGACTATGCCTCATGGATGGAAAGGCTTGAATATATGTAGGCTGACACAAACTTCCGCCGCAAGATAAAATATACAAGTTATATTATATCTATGCGAAATATCATATCAATGAAGCGGCAAACAAATTTTATGATTTATTTTTTGTTGTTAAAATTTGAGTATAATAAATTATAGGATGTAACATATATTATTTTTTCATATATCAGGAGAATTTCTGCTGTATTGCGCAGCTTAATACTCATCATATCATCTGGTAGCGGATACAAATATTTTATTCAGAGTTCCGTATGGAAAAACTTCTTTCAGTAATTATCCCAACGTATAATAGAGAGCATGTTCTGGAACGCTCGCTCAATTCCGTTCTTGAGCATACCCCCGGAAACATGGAAATCATTGTCGTTGACGATGCCTCCACGGATAACACCCAAGCGCTCCTGCGCTCCAGATATCCGCAGGTTCGGGTGATAGTGAACAAGGCCACTACTGGTCCTGGATTTTCACGCAACGCGGGCATAGAAGCGGCGACCGGAACCAATTTGTTCTTTTTGGACGCTGACGACTGGTTGGAAAAAGGCGCTCTGGCCAAGCTTCTGGATGTGGCCGGAGAGACCGGAGCGGACGTGGTGGCCTGCGGCATACGAAAGGTCTGGGAGGACGGAAGAAACGAGCCGTATGTTTCCTGGGAGTTTAGCTGTTCCGGCGGCATGCCCGCCCTTGAATACTATATCACATACCAATTGCCTGCTCCCGCCTGGAACAAGCTCTACCGGCGGGATCTGATAATGGAAAAAAATTTGCGTTTCGATCCCGTCTATTATCATGAAGATGTGCTTTTTGCCGCCTACATCGCCCTTTATTGCAGAAAATACGTCTCCATAAAAGATTTTCTGATCAATTATTTTCAGCATGAGAATTCAATAGTCAATAGAAAGCCGACCCCTCTTCATTTGGCATCATACATAAAGCAATATAAGGATTTTATGGATTTTGCCGGAACAGCGGAACTGTTGCAAACGGAAACAGGCAGAAAAGTCTATCAGCGTATCCTTAAAGCCCATTGTTCAATACAATTTTTGCCAAAATTGATCCGGTATGCGGAAACGCGCAGCCGGATGGAATGGGAAGAGGAATGCGTCCAGGTCTGCGTAAAGCTGTTGGGGGCCGCGGCCGGATATGCCATGACCGATATACTGACGGCTGCGGTCGATAACTTTAACCTTGCCCATATGAATGAACATGTCTGACAAGAATAAAAATTTTTCCGTTTTTGTGGATTTGACATCCTGCCCAAGCCCGCGCCTCAAGGCGGATTTTGATGCCTTGCGCCTTGCCTGCGCCACGGCGGATGCTTTTGTGGTCACGGCCCCCATTTCTCTTGCACAGGCGGGCGCCACTTTTATCGTGGGGGACAGTCCGACGGAGGGTCTGATTCATGCCATGAATCTGGCCGGTTCGCGGCGCCAGGATCTGCTGGTTCTGCTTGCGGCGCTGATGCCCGCGGATGTCCATGTCCGGGCTCTGCAACGCGTTTTGGAGGCTGATCCCATGTTCGGCTTTGCCGTGCCCAGGTTGCTTGATGAAAGCGCCGAACTGGTCTGGGCTTTGCCCCATCCTGAATATCCGGAACAAAAACTGTTGTCTCCGCGCGCACTGGCGGCCTTGCCCGAAAGATGGATCGCGCCTGAATTCACAGCGCCCTGCATCCTGATCAAAGAAGCGCTGCTGGCCAATCCGCTGCCGGAAATTCCGGCAGACTTCACCGCCTGCGCCCCTTTGCTGCAATATGTCTTGCAAGCTTACCGGCGCAAAGGTTTTCGTGCAGTTGTCGCCAACAGGGTCATTGTGCGCACTTCGCTGCCTCAAGATGAGATTTATCCCAAATTTCAGGAAGCCGACCTGGAACGTCTCAAACCGGGCCTGCCGGCGGCGGAAATGGCTACCTCAACGTATGCCGGCCTGCCGGCCCACAAGGTGGA
Source organism: Deltaproteobacteria bacterium (assembly GCA_031266055.1). Classification (GTDB taxonomy): domain Bacteria; phylum Desulfobacterota; class Desulfovibrionia; order Desulfovibrionales; family Desulfovibrionaceae; genus WRHT01. Next base: position 6,380 of record JAISBT010000152.1, read on the forward strand.
GCATCTTTGCGCCGCCGCCTTTCCCCTGGATAAGCCGCGCAGTATTATCATAGATTGCCGCGCGATATTGCCTGTCTTTAACGGCACCACCAAGGCCGGCCTGGGGCTGATGGAGGGTTTCTCGCAACTGGAAACCGATCTGGAACTGCATTTTCTGCTCCAGGATGTTGCCCTGGAAGCCCACCATATCTACGAACGGTTCCCGAATCTGACCATTCACACTCAGCCCTTCGGCGAACACGCTGCCTATCTGTATATGCGCCAGCCCTGGGGCATAGGCGCCCTCCACGATATCCACAGCCACGGTTTTTTTACCGCCTGTTACATTCTGGACACCATCGCCTGGGACATCCTGTATGTGCATGGAGGGGGCGCGGCTCCCCCCGATCTTGAAGAAACATACAATATCATCGCGCGGTATCTGGACGGGATCATGACCAATTCGCAATATTCTCTTGACCGCTTCAAAGAAAGATTTTCCCCCCAACCGGCTCTCAAAGGCTGCGTGACCTTGCACAGCACAGCTCCGTATGAAAACATGCCTTGCTCGGCAACCGCGGGAGCGGAAACCGGGTACATGCTTGTTTTCGGCAATGCCTACGACCATAAAGACGTGTTGCCCACAACCTACAGGCTGCATGAGATGTTCCCGGAGCGCCGCATTATCGCCTTTGGCGCCAAAGGAATTCCTCTCCCCCAGGTGGAATACCTGGAAAGCGGCGAACTGCCCGAGGAAACCGTTGAAGAACTCATCGCCGGAGCGGATGTTTTCGTCTTTCCCTCCTGGTATGAGGGTTTCGGCATGCCGGTGGTGAACGCCCTGGCTTGCGGAAAACCCGTAGTTATCCGTGATTCGGCGTTATGCCGGGAAATTGCCGGATATTGCGCTTTGCCCGGCGTTCTCCTGCCTTTTGACGATGTGCCGTCCTTACAAGCGGCTGCCAGAGCGGCCCTGGCGCGGACTTTTTCCGCCGCCCTGTCCCAGGGCGCGGCTCTGGACGAAAATAAAACTCCCGTCAGTTGGAAAACCTGCGCCCGGCGCGTTCTGGATTTTGTGACGGAAAGCCTGGAGGACATGGATGCCGGACGCTGCCTTGACCGTGAAAAAATACTGCGGGCCATCCGCCTGACCGCCAGGTGAAAACATGCGTATTCTGACCCTGTTCGCCCGTTATGGAAACGCCATATACCCGGAAGCGGAGAAAAACCTGGCCGCTTTGCTGGAAGATCGTTTTCCGAATACCGCCAAAGAATATATCTGGATTGATTCCAAGCTGCCGCCGGAGTTTGCGCAAACAATCAGTCCGCACGTCACTCTTCTGGGCTCGGACAACACGCATTGGGAATTCGGCGCCTGGTCCAGGGGTCTTGAACGCGCCAGAACCAGCATCCACGGCTATGATTTCGTCTTTCTGGTCACTTCGGCCTTTCAGCGTTTCTACACCGCCTATCTGGAGCGCCTTTCCGAAACGTTTCTGCGCATCCTGCGCACCAGGCAGGCGGCAGCCGGACATCTGGAAGCGTACAATACTCCGGTTACCTTTATGGGCGTGCGTTTTCAAAGCTGGCTGCGCAGTTCGTTCATCATTCTGCCTTCTTCAGTGGCGGCCATGCTCGGCAGTACGGTGTCACTGCCGGACGCGACGCGGTTTTTCAGCGGCAATCCGGAAGCTCCCTTTCGGGAAGACGCCCCTCTGTGCGAACAATACAAACGGAATATTATATCCTGGCTGACAGGTGAAGGCACCGGGCAGGGAGTTATCTGGCACTCGCGTTTTACGCTCACGCAGGAGACGATGGCCTATTTTGGAGAAAAGGCGCGGGCTATTCTGAATGAAATGGCCCTGAGCAACAGACTGCGAGCTTTGGGCTGCGCACTGGTTGACGCCACCTGGCTTGATTCCGTCATGCTCAAATCCCAAGTCCCAGGAATTTTCCCTTCCTGGAAGGAACAGGTCGCTTCACGGGATTTCGCGGCCTTGTCTCTTCCGGATTGCGGCGAAGACCGGAGGCTTGACCGCTACGCCCGCCTTAACGAGCGCTGGCCGGCGGAAACCTTGCTTCCCTTTACCATCGGCATGCATCAGTTATGGTTGATTGATGCAACCCTGCGAAACGTTTTTGATCTGCAAAAACGCGAGGGGCAGTTGCTCTATGCGGCCTGGCTTCTCGCCAATGCCCCTGATTATCCCGGGCTGGATCTCAATCGGCATAGAGAACGATATCCCGAATTCGCCGAGGCCGCGTACGCCACGATCAACCCGAACGGGATTCCTTTGCCGGCCGCCTTATACGCCGTTTATCTGACCAGATCCGATCTCGCGCGTCTTGACCTTCAAGCCGTTCCAGGCGGAACAAATCTCTGGTCAAGCCTGTTGCAAGAAAACCACCCTGTTTTCCAGCGCTGCCCGGCCTTGCTGGAACGTTTGGCCGAAGATGTGCCGGAAGCCGGCCTGCCTTTGGGTCTGTATGCCGTTTGGCTGAATAGGGAAGATTTGCGCGTGGCCTTTCCGAATCTCGCGGAACCGGCCGCCCGCGCCGCTCTTTGGGGCAACCTGCTGGTTTCCGAAGACGGAATTTTCCAGTGCTGCCCGGCCTTGCTGGAACGTTTGGCCGAAGATGTGCCGGAAGCCGGCCTGCCTTTGGGTCTGTATGCCGTTTGGCTGAATAGGGAAGATTTGCGCGCGGCCTTCCCGGATCTCGCTGAACCGGCAGCTCGCGCCGCTCTCTGGGGCAACCTGCTGGCTTCCGGAGACGGGATCTTTCAGCGCTGCCCGGCCCTGTTGGAGCGTTTGGCCGAAGATGTGCCGGAAGCCTGCCTGCCTTTGGGTCTGTATGCCGTTTGGCTGTATAGGGAAGATTTGCGCGCGGCCTTCCCGGATCTCGCTGAGCCGGCCGCCCTCGCCACTCTCTGGGGCAACCTGCTGGCTTCCGAAGACGGGATCTTTCAGCACTGCCCGGCCCTGTTGGAACGTTTGGCCGAAGATGTGCCGGAAGCCGGCCTGCCATTGGGCCTGTATGCCGTTTGGCGGAATAGGGAAGATTTGCGCGCGGCCTTTCCGG
>JAISBT010000157.1 GCA_031266055.1 Deltaproteobacteria bacterium
GATTTACGGATGGAAGCCTCCTGAGACCCGGTCAATTTGTTCCCGCATGGACGCCCTTTGCGCTTGCTTTGCAAGGCGTCTTCTCCGCCCTGCCGGTAGGTCTTGAGCCACAAGCAAACAGAGGTGCGAGTGACCCCGAAGACTTCCGCCGCCTTGGTTTGGGTCATATTGCCATTGAGCACCGCATGGACGGCCTTGCGCCGGATGGCGTCCTGGGCCGAACGCGTCCATTTTCTTCCGTCGTTGATTTCCATGTCGGAACCATAGCAGATTCAAAGACAATTGTTAAGTATTTTCTGCTCTGAGTAATAAGAATTTTTGCTATTCTGCTTTTTTTATTGTAATAATTAAAGTATCAATAGCTCTTGTCAAAGGAATAAGTGACCAAATATTTACAAATTTATCTCTTTTTTCTTCAAATGTTTGTAATGTAAGCTGCTCTCCTGCAATATTAATTTCGGTTCATCCGGTTAGAGCGTACTTTGCCTCATGAATAGCCATGATTCTGAGTTTGAAAAACTCTATGTCCCGATATCCGTAGGCCATCCTTTTCAGCACCTTGATCTTGTTGTTCCTTCCATGCGCCCTGATGAAATAGGGTGTTCATACCAGTTCAAGATGCCTCTTGAGACTTTTTCCCGTCAAACTTTTTTCGGGGTATCTACAGGGGGATCAAAAAATCTTTTCAATTTTTTAGCTAATTATTATCTACTCTTATATATTCAATGACAACTGTCTGACGCAATTTTTATCTGGAATCCGAATAATCTGGATCCGGAATAAAACAATCAGGGTGCAAAAATTCGGCCAGCAGGCGCGCGGCCCGGATATTTTTCGGGCCGGGGCGTGAAAACATTTCTTCGTCCACCACCAGAAAGCGATTGTTTTTACAGGCCCGCAGGCTTAAAAAATGCGGGCGCTCCGGCAAAGGCCGCGGGTTTTTGTTCATAGGGCCGCGTTGGATTAGATAAACCTCCGGGTCAAGCGTAAGCAAAATTTCTTCGCTTAAACGCAGAATGCTCCGGTTGGGCAAAATTCCTGACGCGGTTTTATTATACAGGCTGTTCAGGCAGTTCTGGCCGCCTGCCGCCGTGATAATGGCGTCCGTAATGCTGTCCGGCCCGGCGGCAATAAGTCCGGGATAGCGCAGTTCAAAAAAAACCGTGGGTTTTTCCTGAATCCGGGCAAGCTTACGCTGCAATTCCTCCAGGTCATGGCGCAAACTTTCCGCCAGCGCCCGCGCTTCTTCCTGCGCGTCGCTCGCCTGCCCAAGCAGAGCAATGACCCGGAACAGGTCTTCAAAATTACGCAGATTAAAAACCGCCACCCTGACCCCAAGACTCCGCAAAGCTTCGGCTGTCTGGATGGATTCGCCCCGGCCCTGCATCTGGAGCACCAGATCCGGTTCCAGGCCATAGACCAGTTCCAGATTCTGGCGCAAGTGCGTGCCTACGCTGGGCAGGCCGGGAACATTCCGGTCGGAGGCAGTGCGGGCGATCAGGCGCTTCTCTTGCCCCAACTCCAGCAATATTTCGCTGAAGGCCGCGTAGAGCGGTATAATGCGCGTGGCCGGGCGGGGAAGGGTAATCTGCCTGCCGCTGTCATCCGTAAAGGAGAATGGCGCGGCCTCTGCGGAAGAGCACATGAACAGCGCCGGAAAGATCAGCAAAAAAACCGGCAAAATCCACTGGCGCGAAAAATGCTTCCGCACGGCCGCTCTTGCGGAGATGCCGGAGGAGTGGCGCCGCTTTGGAGGGCAGCGGAAGGCAAGGTTGTTTTTTATGGACATTTTCTCTGGAGCAATTTAATTTTGAGACGCTCCCTCCGGCGCTTTACGGCGAAACTTGTTTCGCCTACGCCTGCGGGGCGGGCGGCGGTACCCGCCGCCAGAGCATTTCAACATTTTCAATGTTAAAATGCTCCAGGGTTTGTTTGTGCGGCGAGCATACTCCAAACAGGATACCTTGAAAAGATCGCGTGACCAGGATGTCTGTTTTTACGTCATACCGGCCCTTTATTCTGGCCTCAGGCTCTCCCCGCAGGTTTGAACTGCTTGCGCAGGCCGGGCTTGACTTTACGGTTTGTAAACCGCCTCCGGATTTTGTGGAAAAAAAGCCCGAGCCCGGCGAACAGGCCTTGGCTTACGCCCGGCGCATTGCCGCCGCCAAAGCCGGAGCCGTATTTGAAACTCTGGCCGGTTCCGCCTGCCGGGCCTCTTCCACGGGTGCCAGGACGCCTCGCGCGCCCGTTCTGGCCGCGGATACCATTGTCCTTCTTGACGGCGATGTGTTCGGCAAGCCTTCCGACCCGGAGCATGCTTTCGCCATGCTTAAACGCCTTTCCGGGCGTACGCACGAGGTCATAACGGCCTGCTGCCTGCTTTTACCGCAACTGCGCAAAAAAGATGTCTTCGCTTTGACCAGCCGGGTAACTTTTTGGAACTGTCCGGAAGAGCTGCTTCGGGCGTATGCCCGCAGCAAAGAACCGCCGGATAAAGCCGGGGCTTACGCGATCCAGGGAAGCGGCGGATTTTTGGTGCGTTCCATCAAGGGTTCCTGGTCGAATGTGGTGGGGCTGCCGGTAAGCGAAGTGATCGAAAAGCTTTTACTGTATGGAATCATCGGGGTAAAAAATGAAAGCTCTTGACCGCCTGGCCCTGGCTTTCAGCCGGGTCGAGCCTTTTGGCCTCAGTCCCAAAGCGCCGGGCACCTGCGGATCGGCCATTGCGATACTGCTGGCGCCGCTTATTTTTATGCCCTGGCCGCCGGGCTGGCGCCTGCTTGTTCTGGTTGTTCTTTTTGTGTTGGGGGGCCTTGCGGCGTCAAGGGCGGAACGAATTTTAATGGAAAAAGACCCCGGCTCGGTGGTCATTGACGAGGTGCTGGGGCAGTGGCTGGTCTGCCTGCCCTTTTCCGGGTTGAACCTGTGGGAATACGCCCTGGCGTTCGTCCTGTTCAGGGTGTTCGACATATGCAAACCCTGGCCGATCAGGGCCTCTGAAGACTGGCTGCCCGGCGGTTTCGGCGTGATGCTTGATGACGTTCTGGCCGGGATGTATGCCATGGGTATTTTGTTTCTAGTACGCTGTAATACTTAAAAGTTCGTATACAACTGCGTACTGACGCCGGGCGAACACGCCCGGCGCGCCGCCTTAAGGCGGCGGAGCAAAGCAAAAACCACGTTTTTTGCCTTGCGATCTTCACACTTCAAACGTAGCGAAGCGAAGTTTTAAGTGTGACATGGTACTGGTGCGTTTATGGGCATGATGCCAGAGCATTTTAACATTGAAAATGTTGAAATGCTCTGGCGGCGGGCACCGCCGCCCGCTCCGCAGGCGCAGGCGAAACTTGCTTCAGCCGTTGCGACGAAGGAGCTACGGATGAAGACAGCAGCGATGTTTCGCCGTAAAGCGCCTTAGGGGAGCGTCTCAAAATTAAATTGCCTTAATGGAATTGTAGTGGATACACTGGCTCAAAACCTGCCTGTTCTGTGGGGCGAATTATTTTTTCCGCTTTTGCGGCTGCTCTTTTTCATGTCTTGCAGTCTGCTCCTGGCCTTTTTTTTGGAAGCCATGCACTGGACGAGGTTTTTGGCGCGTTTTTCCTCTCCGCTGGCCCGTTTCGGACATATGGGAGAGAGCGCCGGCGCGGCCTTCAGCCTGGCTTTTTTTTCTCCGGCCTCCGCCAACGCTCTGCTGTCGGAAAATTACCAGCAAGGCCGCATCGGTAAGCGTGAAGTGTTTTTTTCCTGTCTTTTCAACAGCTCTCCGGCATTTTTCGTGCATTTACCTTCCATGGCGGCTCTGGTGCTTTCGTTTTTGGGGGTGCAGGGGTTGATTTACCTTGGAATAACTTTTTCCGCGGCCATGCTCCGCACCTTCTGCACAGCCGTTTGCGGGCGGGTTCTGTTGCCCGCGCCGCAAAAGAGCCGCCTTCGGGCGGAAGAAAATCTTTCCGTGGCCAAACCTGTTGCAACTGAAATTTGGCGGCGCTTTAAATTTCGTTTGCACAAGCTTTTGCTTTTTACGGCGCCGGTATATATCCTGTTTTTTGCCATGCAAAAAATGGGCTGGTTTGAGGAGTTGAGCAATGGTTTGGCGGCAATATCCCAAGGTTCTTTTCTGGCTTTTTTACGGCCGGAAGCGGTAAGCGTGGTGGCCCTCTCCCTTGCCGCCGAACTTGGAGCCGCTCTTTCCGCAGGGTCGGCGCTTATACTTTCCGGGGGCTTGTCTGTGCAGGAAATCACTTTGGCTCTGCTTATAGGAAATATTTTATCCACCCCGATCCGGGCGTTACGGCACCAACTGCCGTCTTATGCCGGTTTCTATTCGCCGCGCCTTGCCCTGCAGCTGGTACTGCTCAATCAACTGGCCCGCGCTTTAAGTATGGCCTTTTTAACCTGCTTGTACTATATTGCCTCTTCTGAATTTTGACGGTGGCATCGGCATGGGCGTTATCACTGATATCCGCATGGAAAAGTAAACTTTTCCCTGCGGAAGATCGTCAGCCGAACGGCTGATGTTCAGATTTCCATGCGGAAATCTGTAAATTGCTTATGCTGCCACAAGAGCGGGTGTAGCGTATGTTCAAATTTTTTTCAGGATATATCAACCGTACACTTTTTTTGATTGTCTTCATCTCGGCTTTGCCCACGCTGGTTTTTATTCTGAATAACGAAACTTCCCGCCGTTCAGGAGAAATAGCCAGGGTGCACAATCAGGCGGCAAACGTATTGCTCGGCGTCGCGGAGCGCCAGGATCTGGCGTTCAAAACCTCGCGCTCCTTGCTTATGGCTCTGGCGCAACTTGATGTGGTGCGCGAAAAAAAGCATCCGGACGGCATAAACCTTTTTGCCGACCTTTTGCGCCTGAATAATGAACAGTTAAGCAGTCTGCTGCTTGCCGACGCGCAAGGCGTTGTGGCGGTTTCAGGCCTGCCCGGCCTTGTGGGCGCGGATCTTTCCCAAAAGGATTACATCGCCGCTGTACTCAAAAACGAGCAGCCTTTTACCGGCGGGATCACCTCGGAGAACACCGGCGGCATCCCCTCGCTTTTTATTTCTTTTCCCGTCTATGACCGGCTGGGCACTTTTACGGGCATTATCGCGGCAGGGCTGCGCATGGACAGCCTGATCCAGGAGCAAGACAGGGACGATCTGCACGGGCATGCCCGATTTGCGGCTTTTGACAAGCGCGGCGCCCTGGTCTTCACCTTTCCGGATGATTACACTCCTTCTCCGGATCAGCCGGCGCAACTCATAAATATTATGCAAAATTCCGCCCGGAGCGGAATGTTTGTACTGGATGAAGGTTCCGCTCAGGAGCGTGTTCTTGTTCACCGGGCGCTGCGCTTCAGCGACAGTGACGACTATCCTTGCCTGTACATGGGTTTGACGCTGGATACGCATTCCGCCTATGCGGCGACCTATGCGCGTTTACGCGACGAACTGCTTGTTTTGCTTGGTTCTGTCGCCGTGGGGTGCGTTCTGGCCTGGATTATCGGGCGGGCTAATCTGGGGCGGCCGGTGGAGCAGATGAGCCGGGCGGTGCAACGCCTGCGCGAAGGAGATTTGAAGGTCAGAACGAAGCTGTGCGGCCTGCATGGCGAACTGGGAGTTCTGGCCGCTTCTTTCAATGAAATGGCCTGTGCTCTGGAGCAGCATGAGGCTGAAATTGAAGAAGCCAGACATGAAACCGAGTTGGCCAATCAGGCCAAGACGGAATTTCTGACCAATATCAGCCACGAAATACGCACACCCATGAATGCGGTTATCGGCATGGCCTACCTGGCCCTCAAGACTGAACTTAGTGACAAGCAGCGGGATTATATAAATAAAATTTATTCTTCCGGCAATTCTCTTCTGGTTATTATTAACGATTTGCTTGATTTTTCCAAAATTGAAACCGGGAAAATGAACATTGATGCCGCGCCGTTTATGCTGGAAGATGTCTTCAACAAACTGAGCGCCATGGTTTCTCCGGCGGCCGAAGCCAAGGGGCTGGAAATTCTTTTTGCCGTCGATCCCGCTGTGCCGCAGTATTTGAAAGGCGATTCCATGCGCCTTTCACAAATTTTGACCAATATCACCACTAACGCCGTCAAGTTCACCGAACACGGCGAAATTTTGATCAATTGCGCGGTGCTGCCGCCGGAAGACGCCGGGGCGGGTGCGGGCGGCGAATCCGCGCCCGCGTTCCCGGGAAAACCCGGCGGGAACAAGCTGGGTTTGCAATTTGTGGTGCATGATACGGGCATAGGCATGAGCAAAGAGCAGTTGTCCGGTTTGTTTACGCCTTTCAAGCAGATTGACGGTTCCATAACGCGCAAGTATGGCGGGACGGGGCTGGGGCTTGCCCTGACCAAAAAACTCGTCCAGATGATGGGCGGCGAAATTTACATCAGCAGCGGCGAAAATGAAGGGACGGATGTTTCGTTTACCATTTTTGTCGAAGGGGCCGTACAAGCGCGCGGCATCAAAAACATCCCCGACCTGCAAGGCATGCGCGTGCTGTTGGTTGATGACAACGAAACCGCGCGGCAGGTGATCAGCGGCATGTTAAGCGACCTGAAACTGGAGGCGCATACTGTCGCGTCGGCCAGAGCGGCGTACGCCGAACTTGCGGAGGCCGAACAAAAACGCCGGCCCTACAAATTGTTGCTGCTGGACTGGCGCATGCCGGAAATTACCGGCCTGGAAGCGGCCAAACACGTCAAAAACAACCTTGGCTTGCGGGAATGCCCGGTCATGCTGCTGGTAACGGCTTTCGGCAGGTCGGAGATAACCTTTTCACAACAGGAATGCGGGTTGAGCGGAATTATTTATAAGCCGGTCAGCCCGTCACAGTTGCTTAATGCTGTTCAGGATGCTCTGGAAGGCGAAAAGAGCGCGGGCGGAGCCGGAGCGTGGCCGGTTTATTCTTCTTCCGAAAGGTTTAAAGGCTGCAAGGTGCTGCTGGTTGAAGATAATATTCTGAATCAGGAAGTGGTGAAGGAAATACTGGCGGAAGCCGGAATGGAAGCCGTCACGGCGGACACCGGGCAGGCGGCCGTTGAACTTTTACTGGCGGGCGGGAATAAATTTGACGCGGTATTGATGGATGTGCAAATGCCCGGCATGGATGGGTTCACCGCCTGTAAAAAACTCCGTGAAGAAGCGGGCATGAAAGATCTGCCTGTCATCGCCCTGACCGCGCAAGGCGCGGGCGCAGACCGGGAAAAGTTCAGCGCCGCCGGCATGAACGACTATATTGTCAAGCCTGTGGATATTGATATCCTTTTGAACACGTTGAGCCGCTGGATACCGGCCAGGGACGCTGCAGCGGGTTCCGACCTGCGCCTTGCCGGAAGCGCGTTGCCCGATCTGCCGGGTTTTAACGCAAAAAACGCTCTGGAGCGCCTGGGCGGAAACGCGCGTCTGTATTATACCCTGGCCCAGCAGTTTTGCACCAGGCACAGCAACGCCGACAAACTGATGGACAGCGCCATCAGTTATGGCAATGCGCAGGAGGCTGCTCTGGAAGCCCGTTCCATCAAAGGGCTTTCAGCAACCTTGGGGGCGGAGAGTTTATCGCTGAAAGCCGCAAGGATAGAAGATTTTTTAAGCCGGAATAAAAACCCGGACGATGAGTTTTATTGGTTGTTTGACGGCTTCTGCGCCGAGTTTTCTTTTGTTTTGAACATGTTGGGCCAGGCTTTGCAGCTTAGCGGGCTTAAAATTGTGGTGGAAGATGCATATAACATGTCAAAATGCCCAAAGGTTCCTCACGCCGCAGGCAGCGGAAGCGCTCAGGCGGTAACCCCGCTGCCGGAGCAGGAGCAACAGGCCTTGAAGGATCGGCCGGCTGAAAGAACGCCGGGCAAGTCCGCTGAACAGGAGGTAAAAATGGGCGCGCCGGCGGAGGAGCCGCTGAAGCAACAGCCTGATTCTGACGGTGCGGAAGGCGAAAAGATCGGTTTATCCGGCGAGACAGTTGACATTCTTATTACTTTAAAGTTGAAGATGGAAGATGACGACGCCTCGGCCCTGACCCATTTACAGAGCACGTTGGAGGTTTTGGCCAAAGAAATGCCGGCGTCTCAACTTCAGAAATTGGCGCAGGCGGTGGAAATTTTTGACTACAGCGCCGGACTGGAAACTGTCCGGAGTTTGCTGGAGGAGCATGACCCGGTTCCCGTCTCAAGCACGTAATAACACCGGAGATATAAACATGACGCAAAATTTCGTTTTTACGCTGACGGATGGCGAAAAAAGCTACTTGCTGGATTTGGCGAAGCTCTCCATCGCCAGAAGCTTGAAGAAAGAATACAGCGAAAGCAGCCTTCCCGCTCCGCCCGGCGGGCATTTGCAGGAAGGGCTGGGGGCTTTTGTGACCCTCAAAAAAGGCGGACGGCTCAGGGGGTGCATCGGCCGTTTGAGCGACACCGCCCCTTTATTTCTTACTGTTTCGCGTATGGCGCTTGCGGCGGCCTTCAACGACCCGCGCTTTCCGGCGGTCACGGAAGCGGAGTTTGAGGGTCTCAGCTATGATATTTCCATTATGGGGCCGATTCAGAAATGTCCTGACCCGGAACAGATAATCGTCGGCACACATGGCCTTATCATGAAGCAGGGCCTCAGACAGGGTTTGCTTTTACCCCAGGTTCCCGTGGAGCAGAAGTGGACGCGCGAACAATTTCTGACTCAGACTTGCGCCAAAGCGGGGTTGCCCCCGGATACCTGGAAAAAAGCCTGGAAAAGCGACGGAGCGGAGCTGTATTGGTTTGAAGCGGTGGTCATAGGTTAGAGCGTTTTACGCTTGAAATGCTTGCTTGACGGTGAACAAAGCCCGCCTGTAAGCATTTCGCGGCAAGGATTTGCGAGCAAATCCTCAAGAAGGAGTGAATATGTGCCAGACATACGAATTGGTAGTAGCGATAGTGAAGCGGGGTTTGGGTGAAAAAGCCGTTGCCTCGGCTGTTCAGGCCGGAGCTAAAGGCGCTACTCTCTTGTCGGGGCGGGGGTCGGGCACAGCTTCGGTTTTGAAGGTTTACGGCCTGGCCATGGAGATTGAAAAGGATGTGGTGCTGATTGCAACCCCGGCGGAGTTGAGCCGGAATGTGGCTGACGCCATTGATCGTGTTGCGGAGGTCGAAAAACCCGGTAACGGCCTTATTCTGGTTTTGCCGGTAAAAACCGGAATTGGTCTGGATAAGTTTATTCCGGAGACGCCTGCGTAACACGGGCGCATAAACAAAAAGACGAATTACAGACCGCCTGTAACCCGCCTTTTTGAAAGCTGCTTGCAAAGGAAGATGTACAGTATATAGCAATAGCCGTGCCAAAACTGATTTTAGGCGGTTTTTGTTATAACCTTGCGGAAACAGAGCAATTTCCCGGAGGAAAAATTTTCCGCGAGCCGGAAGTTGGTTCAAAAATTTGTATCGGAATTTTTACCGCCGGCGGAGTGCGCAGCCTTCGCGATGCCGCTTCCGGGATGCCGGCCGAGGTTTGGTCGAGAAAAAGGGTCAGGTTCAATGTTAAAATGCTCCAGGCCGGAAAAGTAAAAATTTTTGGCCTTTATTGGAAATATGATGCATCCGGGCGCAAACACTTCCGGGCGGGAAGAATCCGGCCTGCGGGTCGCGGGGCTTACCGCCGCCTATGCCGGACAAGCGTTCAGGCTTAAAGAAATTGCTTTCAGCGCGGAGCGCGGAGCGCTTGTGGGTGTGCTTGGCCCCAACGGCAGCGGCAAAAGCACCTTGATCATGGCTCTTGCCGGGCTTGTGCCGGTGCTTGGCGGGAGTATTTTCTGGATGGGCCAGAATATTGACGGCCTGCGTCCGCGGCTCCGCGCCGGAATTATGGCTGCCTTGCCCCAGAAAAGTATGGATTTGCCGGATATGACCGTGCTGGATATTGTGCTTATGGGCCGCTATGCCCGCAGCGCTTCCTGGTTCGGGTATGCCGAAGAGGATGAAGTCCGTGCCGTCTCGGCGCTTCAGCAAACAAACTGCGCGGGATTGATCCATAAGCGGGTGCGAGCCGTCTCCGGCGGGGAATTGCAACGGGTATTGCTTGCCCGGGCGCTTGCGCAAAACTGCCCGGTGTTGCTGCTGGATGAACCGGCCAGCAGCCTGGATCCGGGGCAGGGGCCGGCCATGCTGGCGCTGTTGCGGCGTCTGGCCGCGCAGGAACAGCTTTGCGTAATCCTGGCGCTGCATGATTTGAATCTGGCCGCGCTTTACTGCGACTACCTGGTTCTGCTCAAAAACGGGCGGATTTTTACGCAGGGGATTACCGGGCAGGTGTTTACCCAAAGTATCCTGGAGCAGGTTTATGATGCGCCTTTCACTATGGCGGATCACCCTTCGGGCTTCAAACAGGCGTTGTATACGCGGCTGTAGTACGCTGTAACATTTAAAAATGCAGATCAAACAGCGTACTGTCCGCCGGGCGAACAAGCCCGGCGCGCCGCTTTAAGGCGGCGGAGCAAAGCAAATGCCGCTTCGGCGCGACATCCTGTCGCGTATTCCCATGCTAAAAATGAACGCATTTTTAGCATGGGAATAAACAGGGTCAAGGGACGTAACGTCCCTTGCGGGGATTCCAAAGGGGCGGCGCCCCTTTGGTGTATTTGTACCAGTACCCGGAAAAGGCTACCGCTACGCTACCAGGCGCGCGGCACCCACTTGAAAGTCCAGCTTACCGAAATGGGTTCTTTCCAGAAGCGGCCTTCCACGCCGGTTTTTTTGTCAACATGCAGCAGATAACCCTGTTTTTCCGGGTTGTCTATGATGAACGTCACCTTGTAAGTACCCGGCCCGTCAAGTTTGACGTTGTTGCCGTAGTGCGGGCCGTCGCTGGCGCTCATGGGCATGAAGCTGCCTTCAATGGTTTTTCCGCCCTCTTTGACAATCACATATTTGACGGTCAGATTCGGAACAAAGTCGCCAACGCCGTAGCCCAGATCATTGCCCTCGGCCGCGCTGATATCGGCTTCAAGGTGCAGGTCGGACATGGAAGCGGGAAGTCCGCCCATGCCGGCAGGTTCCATATCCACCGGCTGGAAATATACTCCGGCTATTTGCAGGGGGCCGACGACCTGTTCGTCGCCCAAGGGAAATTCTTCAAATCCGGCGGTTTCGGCGCCGGGAGCGGGAGCGGCCGCCATGCCTGTAACCGCGAAAGCCGTCAGAGCAAGAGCCAGTAAAGCGGCCAGCGCCGCTTTGCGTACTGCTGTGGTCACCATTATTCAAATCCTCCAGTAAAGGGTTAAAGTAAAAACCGCGTAAAGTTTATGGATTATACCGCCGCTTTGCGGGCGGCGGCGGTATGCCTGTAGTAAATAAACGACGCCGCGGCGAGAACGAGCATTATTCCTTGCGGCACCAGGGTTTCGACTGTGGGGTGAATGCCGAGGAGGTCAATGGAATCGGTCAAAAAGGACACCGGGGTCACGGAAATCAGATCCGCCTCTTGCAGTTCTTTTACTCCGCCTCCGGCAAAAATGATGGCCATGAGGTACATGAGAATGCTGGTGCCGATGAAAAACGGGCGCAGAGGCAGGCGCATGGCGCCGAAGCGGACGACGACAAAGATCACGATCAGGCACAGGCTTGCCGCCAGAATTCCCGCCCAGAGCATGGCCGGGTATTCCTGGGTGTTGGCCAGCAGAGCCTGATAAAAGAGAATGGTTTCCGCGCCTTCACGGAACACGGCCAGAAAGGATGCCGCGGCCAGAGCCAGGACGCTCCCGGTGGTAACGGCGCTGGCCACCTTGTCCCGGATGTAATTTTTCCAGGCTTCGCTTTCCGCCTTGGACACCATCCAGTTGCTCACCAGGAACAGCACCGCCACGGCCAGAAGCATGGTAAACCCTTCCAGCATTTCCTGGCTGGCGCCGCTGATGGAAAAGACCTTTTGCAGGGCGATGGCCAGAAGAACGCTGGCCGCAATGGCCGCGGCCGCGCTTTTGTAAACCACGGGAGTGAGGCGGCCGTTGCCCGAACGGGCGAGATAGGCGGCAATGGCCGCAACTACAAGGATAGCCTCAAAGCCTTCACGCAGTAAAATGAGAAATGAGGCTATGAACACGCCCAGACCGGTCTCTTCGGAACCGTCAAGCTGCCGCGCATCCTCGCTCAGCAATTTCATGAGTTCGTTCAGGCTTGCCCTTACCTCGTGGTTGTCCGCCTGTTCGGTCATGAGACGTTTTACGGCCGCAAACTGATATTCCACCAGAGAAGCGCGTTTGCCCGAAATATAAGTGAGTACGGCCCTCTCCACCCCCAGTTTTTCGTAAAACCCGAAGTAGGCCGTATTTACCAGTTCTTTGCTTTGTTCAATATCGCCGGAAAGATAAATTGTATATGATTTGTCCAGGATACGATTCATGTCGTCAACAATATCGCCCCAGGTCGCGTACGTTTGGGCGGAATGCGCGGGCGCGGCCAGCATAACGAGCAACAGGGCCAGGGCGGAAAGGTGCAAAGCTTTGCTCATGACTTCAGCCTTTTGGTAATGAATTTAATTATCAAAATCATTGTTGTGCTTTTTCATAAACCCGGCAACTTGTCAACAACATTTTATCGCAACATTATTTTTTTGCGGGGCCGCGGGCGGGCGCCGGTTTTTCGCGCTGGCATACTTGTCCTGGGCAAAAGCCCTTTCTCTTGCGCCAAACACGAGCAGTATTTCAAATTATATGTTCTTGACGCCATTTTTGGCGTTGCTGCTGGAGTATGTTGTTACGAAGGATTTACCCGGCGTGGCGACTTTTGTTGGAGGTGGGATTATCATGGCGAGCCTGGGTGTTTTTCTGTGGGCAAGCCGCAAGGCATGAGGGCGTACAAAAGTGGCAAAACACGGGCAGCCTTCCAAAACGATGCTTTTACTGGTAAAATTTGTTGAACTGGCCTATATTGGTTGAGCATGCGGCATTCTCCGAATTAAATTGCTCCAAATGCCGTATAATAATAGAGGACAGACTTGCGCCATGACGCCAGATGACGGGATTACTTCTTCCGCTCCGCAGCCTTTCAACGGTAAACCCCGCGGCAGGTGGCGGGCTTTTTGGGGCAGTTTGCGGGTCAAGCTGCCGGCCTCCATTTTGACGGTTTTTTTGATTATCCTTTCGGTGTCCACAGCGTACATCACAAGTACGGCCAATTCGGTCATTTCCTATGTCAAGGGCAGCCGGACGGAAGAAGCCGCCTTTGCCGTATCCGGCAATATTTCCGTGCAGCTCCAGCGCGCCGGCAAGGACATGAGCATTTTGGCGGGGCTGCCTTCGATTATGGCGGCCATAGAACTCTTTCCCCCCAGCTTGCCTTTGGCCCGGAATTCCTATACCCGGGTAAATCTTATCAATCTTCTGAACAGTTCAAAACAGTCGTACGGGTATTATGAATCCTTGTGGATAATGAATGAAGCCGGGGAAATAGTCGCCGGCGATTTCATGGCCAATGCCCTTTCCCTTCCGAACAGGGAGAGGTTTGACGCCGAATGGTTCAGGCAAATCATGGATAAAAACACTTTCGTGGTTTCCGCTCCCATTCTGAGCGAGGCGACCGGAGACGTGCTGATCCCCGTTTCTTTGAAAATCGTTTACAACGGCAAGTCCGGCGCGCTCACGGGAACCTTGCAGTTGTCCAAGGTCGCCCGCGGTCTGCTCCGTGAAGCCGGCAGCAATGAACGCAGGGCTTTGCTCGTCGGAACAGACGGGGAGGTGGTGGCCTCGCCGGATCCCAAAATCGACGAAGGCACGAATTTCGGCGGCGCGGAATGGTTCAATGAAATTCTGGCCCATGTATCCGGCAACATGGCGGTGGAAATGGACGGCGAGCGGAAAACCATCGGGTTCTTTCATATTCCGCAGACGGATCTGTATTCCCTGGTTATCGCCGATGCCTCGTACATGCAATCTTATATCACCACCATCAAGCGCGCGGCGGTTGCCGCCGCCGTCATCAGCGCCCTTCTGGCTGTCGGCTGCGTATGCCTGTTCATTTTCCCCGTGACCAGGGACATTATCCGCCTGAGCTGTTTCGCCCGGCAGATCAGCAAGGGCGGCCAGGATTCCTCCACGAACACGAATGTTTTCCGTAATGACGAACTGGGGGATCTGTCTTCCAGTTTGCGGGAGATGGTGGTGACGCTTACGGACATGGTCATCCGCTCCCAGGCGGCAACCAAAGCCAAGAGTGAATTTCTGGCCCGCATGAGCCACGAAATCCGCACCCCCATGAACGGCATTATCGGCATGACCTACCTGGCGTTCAAAGAAAATCCGGATGAAAAGCTGCGCAAGTTTCTGGAGCGGATTGACATGGCGGCCAACAATCTTCTGGGTATTATCAACGATATTCTGGATTTTTCCAAAATTGAAGCCGACAAAATGGAGATTGTCAACCGTTCTTTCAGTCTTTCCGCCATGCTGGAGTCTGTTTACGATATGTTGCAGATCAAGGCGCAGGAAAAAAAGCTTACCCTGGATTTTGCCGTGGACGGGGCTGTTCCGGATGTCCTGGAAGGGGATGCTTTGCGCCTCTCGCAGGTGTGCATAAATATATGCTCCAATGCTCTGAAGTTCACTGAAAGCGGTTCCGTATCCCTGCGCGTATCCGTCGGGGAACGCCGGGACAACGCTTATCCGCTGCTTTTTGCCATTAAAGATACGGGCATAGGAATGAATGAAGAGGCGCTGGAAACAATTTTTGAATCTTTCTCCCAGGCGGACGGTTCCACTACCCGCAAGTACGGCGGAACCGGTCTTGGGCTTGCGATCAGCCGTTCCCTGGTGCGGATGATGGGAGGGGATATCCGGGTTGAAAGCGCGGTCGGCCGGGGCAGCGTTTTTTTCTTTACGGTTCCGCTCAGGGAAGGCAAGGCGGAGGAGCAGGTGGAGAGCCGGGCGGCAACCTCCTCCGGCGCGGAGGGCGAGCCGCCCCTGCCCTTGCGTATCCTGCTGGCGGAAGATAATGAGCTTAATCTGGAAATCGCCCTGTCCGTGCTTCAGGATATGGGAGCGACGGTAACAGTGGCCCGCAACGGCAAAGAAGCGTTGCAAAAGTGGGAGGAAGAAGGAGAAGAGAGGTATGATCTTGTTTTGATGGATATCCAGATGCCTGAAATGGACGGCTTGACCGCCGCGAAGCTGATTCGCGAAAGTCCTGGGGAGCGATCCAAAACTGTCCCGATAATCGCCATGACGGCCAATGCCATGAGCGGCGACCGGGAAAAGAGCCTGGAAGCCGGCATGAATGACCATGTGACCAAACCTCTGGATGTCGCTCTCCTGCGCAAGGTTCTGGTACGCTATACCAAGCGATCCTAAGCCGGGACGACAGGCGAGGCGTGATATAATACTGATTTTCTGGGGTATGAAGGGAAAAGGAGAGTGAAGATGAATTTTTATAACCCGGGTAAAGTATTCTGCGCCCTTCTGCTGTTTGTTTGCGTTTGTGCCGTCAGCGCGTGCGGCGATGAAAAAAATGGATCCGCCTCCGCGGAAAAGCCGGGCGAAAAGCCCTTGATCGGCGTTTTGCTGTACCGGGACGGCGACGTGTACATTTCTCTGGTGCGCGCGTCCATTCTGGACAGTCTTAAAGACAGGGCGGAGGTGATCCTGATGGCCGCGAACAGCGACCAGCTGACCCAGAACGATCAGCTGGACGCCATGCTGAAGCAAAAAGTCCGGGGCCTGGCGGTTAATCTTGTGGATGTGCAGGCCGCTTCCTTTGTGCTGGATCAAAGCAAAAAAGCCGGCATCCCGGTGGTTTTCTTTAACCGGGAACCGGATTTGGCCCGGATCAAAAGCTACGCGCGCACCTGTTTCATAGGCACCGTTCCGTCCGCCGCCGGAAAAATGCAGGGAGACATCATCAAACAGTTGTGGGACGCGCATCCTGAATATGACCGCAATGGAGACAAGGCTGTCCAGTACATGATGCTGCAGGCCAATGCGGATAATCCCGAGTCGGTCGCCAGAACGGAATTCAGCGTGAAGCAGGCCAGGGAACTGGGCTTGAACATGCGGCAGATAGGGCAGACTTTGATGTGCGAATGGGATGAAGACAGAGCTTATGACGCCGTGCGGATGGCCCTGCCGCATATGGAAGAAAGCCTGGAGATGGTTATTGCCAACAACGATTCCATGGCCTTGGGAGCCGTACGGGCCCTGCGGGAAATCGGCTGGAATACGGGGGAGGAGGGCGCGAAGTATATTCCGGTAATCGGGGTGGACGCCACGCCGCAGGCCGTGGAGGCGATCCGCCGGGGACTTATGAGCGCAACCGTTAAACAGGACGGCAAGCGTATGGGTGAAGCCATCGGCGCTATAACCTTGAACGCCGTAAAAGGCGCGCCCATGCTGGAGGGAACGGACTGGGCCTGGGATGACTCCGGCATAGGCGTGCGTGTGCCCTATGCGCCATATTTGGGGAGAGAGCAGCAGCCGGCAGCATCGGCTGCGACAGACAGCCTTATGCCGAAATGACAAAATGCTCCAAAGCAATTTAATTTTGAGACGCTCCCTCCGGCGTTTTACGGCGAAACTTGTTTCGCCTACGCCCGCGGGGCGGGCGGCGGTGCCCGCCGCCAGAGCATTTCAACATTTTCAATGTTAAAATGCTCCAATGCCGGGATAACCACGCCGGGAGACGCTATGAGCAGCACCGTAAATTTTACCGATATTCTCATGCAACATCACCTGGAAATTCTGGATTCCATATTTGACGGCATTCTTATTATCGACACCGATGATATCGTCCTGTACGTAAACCCGGAATATCTGCGCATTGTGCAGGTAGAGGCCGGCGACATACTCGGCAAGCCTTTGCGTTCGGTGCGGCCGGGAGCGATGCTGCCGGATGTGGTGAGGAGAGGGCGCCCGGTTGAAGGCGCTTACCGGCGTGAAGGTTCGGTGGAATATGTGGTGGATATGTCGCCCATTGTCCACAACGGCAAAATCATCGGCGGAGTTTCCGTGGTCAAGGATATCACGGAAATTCAGCGCATGGCCAAGGAACTGGACAATTTGAAGCGCAGCAACAGCCGGCTGCGCAGCAGCATCCGCCGTATCAACGCCGCCCGCTATACTTTTGACGATATCGCCTATGGCGACGCCCTTATGGCGCGTACGGTCAAACACGCCAGAACCATGGCCGCGTCTCCCACCGATATATTGATTACCGGCGAAAGCGGCACCGGCAAGGAAGTCTTCGCCCAGGCCATTCACAACGCCTCTCCCAGAGCCCGCGGGCCGTTCATTCCTCTGAACTGCGCGACGCTTTCCCCCAATGTCATTGAAAGCGAACTGTTCGGCTATGCCGACGGCGCTTTTACCGGCGCCAGACGCGGCGGGAAGGCCGGTTTTTTTGAAGTGGCGGAAGGCGGCAGCATTTTTCTGGATGAAGTCAACGAGCTTCCTCTCGCCGCGCAGGCCAAGCTTTTGCGCGTTATTGAAGAACACATGGTGCGCAGGGTCGGCGAAACCTGTGAAATTCCGGCGGATATCCGGGTTATCGCTTCCAGTAACCGCAATTTGGAGGAATTGGTTGAAAAAAAGCTTTTCCGGGATGACCTGTACTACCGCCTGAGCGCTTTGCACCTGGAACTGCCGCCGCTGCGCCGGCGCGGCCAGGATGTTCTGCTTCTGGCGCGCTTGTTCGCCGGACGTTTCACCGGCAGACCCGGAGAGGAAATAACTTTTTCCGCGGAGGTTTCCCGGGCCATGCGCGGTTATTCCTGGTTCGGCAACGTGCGGGAGTTGCGCAACGTCATGGCCTGCGCCGCGAATATGGGCTGCTCCACGCATATTGACCTTGCGCACTTGCCGGATCACCTGCTCAGCCGGTTGGAGGAGACGCCGCTCAGCGCGGAAGCGGAGCTGACGGCCGCAACGCCGGATAATGCGTCTTTGCATGAATTCAGTCTGGCTCAGGCGGCGGAAGCGGCGGAAAAAGCGG
The DNA here is from genome assembly GCA_031266055.1 of Deltaproteobacteria bacterium. Classification (GTDB taxonomy): domain Bacteria; phylum Desulfobacterota; class Desulfovibrionia; order Desulfovibrionales; family Desulfovibrionaceae; genus WRHT01. Next base: position 17,946 of record JAISBT010000157.1, read on the forward strand.
TGCTGCGCGCGAGGCTGGCCCGGGAGGGCTGGAGTCTGGCCGCTAAAAAACTGGTGGCCGGAGAACTTGGAGTGTCCCTGACCACCTTGTATGCCAAAATTAATAAATACGGGTTATCGTCCAGGCCGGAAAGCGGCAACGGCAAGCGCAAAAGGCCGTGATTGCCCGGCGTCCGGAAGGGATTATCCCCCCGGACGCCGGTAATTCAGTGCTTATACCGTTTCCCAATCAAACATGCTTTTATGTTTGATTGGGAAACGGAATCCGCTACAGGACGTCGCGGCGAAGGCGACAGCAGCGCTATGCGAAGCATTTCGGAGGCAAGGCGGAACCCAAGCTTCCGCCGTAGCCGATACATCAAAACTGCATGGGATGCAGTTTTGATGTAGAAATAGAATTATTCGTCGGGTATTTCCATGGTCAGCAGGCCGCAGGAAAAGCTTTTGCCGTGTATGTCCAGGGAAAGGGTTCTGGTCACTCCGCCGCCCAGAGCGTCTTTCATCACAAAGTTCAGGGCGCCCAACTGCGGCAGTTCATAGCGAACCACTTCGCCCTTGACCAGTTCGCCGAAGAAGTTTTTGACCTTTTCCGCCGTGACGTGCCGGGCAAGGAGCGGGTACTTGTCCGGGTCGTATGCGATAAGAGATATATTGGACGTATTGCCCTTGTCGCCGGTGCGCGAATGCGCGATGTCGTGCAGTTTCATAATCAGATCTCCTCATAGGCCAGAACGGGTTTGACCAGGCTGCGGGGTATAAAGGTCGAGAGCACGGCCACCACCTGGCGGGAGGCTTTGAAAGCCCCGGCGCCGCCTGCCGGGCCGTTCACGTACAAAGCTTCCACTTCGTTGCCCACCAGAGCGGCTTCCTTCATGGAGCCCACGCGCACGCATGCGCGAATGCGCGCTTCGTAGGGGTTATGGCTGCCCGGCGCGCTTATGGCCTCGCCATGCAGGGAGTTGACGCCGATAAGCTCATATTTTTCTTCCAGAATATTCAAACCGATGAGGCGCAGCCTTTTCCGCACTATATCAACGGCCAGTCGGGCGCGTTCCACAGCCCCGGCGCCGCCGTAGCTCATTTGTCCTTCACCGATGTAACTGTCGATATAGCCGATGGAAACCTTCAATGTGTCCGGTTTGGCTCTGCCGGTGAACCCGCTGGCCGCCACCTTGTCCTTGCCCAGTTGCGTGAAGGTCACTTTGGAAAAATCGGCGACAACGTCAGGGGTTTTGTAGCTGGTGGGGTCATGCAGCTCGTAAAGCAACTGTTCGGTGCAGGTATGGGTGTTTACCAGTCCTCCGCTGCCCTCCACCTTGCTGATGTTGAAACTGCCGTCTTCAGACACTTCCGCGATGGGAAAACCCAGAAGTTCGGGCGAGGGAACGTCTTTTTTGCCGGGGTCGGCGTAGTAACCGCCGCAAACCTGGCCCGCGCATTCCAGAAGGTGCCCCACGCCGGTACCTATGCCCAGTTTGTGCCAGTCGTCCATGGCCCAGCCGAACTCGTGGATCAGCGGAGCCATGAACAGGGCCGGGTCGGCCACGCGCCCGGTAATGATGATGTTCGCGCCGTTTTTGAGCGCTTCCACAATGGGCGCGGCCCCCAGATAGGCGTTGGCGGAGAGTATTTTGTCGCCCAGGCTGGAGACCGGTTCTCCGGTTTCATCCAGCGTGCAGGAACCCTTGCGGATTTCCTCCACCACGTCGTCTCCGTGGACAGCGGCTATTTTCAGGCCCTTGAGGCCCATCTGTTGCGCCGCTTCCTTGGTTTTGGCCATGGCGGAGAGAGGGTTGGCCGCTCCCATATTGGTGATGATGGTCACCTTGTTCTTCAGGCAGATGGGCAGGAGCTGCTTCCATCTTTCCAGAAGCAGCGGGTCATACCCCAGCGCGGGGTCTTTCAGGCGGGCCTGCTGGTCAATGGCGATGGTTCTTTCCGCGAGGCATTCCAGGCAGAGATATTTTATGTTTCCCTTGGCGGCCAGTTCAGCCGCCGGTTCTATGCGGTCTCCGGAATAACCGGCTCCGGATCCTATACGTATGCTTTTCATGTAACCTCCTTATAAGAGCATTAAGAGCAATTTAATTTTGAGACGCTCCCTTTGGCGCAAAGTGACAAAGTTTTAAATAGGATAAACCCCCAGGATAACGCAACCGATAACCACCACCAGGGAAACGATATAGGCGAGGGGTATGGTGAAGCGCTGGTGATCCCCAAGCTCGATGTTGCACAGCCCCACCAGGAGCAGGGTAGCCGGAGTGAGCGGGCTTATCGGGAACCCGACGGTCATCTGCCCGGCAATGGCGGCTTGTCCGATTTGGATGGCCGGCAGGTCGAACCCGCGCATTACTTCGGCGATAAAAGGCAGGATGCCGAAATAGAAAGAATCCGGGTCGAAAAACAGGCTGAGGGGCATGGCCAGCACCGCTATCGCAAAGGGGATGTGCGAGGCCATGTCCGTGGGAATGAAGCCGGTGGCGGCCGCGGCCATGGCTTTAATGAAACCGGTTCCGCTCATGATTCCGGTGAAGGCGCCGGCTGCGAACAGCACGCTGGCCATGAGCAGGGCTTCCTTGGCGTGCGCGTCCACGCGCGCGCGCTGCTCAGACGCTTTAGGATAGTTGCAGATGAGCGCAATGAGGGTAGCCACCATGAAGATTACCGCCGGAGCCGCTTTCCCCGTGATTAAACCGACGATGATGCAGATGGTCAGCGCGATATTCAGCCAGAACATTTTGGGGCGGCGCAGAGCTTTGTCCGCATCGCTGATTTCCCGCTCGGTCACATGCCCGTCCATGCTCCCTCCGGATACGTAGCCGATACGCCTGGCTTCCCGCCGTCCCAGCAGCCAGGCTATGGCCACCACGGCGCACATGCCCATAATCTGGGCCGGGATGACCGGATTGAACAGATCCGTTATCGGCACGTTCAAGGAGGTGGCGGCGCGCAAAGTCGGCCCGCCCCAGGGGAGCATGTTCATGACTCCCGCGCCCAGGGCCGTGACGCAGGCCATAACCCGATAATCCAGTTTCAGCCGCTGGTACAGAGGCAGCATGGCCGGAATGGTGATAATGAAGGTAACCGCTCCTGAACCGTCCAGATGAATAATCATGGCGAGCAGGGCGTTGCCGACCACTACGCGTACCGGGTCGCCTTTGGCGGCTTTGATGATGAAGTTGATGATGGGATCAAACATGCCGGCATCGGATACAACTCCGAAAAAAAGAATGGCAAAGATGAACATGACCGCGATGGGCGCGACTCCGGCAATGCCTTTGATAATAAACTGGCTCGTCTCCAAACCGAAGCCCATGAGCAGAGACGCAAGAACCGGCACCGCGATCAGGGCCAGCATGGTCGACATGCGCTTGGTCATAATCAGGGCCAGCATAACCAGAATGGTCAACAATCCTACAAGAGCTAACATTGTGCCTCCTCCAGAGTTGGGTTGGGGTTCAAAAATCCGACTGAAATAAAAGTGCAAGGTTTATTCCATAGGTATATATAAGTAAAAATAGGTAGTTATGCCGAAAAATGCTTTTCAGGTTTCTGAAATGATTGCGTCCGGATTTACTTCGTCAAAAATAATATGGTGAATTTATTGGAGATTGTTTTGGAGTGCTCTTCCACGTTTCCGGAAAGTTGAAATTTCGGCCAATTCTGGTATTTTATTTTTCAGTCGGGTAATTGGATGGGTTATGCGGCTGGTCGTGCGATCTTCAACGTGCGGGGAAATTGGATGAAAAGAAGCAATCTGTGGAGCCTAATCGCTCTTTACGCGTTTTTGCTTGTCCTGAGGCCAGGGGCGTCCCTTGCCGCCGTAGAAATCTATACCAACAGCATCGGCATGGAGTTCATTTTGATCCCGTCGGGCTCCTTCATGATGGGTGCGGGCCGCTTTGAGGACGCCGATGCTGATGAAAAACCGCAGCACCTGGTAACGATCAGCAAACCCTTTTACCTGGGCAAGTACGAGGTGACGCAGGAGCAGTGGGTGGCGGTAATGGAGAGCAATCCGAGCGGTTTCAAAGGATGGAATAATCCGGTGGAAACCGTCTCCCGGGATGAGGCCCTGGAGTTCATCAAGCGTTTGAACCGGCAGGAAGGGCACAGCCGCTACAGGCTGCCCACGGAGGCAGAGTGGGAATACGCGGCCAGGGCCGGAAGCGCGGGTGCCTACAGCTTCGGTGATGCTGCCGGGCAATTGGAAAAATACGCGTGGTACGAGCGCAATTCCAGGCGCGCGACGCATCCTGTGGGTCAGAAGCAGCCCAATGCCCGGGGTTTGTATGACATGCACGGAAATGTCTGGGAGTGGGTAGAGGATTGGTACGGGGAGCGGTATTATGCCGATTCTCCCGGAACTGATCCCAAGGGACCGTCTTCCGGCTCGGGCCGCGTGAAGCGCGGCGGCAGTTGGGACCGTGATGCCGAGGATTGCCGCTCCGCCTACCGGCGCAGCCGCGAGCCGGACTCCAGCGACTGCAGCATAGGATTCCGGCTGGCCCTCTCCCCGGAGTAGCAGGCAAGGGGACAGGCGCGGCAAGCGGCATGGGGCGCAGTGGAGCGCCGGGGTTCCTATTCTCTCGCTTGTATTGATATGTCGGCTGCGGCGGAAGCCTCAAGTTCCGCCTTGCCTCCGAAATGCTTCGCATAGCGCTGCTGTCGCCATCCGTAAAACGGCTATGCCGTTTAACGGCTGCCGCTTCGCCGCGACGTCCTGTCGCGGATTCCGTTTCCCAATCAAACATAAAAGCATGTTTGATTGAGAAACGGTATAACCGCTGAATAGCCGGCCAAGGCTTTTCTTCACTCGCCGCGTTTGCGGGAAAAACCTGGCGGAAGTCTCTCCGCCGCCTGCGGTCTCTTGATTGCTTTCTGCCTTATTGCGTGCTACGCAGTACAAGCGTGTCCCAAAAGACACCGCCATAATCCCGGCAGGAGACGAGAGCGACAGTGGTTGAAATATATAAACAGAAGGTGGTCGGAAATGAAAAAAGCTGTTTTTTTACTGGCGGCTGTTATGACTCTTGGTTGCGCTTCATTATGCCTTGCGGATTCCGCGGATATCATCAAGCGCTATGCCGGGCACAAAGTTGTCGATGATTCCGCGAACAAGTCCGGTTTTTCTGTAACGGATATAGGAACAATGTCTTTTTCTTCCCGGCAGAACATGCATACTGTCGATATTTTTTTCAACAATCCGCAAATAAACCAAAATGAAGAAAATAATAAAGCCGCGACAGCAAAATTACAGGTTTTCAATGCTGAAAATCCGAACGCTGAAGTTAAATGCTCTGGCGGGCCATCAAAAATAACCACAACCAAACCGGATGGAAGTTCGACCGTAAAATACGGCACAAGATTTTTCATCCCGGAACCGAAGCCCCAATATATTCTCATATACTTTAAAGGTATTCCGGCCAGTGAATCTGCCGGGGTTGCAACTCCGCCGTCATTCTTCATCATTGAGCTCGACCAGAAAAAAGGCCGTGTACTGACGGAAAAGCCCCTGCTTGCCGCCGACTTGTTCAAATAGAGCGTTTTAACATTGAAAATGTATAAAGCGCTCTGCAAGGATTTGCAGGCAAATCCTTGCCGCGAGATTGTCGCGAGGCGAACTTGCTTCGCCGTTAAGCGACAATCTCAAGCGTAAAATGCCATAGGGAAGCAAGGAGGCAGCAGGGGCCTTCAGACACATGCGTTTTGAGCTCGGGCGGAGTTTTGATCCCCCCCAAGCCTCTACCCCCGGCCTCAGGCCGGGGCTGTCAAACCATTATATATTTTAAGTGACGCAGTGTACTATTCTGTTTTTACTTCTATGGAAACCCGGCCATTTGATATGGCTGGCCGCATGACATAGATTTTGCCCGCTTCAAATGTGTAGCTGTATCGTATGTCGTTGGCGTAACGGGTGTAGCGTCTGCTGCTCCCGTCATAATCCATGACGAAGCTGTGCTGACCCGCAGGTACTTGGACAACAACACCGGATTGAGGAAAACTTTGGTTCCAACTTACCGTGTCACCGTCGAATTGGCGCACAAAAAGCTCGCTGTCTATTTTAAGAGTACAAAGCCGCTCTTGCGGGACTGAAGAATCATACACACCGAGATTGGTCGCGCATCCAGCCAACGCCAAACTGATAATTGCAAAAATTACAATAAAAGTATTTTTGATCATAGTTCTCCTCCATTTAATGAGTCGGCCCTGAAAAACTAAGGCAATTTAACTTTGAGACGCTCCCTCCGGCGCTTGACGGCGAAACATCGCTGCTGTCTTCATCCGTAAGCTGCTGCGCAGCAACGGCTGAAGCAAGTTTCGCCTAGGCCTGCGGGGCGGGCGGCGGTACCCGCCGCCAGAGCATTTCAACATTTCAATGTTAAAATGCTCTATATAACACATTCGCATTATTGAATATAAATGGTCAAATACCTGGTTTTTCCGACCAGAAAACGCTAACCGGTTCGACATTTTCACCGTCAAACCGCTCTAATCAAAAACGCCGGTCAAGGCTGTCGATGGAAAGGCCTTCTTTGTCAGCTCTGAGTTCATAATAGATGGTGGCGACCAGAACGCTCAGGAAGGCTTTGATGAATGAGGCGGCGAGGCCGGTGAACAGAACGGTGAAGAGCGGGCTGGTGGTCAGCAGGATGTGTCTGATGATGGCGCCGGCAATCGCCGTGGCGATGAATATGATGGCCATAAGCATGAAGATGCCCGGACGGCGCCCTTTGGTCAGTTCCGTGCTGCGCGTTATGCAGTCGAGCGGGGAAAGCCTTTCGACCACGCAGACCGGCATGGCCACGGACCAGAGGCACATCAGCGCAATACCCGGAACAATAAACACGAACATGCCCACGCCTATGCCTATGCCCACCAGCAGGGAGGTGGCGGCCAAGGGAACAAGAATGTCCATGGAATAGGCGATGGAGTCGCGGAGGCGGACGGGTTTCCCGGTAAGCGACCTGTACACGGCATGCGCCGCGATGCCCTGGGTCAGGGCGGTCAGCACCCAGCCGAGCACACTGTTCACGGTCATGGTGGTAACCGAGGGCGGCAGCGTGAACAGCAGAAGGATCGGCGGCACTACCGCAAGGAGGGATAAAACAAGATAGACCCGGAGATTTTTCTTGAGCGTTTCCATGGCGCGGTTCCACACGTAAGAAGCAAAGCTTGTTCCGGGTGGAAGGGTTGGTTTTTTAGGTGCCGTTGGCATTGCTCCCTCCTAATTAGTCAATGCTGAAAAAGTCGTTTCCGACTTTTTCAGAAAGGCACGCCGGCTCCAAGCGCCGCTGCGCGGGCGCCGCAAGTAAATTGCGGCTCGCTTTTCGCCGCGCCCGGTCGATTGCATCGACCGGGTTAGTCGGCCCGTTAGCGGTTTTCTGGTCGAAAACCCAAGTATTTAAACATTTATATTGAATAATGCAAATATGTTATATGGTTTTTCAGGGTCGACTAATTAGGACAATTTTAACTCTGAACAGGAATTGATCAGGCATGTATTTGTATATTCGGCTTAAGGCGGATGTCAATACGGAAATTTTTTACGCTTGCGGCTTCTGGCTCACCCGCCGGCCCACCGTAAAACTTAAGCCCGGCTTTAATCCTGCGGAGCGGGTAAAACGCAAAAGTTTTTTGACACCCCATAAAAGTTTTGATAATCTCTAGATTATGGCGGCTGCGTAATGTAATAGCCGCCATGATGCGCGCGCGGCAACCGCCTTGCCGCGCCGGTATTTTTTGAATCCGCCGGATTCTTTGGAGAGATTGCCTTATGCCGGTTACAATTATCAAGCGGGATGGAAAGTCCGTACCTTTTGACTCGACCAAGATTTTTAATGCCGTTTGCAAAGCCAACAAGGCCGTGGGCGAAGAGGAGATGTCCACCACAGACCTTACCTATGTGACGGAAAAGGTTTGCCGGAAGCTGGCCGCGGAGAACATCAACCATGTGGAAGATATTCAGGACGTGGTTGAAGAAACGCTCATCCGTTTTGATTACGCCAAGACCGCCAAGGCGTATATTTTGTACAGGGCCGAGCACAACAAAATACGCGACGCGGAAACCTACCTGATGGATATCTATAAAAAGCTGACCTGGTCGGAGTCCGTCACGGAAGACATCAAGCGCGAAAATGCCAATATTGACGGCGACACGGCCATGGGCACCATGCTCAGGTATGGCTCCGAAGGGTCAAAATTTTTTATCGACAACTATGTTCTGCCCAAAGACGCGGCTCTGGCGCACGCTAACGGCGATATCCACATCCACGACAAAGATTTTTACATGCTCACGGAAACTTGCTGCCAGATCGACCTGATTCCGCTTTTTAAAGACGGCTTTTCCACCGGCCACGGGCATTTACGCGAACCGAACTCCATAGAGAGCTATTCGGCTCTGGCCTGCATAGCCATTCAGGCCAATCAGAACGAGATGCACGGCGGGCAAAGCGTCCCCAATTTTGATTATGCCATGGAGAAAGGCGTTATAAAAACCTTTCGCAAAGAATATGACAAATATTTTATTTCTTACCTGCAGGTCAGGGAAGAGTTAAGCGCGGAAGAGGCCGCGGAACTGGCGAAAAAATTGCGGGCCACGGCGGGCTACGACATCCGCATGGACAGGGAGGATGATTACGCCAAAAGGCTGGAATTTTCCGTGCAGGCGGAGCGCAGGGCGCTTGCGCTGAAAGCGCACGCCTATGCGGCGGAGCAGGCGCTGAAAGCTTCGGACAGGCGCACGTATCAGGCCATGGAAGCCTTGATCCACAATCTGAATACCATGAATTCCAGGGCCGGAGCGCAGGTGCCGTTCAGTTCCATAAATTATGGAACCGCTACCTCCGCCGAAGGACGGATGGTGGTGCGGAATCTGCTTTTGGCGACCATGGCCGGCCTTGGGGGCGGGGAAACCTCCATTTTCCCCGTGCAGATTTTTAAGGTTAAAGCCGGCGTCAACTTTAACCCGGAAGATCCCAATTATGATTTATTCAAGCTGGCTATAGAAACCTCCGCCCAACGGCTGTTTCCGAATTTCAGTTTTATTGATGCGCCGTTCAACCTGCCTTATTACACCCCCGGCGACTATAATTCGGAAGTCGCCTATATGGGCTGCCGCACCAGAGTGCTGGGCAACGCCCACGACCCCGGCCGCCAGATAATTTCCGGAAGGGGAAATTTAAGCTTTACGTCTATAAATCTTCCGCGTCTGGGCATCGAAGCCAAAGGCGATCCGGATAAATTTTACGCCTTGCTGGATGAGCGTATTGAACTGGTTTTTCGCCAGCTCCTGCACCGCCTGAAAATTCAGAGCGGCAAAAAGGTGCGCAATTACCCCTTTCTCATGGGCAACGGCATCTGGATAGATTCCGGCAAGCTTGATGTGGACGACACGGTGGAGGAGGTTCTGAAGCACGGCACCTTGAGCATGGGCTTCATCGGCCTTGCGGAAACCCTGAAAGCCCTTGTCGGCGCGCATCACGGCGAAAGCGCGGAAGCGCAGGAGCTGGGCCTGGAAATAGTGAGGCATATGCGCAGGCGGACGGACGAAAAAAGCGCGGAAACCAAACTTAATTTTACGTTGCTGGGCACGCCGGCAGAGAGCCTGAGCGGACGCTTCGTAGCCATTGACCGCAAAAAATACGGCTCGCTTCCCGGCATAACCGATCGTGACTATTATACCAACTCTTTTCACGTGCCGGTGTATTTTCCCATAAAAGCCTTTAAAAAAATTCAGCTTGAGGCGCCTTATCACGCTTTGACCAATGCCGGGCATATCACTTATGTGGAAATGGACGGCGAGATGAGTAAAAATCTGGAGGCCTTTGAAAGCATCATCCGGTACATGCAGAGCCAGGGGGTAGGCTATGGTTCAATCAATCACCCGCTGGATCGTGACCCGGTATGCGGCTATAGAGGCGTTATCAACGATATTTGCCCCCGTTGCGGAAGGAAAGCCGGCGAGGGGATAAGCCGGAAAGAGTATAAAGCTTTGCAGAAGCAATATATGGATGTTCCCAAAATAAAATGGTAAGGAAGATGAATGTGAATAATTCCGTTTCTCAATCAAACATGCTTTTATGTTCGATTGAGAAACGGAATCCGCGACAGGACGTCGCGGCGAAATGCAAAGCATTTCGGAGGCAAGGCGGAACCCAAGTTTCCGCCGCAGCCGATACGTCAAAACTGCATGGATGGCAGTTTTGATGTAGAAATGGAATAACAAGGAGCAGTTGCAATGTTGATGGATACCCAGCGGATAAAAGAGCAGGAACAGGTCGGTACGGATCGCGAAAAAATCGGCGAAGGGCTCGGGTTTGAGCGTACTCGCCGGATAACTGGGTATCTGGTCGGCACTTTGGATCGTTTTAACAATGCCAAGCGCGCCGAGGAACGTGACCGGGTCAGACACAGTGTATAGCTTGCGCATAAGCGGCATAAAAGAAGAATCCTGCGTTGACGGGCCCGGGCTGCGCCAGGTGGTTTTTACCCAGGGCTGCCGTCGGTGCTGCAAAGGATGCCATAACCCGTCCACGCATGACGAACAAGGCGGCTATGCTATGGATGTGCGCGACATCCTGCCTGGCTTTGACGAAAACCCCCTGCTTGCCGGGATTACTTTTTCCGGGGGAGAGCCTTTCCTGCAGGCAAAACCTCTGGCCTGGCTTGCGGAACAGATCCGGGCCAGAGAGAAAACGGTTTTTGTGTATACAGGATACGTTTTTGAAGAACTGCTCTTCCTTGCGCAAAATGATCATCTTGCGGGACGGGACGTGGACAGACTGCTGTCTTTGACGGATATTCTGGTTGACGGGCCGTATGTTGAAGAATTGAGATCGTTGGATTTGTTGTTCCGGGGGAGTTCCAACCAGAGAATTCTGGACAGGGCGGCGCGCGACCGGTTGCGTTCGGCTCCGGTTACGCTTGAGATTGTCGCTTAACGGCGAAGCATCGCTGCTGTCTTCATCCGTAAGCTGCTGCGCAGCAACGGCTGAAGCAAGTTCGCCTCGCGACAATCTCGCGGCAAGGATTTGCA
>JAISBT010000163.1 GCA_031266055.1 Deltaproteobacteria bacterium
ATGGCGTTGAGCGGTGTGCGCATGTCATGGCTCATACCGGCCAGAAAGCGGCTTTTGGCCTCGGAGGCGGACTGGGTGGCCTTGACCTGTTCCGCCAGTTCGCGGGTGCGTTCGGTGACCAGGGCGCGCAGGCGGTCGCCTTCGCGGCGGCGCTGGAAGAGCAGAAGGACGAGGAGCGCGATGATGAGCAGCATGAGGACGCTGCTGCTCATCAGCATGAGGGCGCGGGTTTGCGCGTCCTCGCTCTGGTAATCGAAGATCGAGTATTCCCAGCGCCGGACTATGCTTTGAGTATCGACCAGGTTCTGCGCCTTGCTGATGATGCCGCGCAATTCCTCCTGCTCCTTGCCGAAACCGAAGCCGGTGCGCAGCGGTTCCTCGAAGACTATGTTGATCTTGAAATCCGTCCGCTTCAGAAAATTGGTGATGTAGGAAAAGTGCAGCTGGCTGAGCATCAAAAGGTCGATTTTGCCTTTTGCGAGCGCCTCGAATTCGCCGTACTGGGAAGTGAAGTACAGCGTGTTCGCGTGGCTGGGGAACCAGCGCTGGAAGACGTCGGAAAAGGCGCTGTCCTGCATGAGGCCGACATTGTAGTACAGCACTTCGTCATGGCGGAGATCCTTCAGGCTGTTTGCCGAAACGAGCGCGTAATGGTCGGCGAGATAGGGTTTGTCGGCGAGCAGAAAATCCCTGGCGCGGATTTCGATGTAGGCCATGTCCAGCAACATCGGAACCTCGGGATTGCCGTTCTTCAGCATATTTAAAAGGGACGGCCAGCTGTCCCTGGCGAACGCTACCGGCCGGAAGGCCAGGCCGGTGATTTCGCTGATCTCGGCGAGCAGGTCAAAGGCGATTCCGTCCCAGCGCTTTTCGCTTTCGTTGTAGAACTCGGTGGGATAATTGGTAGGACTGGCGCCGAGGGGTACGGGGATGCCGGCGCGAATCCTGTAGTCATAGTAAGCGCGCTCGGCCGCGTTCAGGCTGTCCACGAAAACTTTGTGCAGGAAGCGTATCCTGCCCTGGCGGTGCAGGCCGTGGATATATTGCAGCTCCCGGTTGGAGAACAGTCTGTTGAGGGCGCGGATGATCGGGGCGAGTTCCGGGTTGCCGGTGGTCACGGCCATGCGCTTGTAGAGCAGAGGACGGAAGGTGTCGACGGTGATGCCCGGCTGCCCGACGAAGATTTCCGCCCAGGCGTCGTCGGCGATGAACAGATCCAGTTCCTTCCTGTTCAACAGGTCGGCGACGTTTGCCCTGTCGTCCATGGGCATGAGGAGCAGCTTGTCGCCGTACTGTTTGCGCAGATGCGGGACGGCCAGTTCCCCGGCGGATGAATCGCGCAGGAAAGCCACGCGCAGCGACGGGCGCAGAGCGGCTTCGGAAAGCGGAAGGTCGGCGGCGCGGCTGACGAATTTGATGGCACGTTCCCGAAACGAGCGGCTCATCAGTAATCCCTGCGTATTGCTGCCGTCGGAATCGAAATCGCCGGAAAAATCCAGGGCACCGTTGCGGATGCCCTGCCGCAGCTCGTTCCACTTGAAGATCTTAACCTCGAAGGGAAGGCCGAAAAGCTTGCTCAATACCCCGGTATGCAGCACCATGTAGCCGTCCGGCGAACCGTCATCTTGATAAAAGCATTCGGAGCTTTCCATCACGCCGTAGGAAAACGCTTTCCGGCCGGAAAGCACTTTTTCGATAGCCTGGATTTCCTCCTGCGTAATGCCGGGAATTTCACGGAAGCTTTCGGGAAAAGCGCTGTTTTTCGCTTCAGTCCGGACGGCTGCGGCAAAGAGGGCCGCCGCCAGAAAGAAGGCCGGAATCAGAAAGCGCAACGTAAAACGCATTGGCAAGAACAGCGTCGTGCCTTGCGGGCGATTGTTCATGTCTAAAGTTGCAACTGGCGGGTAAACTTGACCAACTGTCCGACAATTTCTTCAAATTCGTCAGGCAGAGGTTCGCAGGCATTCAAATCCTTGACGAAGGCGTCCAGGGCGTTTTTTAATTTTTCGGAATGCGTCAGCGCCGCGTTTTCCGTGGATTGTTCATCCAGCACAACGATAATGACTTTGCGTCCGTCCGGCATAAGCGGTCTGCCCGGAGAAATAATCCGGCCGTTTTGCGTGTATCCTTGATATGCTTGCATGAATTTCACCCCTTAAAGTACTGATCCGTATAATTGCGATGTGGTGTTTATATATACTTGTAGCCGGCTTTTTTCAATTCCGCCATGACCGCGTCAATTTTGTCGGGCGGGCAGGGCATAAGCGGCGGGCGGGGCATGGCCCAGCCGGGATCGTTCAGTTCACGCGCGATTACGGCTTTCATACAGGCAATCATGGGCAAGCCGGCGAAAATATTCCGGGTGGCGGTTATTGCGGCCTGTTTGGCGTCAGCCCCGGCGTTTTGCCAGTTTTCGTACATATCCACAATGGCCGGCGCGTTGGTGTTTGCCGTGGCTGTTATGCAGCCTGCTCCACCGCCGCGCAACGTCCGGAGCAGAAAGGCTTCGCTGCCGCAGAACACGTCAAAACCGTCCGACTGGAAATTGTCCAGCAGCATTTGAGTATTGTTCCAGTCGCCCGAACTGTCCTTGATGCCCGCAATAACGCCCGGATACGCCTTGAGCAGTTTTTCGATCAGGACGGCGCTTATCGGCACGACGGCAATGGGCGGAATATGGTAAAGATATAAGCGCAGTCCGGCTTCTCCCACGCGTTCGATTATTTCGCTGTAGGTTTTGAACAAGCCGTCGTCCGTCACCTGCTTGTAGTAGAAGGGCGGCAGCATAAGGACTCCTCCGCAGGCTTTGGCGACAGCCGCGCGGGTAAGTTTGACGGAGTCGGTCAAGGCGCAGCAGCCGGTGCCGGGCAGCAGGCGTCCGGCGGGGATGCCGTTTTCCAGCAGGTAATCCAGAAGATCCAGTTTTTCTTCCACCGCAAGGGAGTTGGCTTCCGAGTTGGTGCCGAAAACGGCAAGCCCCACTCCGCTGTCCAGCAGTTTGCGGCAATGGGCCAGGTAGCGTTTGCGGTCGGGCGCAAGCCCGGCATCGAAAGGGGTCAGTACCGGGGAAAGGACGCCGCGTAAGCGGGGCATGGATATGCGCATGGAATGTTCCTTATGGGTATTTCAACAGGGAAAAGCTTACTTTTCAATGCGGATATCAGTGAAACGCGCTGAAATGCAGTTTAAATCTGTCGGTTTCAGCGCCGGATTATGCGGAGAGGCTCCCGATCCGGCATGTTTTTGTGTTTGTATTGCGGGTAGCCCACGGCGAGGGCGCCGCCGAAGGCCATGTTTTCGGGCAAATCCAGAATCTTCAGCAAGGGCAGGCATCCGGAGAAGGCGCAGGCTTCCAGAACGCCCAGCCAGCATGAACCGAGCCCCAAAGCCGGGGCGAACAAGTGGGCGTACATCAGGCAAAAGATACTGTTTTCGCGCGGTCTGCGCGGAAAATTTACGTGCATGTCCGCTTCGGTTATTGCCGCGATCAGGGCGGGGGCGTTGAAAGTGATGCTGTCCGTGCCTGCGTTGTAGCGGTCGATAAGGCCGCTCATGATGGTGCTTATGGGCAGATCGTCCTCCACCGCCGAGCGTCCCCAGTCAATGACGGCGGCGCTGATGGCTTTCAGGGTTCCCGGGTTTTCGACGACCATAAAAGTTACGCCCTGCGAATTGGAGGCAGTGGGCGCAAAGCGGGCCATATCCAGCAGGGTCAGTAAATCCCGCTCCTGTACCGGCTGGTCTTTAAACCAGCGTACAGATCGGCGCGAACGTAAAAAATGCGCCGCCTGCGCCGCTCCGAGCGCAGGGTAGTCGTCCGGCGTCTGTTTTGCCGCTGGAGCGTTAATATTGTCAATAGCCCCGGCAGGGCAGACAGCTACGCAATGCCCGCAGGAAATACAGAAATTTCCCTCCGCCAGAGGGCCTTTGTCCTGATCCATTTTCAGTACAACATAGGGACATACTCTTGCGCAAAGTCCGCAGCGCGTACATTTGTCCGAATCCACCGCGATCAGTTCCATGCCGTGTTCTCCCTGCCGTTAATTGTCGCTTGACATGGTAATAGTACACTGTAACACTTAAAAGTTCGTATAGAACAGCGTACTGACGCCGGGCGAACAAGCCCGGCGCGCCGCCTTAAGGCGGCGGAGCAAAGCAAAAACCGCGTTTTTTGCTTTGCGATCTTCACACTTCAAACGTAGCGAAGCGAAGTTTTAAGTGTGACATGGTACCAGATCAAAAATGTTGAAGTTTGAATTTTTTTAAAGCCGCGCTCAGTTCCCGCAGGGGAAACTTGCAGTCGCCGTTTTTAAAGCGGCGTCCGGCGAGGTCGGCTTTAAGCTCCATCGCTTCTTTCAGGCTGGTCAGAGTAAACTCCACATTGTTGCTGGTGGTGAAGTTCAACTCCCCCCGGCAATGTTTATCCGCCAGTTCGCAAATTTCGCGGATATTGAGAATGGACAGGGCGGAATAAGTCGTACAGCGCAGAGTATAAAATTTATCGCCGTTTTCCGCTGTGTGTTCAAGTATGCCCGGCTCCAGTATTTTGTGCTGCAGCCATTTTCCTTGGTGTTTCAGTAAGAGGGGGGAGCAAATTTTGTCAGTCATACTCAAGCCTGTTGTACGGTCGGGGTAATTTTTTCTATGCGGAGTGTGGTCAGCGCGTTCTGTTCAGCGGCACGGAAGATTTTGACCGTTTCAGAAACGCGTCCATCGCCGGTTTCGTATTCTTGTATACGTTCAAGCATATTTTCCCGGGTGGTGGCAAGTTGGCTCAACAGCGACAGGTAAGGGGCCATTTTTTGGCCGATCCGGGTAATTTCCCTGCCCAGAGCCTCCTGGCGGCGCAAGCCGAAATGTGCTTCAGCCGCTTTGTTCCAGAGACGTATTTTTTCAAATTCGTCAAAGCACACAATGGCGGCGGGATGCGTATCGAATATTCCGGCGTAGCGTTTCTGGTTAGCCAGCGCTTCATCCCGGAGGGCGGAAAGCTGGGCGCTGAGTTCGTGTTCACGGCGGGAAGAGCGGACATTGTCGGTAATATCCTGCTGGATCATCATTACGCCGATAAGGTTTCCGGTCAAAGTGAGCATGGGGTGAAAATTTATGTTGAACCAGCGGGTTTCCCCCCAGGGGGTCGTATGTTCCAGGTTGGTCACGCCGCTGTCGGTTTTGCCGAAAGCCTGACGGACGGCTTTTTCCAGATCCGGGCGCGGCAGCAGGGAATCCTGCAGAAGATTAAAGCGTTTGGGCATTGCGCCGGTTACGTTGCTCCATACGGAATACCACGCGCTGTTGGCGATGTTTATTTGCCCCAGGGCATCGAACATGGCCACAGCCAGCGGGGTGCGCTCCAGAAAAATGCGCGACTGCTGTTCATGTTCTTCCAGTGAGCGTTGCGCCTGTTTTAATGGCCCCAAGTTTTCAAAAAGCAGCAGGGAAGCTTCCTCGCCCTGCCACAGGATATTATGCACGGCGCAGATGACCCAGCGGTAATCTCCAAGGCTTGTGGTCATGCGCAAAGTGCTGCGTGTGGGCGGGCGCACCGGAAGAAGCCCGTCGTGCCCGCCGCTTTCCCTGGTTTTTCCGGCAAGCGGATGGGGGTTCGGCCCGGGATGTTTCCGTTTGCTTTCTCCAAGATCCAGAAGGGAGGCGTCCTCAGGATGTATGTAATTGCGTATGTTGGTGTTGACAAGTTCGTCTTCCTGCACCCCCAGAAGATAAGAGAATGAATTATTGGCATACAGGATGGTTTCCGCGCGTACCAGGGCCAGCCCTTCTTCCATCATGGCGCAGAGGGAGGGGAGGCTGAAGTTTTTGTCCGGACGGCCGATGGATTCCAGAGGTTCCTCGGCGCCGGAGTGGACTTTGCCCGCGCATTGGGCGCTTTTCAGGATAAACCAGCAGGCCGCAAGCATGGATAGAACAGCCCAACCCGCCATGGCCCGCACGATCCAAGGGTCTGTCCAGGCAGCCCGCTGAAGAAAAAAGACAACAAGCGCAATATCCTGCAATATCAAAAATGCCCCGAAACCGGTAAACGCCGCGCGCGTGCGCCGGCTGAGGTATTGGGGCGTGTCTTCCCGCGCCGGTTTGTCCATTTGTGGTAAATTCATGTAATATACCATTTTAAACTTTTCATTTATCAGATATAACCTGTATATCTATTGATAACAAGTTGTTGGTATAAAAAATTGAAGCGCGGCGTTATTTGGAAGGCGTCGGAGCCTCCGGTGCCGTTCACGCTTGAAACTTCGCTTCGCTCCGTTTGAAGCGTGAAGAAAAGCCGGGCAAAAAAACGCGTTTTTGATCCTTCCCTGGACGTAAAGGTTTGTGCGATATGCAGGTCAGTATTGCAGTATAACAAGAGACATGAGATCAGACAATAAATTTTCCACTGCGCTTGTCTACAGACTGAGTTCCCTGGGCGATGTCACGCTGGCGAGCGGGGTGCTTGATTATTGGTTGCGCAGGCATGGCCTGCGTTTTGTGCTGCTGACCGCACTCCGCTATGCGGAGCTTTTTGAGCATCATCCGGCGGTGTTGGAGGTAGTGGGGGCTTCCGCGCAAGACCTGCGCCCGCGCGCCATAGCCGCATATTTCCAAAATATGGCGGCCCGTTTCGCCGGACTTGGATTTATAGATTTGCACGGTTCGCTGCGTTCGCGTTTTTTGGGGCTGCTTTGGCGCGGCCCGGTTCGGCGTTATCCGAAATTGTCCGTACAGCGCAGAATTTTTATGCATACGCGGAGTCCGCGGATGTCCGCAGGCCTTTGCGCGGTTAATGTAGCCCAGCGTTATGCTTTGGCTCTGGAATCAGCCGCGCCGGAAGCGAGCTTGCTTGCCCCGAAAATTTATCTTACTCTGGGCGAAATGGAAAAGGCGGCTTGCAGGCTTGACGGAATTTTCGGCGGAAGCCGCGTCAGGCCGGTGGCGCTGCACCCGTATGCCACGCACAGCCGTAAAGCATGGCCGGCTGAGCACTGGCAAAAGCTTATGCTTATGCTGGACAGGGAACATATCCCCTGGCTGGTGGTGGGGCAGGGGAAAATGGACTTTTTACCTGAAATGGCCGGTGACAGGCATAATCTGACCAATGCCACCTCCTTGCGTGAACTTTGCGCGCTTTTGGCGCAAAGCGCGCTTTTAATCACGGGTGATTCCGGCCCCATGCATCTGGCCGCGGCGGTAAAACTTCCGGTGCTCGCGCTTTTTGGCCCCACAACCCGCGAGTGGGGCTTTTATCCCACAGGGACGCGGGACAGGGTTCTGGAGTTAAGCCTGCCCTGCCGTCCATGTTCGTTGCATGGCGCCGGAGGCGGAGGCAAAGATTGCCCCTGTATGCGGGGGATTACCCCGGAACAGGTGTTTGCGGAAGTTGTGCGCGGCGCACCCGGATGTAACATTTAGAGCATTTTAACATTGAAAATGTTGAAATGCTCTGGCGGCGGGTACCGCCGCCCGGCCCGCAGGCGTAGGCGAAACTTGTTTCAGCCGTTGCTGCGCAGCAGCTTACGGATGAAGACAGCAGCGATGTTTCGCCGTAAAGCGCCGGAGGGAGCGTCTCAAATTTAAATTGTCTTATACCGTTTCCCAATCAAACATACTTTTATGTTTGATTGGGAAACGGAATCCGCGACAGGACGTCGCGGTGAAATGCGAAGCATTTCGGAGGCAAGGCGGAACCCAAGCTTCCGCCGCAGCCGATACATCACCACTGCATGGATGCAGTTTTGATGTAGAAATGGTATTAGAGTATTCAAGGAGCAGGCGATGCTTATAAGATCCGCGAATATCCCCGTGTTCGGCCTTTTATTTTCTCTTCTGGGCCTGGCCTGGTCGGTATTTTTTACTGTCGGCATAGGCACGGACGCGGTTTGCGTAACCAGCGGCTGCGCTGTTGTGGAGAATGAGCGCATTGCGGGTATTTCGCCCTGGTGGGTGGCCGACGCCCTGTTTTTTTTGATGGCCCTGTTTGCCGTTTTGCGTTTGCGGGTGGCGGCACATTTTATTGCCGCGCTTTTCCTGGCCGGAGATTGCGTTTTTCTGGCGCTTATGCTTTTTCTGGCGCCTTGCGCCAGTTGCTTGGTTTTGGCGCTGCTGCTGTTTTGCGCCTTTGTTTTTCTGTCCGCGAAAAATGCCGGGTTTTTAGTTAAAACGCGCCGTTTTTTCCACGTTGCCCTGTCCCTGATCTGGCTGTTTCTGTTTGTCATGAACCTCGGGCCGGTGGTCGGCGACGTTGCCGGGTCGAAATTATTGTACGGCAGCCCGGAGGCCGAAATAGACCTTTATTTTTCGCCGACCTGCCCGGCCTGCCTGGAAGCGCTGCGTTTTTTCGCCGAATCGGCCAATTTTTACGCTGTGGCGGAAAATGACGAAGATATAGCCATTCTGGCTGATTTGACGCGCCGGCTGACCGAGGGGCAAAGCTTGGAAGGCGCCATGGAAAGCATCAGCTCCATGCGCGCGACGGGAACATATGCCGCGCCGGCGCTTACTTTGATGCAGGAACTGCCCCTGCGCTTCGCCGTTATGCGCAACAAGGCCGGCATAAGCCGCCTGGGCTTTACAACTGTGCCTGTGATCCTGTTCAGGGGATTGCCGCAAAACTGGGTGGATCGGGGGCGGCAAAGCGCCGCGCCGGAGCCGGGCGGAACGCCGGGCTATGCCGGCCCGGATTTGCCCCCGGATTTGTCGGAAAAACCTCTTGAATGCGGCCCGGGTCAAGATGCATCCTGTCCGTAGGCCGTTTTTCGGAAGCCGGTAAAGTGGCGAACCGTTCCAGAAGGAAATTCCTCCGGACTTTCGGGTTCGCCCTGGCCGGTCTTGCGGGTCTGCCCGTGCTCCCTGGAGCTTCTCCGTCCGCTTTACCCGCTGCCGCTTCCGGCAATGCGGCGCAAAATACGGCGGTTCCGGGCGGCCATGCCGGCGGGCTTAAGGCCGGGCGCTGGGGAATGGTGATTTTTACCCGGAAAATAGCCGGAGTATCCGAAAGACACAAGATTATTCAGGCCTGCCACGAGGCGCATAATGTGCCGGATATTCCCGGCAGGCATGCCATAAAGTGGATTCGGAACGAAGGTTTTGCCCGGAGTTTTGCCGTTCGGCAGGCGCCGGAAGAATTATTGAACCGGCGCTTTTTACTTTTGTGCAACCACTGCTCCAATCCGCCCTGTGTGCGGGTTTGTCCCACCCGGGCCGGCTTCAAACGGGAAGACGGGCTGGTGCTTGTGGACTATGGACTGTGCATTGGCTGCCGGCTTTGTATGTCCGCCTGCCCTTACGGGGCGCTCAGCTTTAATTTTTGTGACCCTGCTCCGTATCTCAGGGAAATTGTTCCGGATTTTCCGGTGCGGGAACGCGGAGTGGTTGAAAAATGCAATTTTTGCGTCGAACGCCTGGATGCCGGCTTGCAGCCGCATTGTGTGGAAGCTTCAGGTGAGGCGGTTATCGCCGGCGATTTGTCCGACCCCGAGTCCAGGGTTTCCAGGGCGCTGAAAGACAACTACGGCATCAGGCGTAATGATCCGCACGGGCTTGAGCCGAACGTGCATTATATTTTGTAATCGGGTTTAATACCGTTTCTCAATCAAACGTGCTTTTATGTTTGATTGAGAAACGGAATCCGCGACAGGACGTCGCGGCTAAATGCGCAGCATTTCGGAGGCAAGGTGGAACCACGTTTCCGCCGCAGCCGACAGATCAAAACTGCATGGATGCAGTTTTGATCTCGAACTGGCATAAGATGGCAAAAGCTGATGTTTTAAGAAATTCTCCGGCTTTTTCCCGGGGAGTGCTTTTTCTCCTGCTGCTTGCGGTGGCGGGTCTTGTCGCCTGCCGGGCGCAATTATCCCTCGGGTTTCAGGTGAGCGGGCTTGCGCAGACCGGTTTGCCGGGCCTGTATGAGGGACAATTTATGTTCTTCAGCGGTATCGGCGCCGGGCTGGCGGCAGCGCGGCTTTATTGCCGCCTGTCGGGAAGAAGCGGGCTTGATCCCCTGATCTTGTGGTTTACCTTTTGCGTTCTTTTGGCTGCTTTGTCGTTTTCGGCGATCAACCTGGGCAGGCCGGAGCGTTTTTTCTATATATTCCGCAGCCACAATTTCAGTTCCCTGCGTTTTTGGGTCAGTCTGGCGCTTTTGGTCTATTTGTTTATTACAGTTCTGTCCCTGGCCGGGTTCGGGCGTAAATACCTCATGTTTCCGGCCGTGTTTCTGGCGTCGGCCATACCTGTCCTTAACGGTTTGCTGTATCAGGGCATGTCGGAGGGGCGGTTCCACGACTTTCCCCTGCATTCAGCCCTGCTGGCGCCGCGCTTTTTGGCCTCAGCCGTGAGTTGCGGTTTGGCGCTGCTGCTTCTGGGTTTGTTTTTGCTCAGAAATTTCGCGCGTTTTGACCTGGATGCAAAGTTTGTAAAGACTTTGGCCGCCGGCAGCGCTTGCGCCCTGGCTCTGAATGTGTTTTTTTACATCCTGGGCGCGGCTGACGCTTTTTACAATCTGTCTGCCGGGCGGGCGCGCTTTTTGCTGTTGTTTTTTGGCGGGGGAGATACGCTGCGTTTTGCCAATATAGCCATGTGGCTTTCCGCTGTGCTGGCTCTGCTTGCCTTGTTGCTGCTGCTGCTGCCGCGGACGCGCGGCAATATGCATCTGCTTCCCTGGAGCCTCGCCATGATTCCGCTTTCGGCTTTGCTGGAACAGGGCTTGAATTTTAACGCCTGGGCCGGCTATACCCCGAGCCTGATTGAATTATTGGTGTCCGCGGGTCTGGTAAGCGCCTGCCTTGCGCTATTCGGAACAGGCGGCAGGAGGATATTGCGCCATGCGCTCACTCCTGTAAAAATTTTTTGAGCAAGGCGGCGGCCTCTTCAAATTCAGATGCCAGCACATAATCCTCAACGGATGAAAGCAGTTTCCCTTCTTCCGCATCCGGAGAAAAGGCGCTGAACTTGCCCAAAATTGCGTCTATTTCACGGATGCGCACCTTTTCCAGAGCGTTTTTCAGCTTGAGCAACAGTTCCCGGTCAATGGACGAATCTTCAGCGCGCTCTGCGTGTTCAGGGGGTACGGCGGAGCGGATACTCCGGATCAGGGCGGCGAGTTTCGTTCTGAAACCGTCGATTTCTTCGCGCATCAACGCCGAATCGCCGCGATTGCCCGCATCCTCAAGCCGTCTTGCCTGCGCGGAAAGATTTGCGGCCCCGATGCTGCCTAACGCGCTTGTCAGCGCGTGCATTTGGGAGGCAAAGAACGCAAGGTTTTCGCCATCCGGATTTTTTTGTAAAGTTTCCAGCCGTTTGCCGGCATCCCGGCAGAAAATGGTCAGCACCTCCCGGTAATTTTTTGCCGAACCGCCGCTCATGGCCAGACCCTGCTTCATATCCACACCCTCAATATCAAACCACAGCGTTTGGGGGGCGGCGCTGGTTTCCGGCAAACGTTCCCCTTTGGCGCGTTTTTCTTTGGGCAGCCAACGCTCGATGATTTCATTGAGTTTGATTGTTTCAATGGGTTTGGACAGGTAATCGCTGAACCCCTTGGTCAAAAACAGTTCGCGCATGCCCAGAACCGCGTTGGCGGTCAGCGCGATGATGGGAACCTCCCGGAAGTAGCTTTTTTCCATTTTCCGTATGGCCGCGGTCGCATCCATGCCGTCCATTTCCGGCATCATATGATCCATGAAGATGATGTCGTAGAGGTTTTCTTTCACCAGCCGCACGGCTTCGGCTCCGGACATGCAGGTGTCTATTTGCAGTTTGTAGGGCGCGAGAAGGCCTTCGGCGACTTTCAGGTTTGACGCCACATCGTCCACAATCAGAATCCGCGCCGTGGGCGCGGTGAAGCGCGTGACTGCGCTTTCGGTCCGGCTGCGGGTCTTTCCGGTGATTGCCCCCAAAGGTTTGAAATTCGGGCTGTACCCCTGAACAATTGTGGCGGTGAACACTGAACCCTTTCCGAATTCACTTTCCACCGAAAGCTCGCCGCCCATCTCCCGGCAGAGGCTGCGGGTAATCGCCAACCCCAGGCCGGTGCCTTCGGTATTCCGCGCGCCTTTTTCCTGAATACGCACGAATTCGCCGCACAGCTTCGGAATATCCTCGCTCCGGATGCCAATGCCGCTGTCCGCCACTGTGAAGCGCAGCTTGACCGTATCGCCCTCAAGTTCTCCGGACAGGCCGAGTTTCACAAACCCTTTACGGGTGAATTTTACCGCGTTGCTTAAAAGATTGAGCAGAATTTGCCTGACCCGCGTGACGTCTCCGGTCATTATGGCCGGCAGTTTGTGGTCTATTTCCGTGATCAGCTTAATCGGATTGTCCGCAAGGCGGATCTGGATGATGTTCAGAGCGTCGTCCAGAAGCGAAGCCAGCTCATAGGGCGCTGGATGTAATTCCAGATTGCCGGATTCAATTTTGGAAAAATCCAGAATGCTGTTGATGATGTAAAGCAACTCCTTGCCGGCCTGCTTGATTGCCGTGATATATTCCCTTCCGTCCGGTTTGCCGTAGGAACGTTCCGCAAGCTCGCTCATGCCGATAATCGCGTTCATGGGCGTGCGGATTTCATGGCTCATATGGGCGAGGAATTTGCTTTTGGCCAGGGAAGCCGCTTCCGCCGAGTCGCGGAGGAGCTTGATTTTTTCCAGAGTAAGGTCGAAATAGTGGGCCATTTTTCCAATCTCGTCCCTGGATTGAATATCCAGACGCCGGTTGAAATTTCCCTCTCCTTCGGAAATATCTTTCAGTATGGACATGGTGCGGTTAATCGGGCGGCTGATGGATCTGGCGATGAGCAGGGCGATGAGGAATCCCGCGGCCATGTAAACAAGCACCACTACGTAGATGTGGTTGCGCAGGCCGGTAACTTCCCGCATGATCACTTCTTTTTCCACCGCGACGATCAGCGTCAGGGAGTAGTCCGGAACAGGCGTAAAGACACAGAATATGTCTTTGTCCTCATAACGGTATTCGGCCTGACCCGCTCTCTGCCTGCGGGCAGTCTCGATCATCTTTGCCAGCGGGCGTATGGAGGGGTCAATTTCCGCGGCTTTTATGGGAGAAAACAGATTGTTCACCAGGGAATATTGGCGGTGGGCGACGATTTGTCCGGCCCGGTTGATGAGGTAGGCGTACCCGTTGTTGCGGATTTTTATTTTTTTTATAATGCCGGAGAAAATTACGGCGCTGGTTCGCGCGAGCAGCAACCCTTCAACGGCGTTGTTTACTTTGACGGGAACCACATATTCAATGAACGGCCCGGCCGAAGGATCCGCCTCGTCAAGAATTACTTCGGACAGAACCTGTTCGCCCCGCAGGCCCTTTTTAATATGCTCACTGCCGGACATATCCCGCGTCCGCCCGTCCAGGATATACGCCGCCGTGCCGTCTTTGTACACCAGGGCGAAATCCTCGGCGCCTAAGCGCTTGATGTCATTCTGCCAGGACTCCCGCTGCGCGCCCCGATCCATAGTCCGGATTGGCAGGCGGTTTGCCAGCTCCTGCAAAATGTCAAGCCGGGAATGGATGGTGGAGGAAACCAGGGTTGCCGCCAATTCGGCCTGATTACTGAGGTCGTCTTCTATGTCAATCTGCACCAGCCGGCCGGAAATTATCAGGGAAAGAATGCCCAAACTTAAGGACAGCAATAAAATTAAAAGACATATGGGGATTAAAATTCGTTTGAATATGGTCAAAATTACATTGCTCTGAAGTTACGCCATACGTTTTTTTACGATTTCTTCGGCCAGTTGCGCCGGAACATGTTCATAGTGATGGAACTGCATGGTAAAGGTAGCGCGACCCTGGGTTTTCGAGCGTAAATCCGTGGCATAGCCGAACATTTCCGAAAGCGGAACCTGGGCGCGCACGACCTGCGCCCCGGCTCTGGCTTCCATGTTCTGCACCCGTCCGCGCCGTCCGTTCAGGTCGCCCATGACATCGCCCACATAGTCGTCGGGGGTGACTACCTCCACGTCCATAATCGGTTCAAGCAGAATAAGACCGGCTTTACGCATGGCTTCTTTAACGGCTATGGAACCGGCAATGTAGAAAGCCTGTTCCGAGGAGTCGACTTCGTGATAAGATCCGAACACCAGGTTCACTTTGAGATCTACCACCGGGAAACCGGCCAGCACGCCGCTTTTCAAGGCGTCCTGTATACCGTGGTCAACCGCCGGGATGTATTCTTTGGGAATAACGCCGCCGGTGATGGAGTTGACGAATTCATAGCCTTTTTCTGGGTTGGGCTCAATTTCTATAACTACATGCCCATACTGGCCGCGGCCTCCGGACTGCTTGGCGTACTTGTGATCCATTTTAGCCGGTTTGGTGACGGTTTCGCGGTAGGCGACCTGCGGTTTGCCCACATTGGCGTTGACGTTGAATTCGCGCAGGAGGCGATCCACAATAATTTCCAGGTGCAGTTCACCCATGCCGGCAATAAGAGTCTGGTTGGTTTCCTCGTCGCCTTTCACGCGGAAGGAAGGATCTTCTTTGGCCAGCTTGTTCAGGGCGGCGGAAAGCGCATCGCGGTCAACCTTGGTTTTGGGTTCAATGGCGACTTCAATTACCGGTTCGGGAATATCCAGAGATTCCAGCAAAATCGGGCGGTCAACCGCGCAGAGGGTATCGCCGGTGGAAGCCTGCTTCAGGCCCACCAGGGCGACAATGTCGCCCGCTCCGGCCCACTTGACCTCCTCTCTCTTGTTGGCGTGCATTTTCAGGAGGCGCCCGATGCGCTCTTTTTTTCTGGTATTGGTATTCAATACGGTCATTCCGGATTCTATAAACCCGGAATATATGCGGAAGAAAGAAAGATGGCCGATGTAGGGGTCGGAAAAGAGCTTGAAGATCAGCCCGGCCAGAGGTTCCTGGTCGTCAGCCCTGCAAATGATCTCCTCCCCGTCCTTGTCGGGGTTGATGCCCCGCATTTGCGCAATGTCCAGAGGCGAAGGCAGGTAAGCCACCACCGCGTCCAAAAGCGGCTGCACTCCCATATTGCGGAAGGCGGAACCGCAGACTACCGGCACGATTTTGCGGGCAATGGTGGCCTTGCGCACGCAACTGTGAACCTCATCAATGGTGAGATCTTCTCCGCCGAGGTATTTTTCCAGCAGGGCTTCGTCTTCTTCGGCTATGGAGTCCAGCATGGCGGTATGCATGGCTTCGAACTGCGGCCGGACATGATCCGGAATATCCACAACGGAAAAGTCCATGCCCTTGCTTGCTTTGTCAAATATAATCGCCTTGCCCAGAATAAGGTCAACTATGCCTTCAAATTTATCTTCACTGCCCAGGGGAATTTGCAGGGGGAGAGGTTTGGCTTTGAGGCGGCTGCGGATCATATCGACGCAACGGTCAAAATCCGCGCCCACCCTGTCCATTTTGTTTACAAAACATATTCGCGGCACACCATAGCGATCCGCCTGCCGCCAAACGGTTTCGGATTGCGGCTCCACCCCGGCGACAGCGTCAAAAACCGCCACCGCGCCGTCCAGAACGCGCAGGGAACGCTCAACTTCCATTGTAAAGTCAACATGCCCCGGAGTGTCGATGATATTGAGGCGGTGTTCTTTCCAGAAACAGGTGGTGGCGGCGGAGGTAATGGTAATGCCGCGTTCCTGCTCCTGCTCCATCCAGTCCATGGTGGCCTGCCCGTCGTGTACTTCTCCGAGTTTATGCGACACGCCGGTATAATAAAGAATACGTTCCGTGGTAGTGGTCTTTCCCGCGTCAATATGAGCCATAATGCCAAAATTGCGCAGTTGTCCCAGGGGGGTTGTTCTCGACATTTATTAGTTCCTGATAAGTAAAAGGCCCACCCTGCGGACAAAGGCCGGAAGGTGAGCGGGAGTGAATATAATTGACTACCAGCGGTAGTGGGCAAAAGCTTTGTTCGCGTCAGCCATGCGATGCACGTCCTCACGTTTTTTTACGGCTCCGCCGCGGCTGTTGAAAGCATCCACAAATTCCGCGGCCAGTTTGTTCGTCATGCCTTTTTCGCCTCTGGCGCGGGCATAGTTGATAATCCAGCGTATGGAAAGGGACACCTGCCGGTCAGGGCGGACTTCCATGGGCACCTGGTAGGTTGCGCCGCCGACGCGGCGCGACTTGACTTCCATAAAGGGCTTGACGTTCTCCACCGCTTTTTCAAACGCTTTGATCGGCTCTTCGCTTACTTTTTCGGCAAGCTGCTCCACCGCGGAATAAAAAATTCTTTCCGCCACGCCTTTTTTGCCGTCATACATGAGACGGTTGACAAAACGGGCTGCCAAACGGCTGTTGTATACCGGATCAGGAAGCACTTCCCTCTTGGGGACAGAACCTTTACGAGGCATAAAAACTCCTACAGAATCTTGTTTAGTTGGAACATTTCACGCTTGAAATGCTCACGCAGGGATTTGCAGACAAATCCTTGCCGTCCGAAATGCGCAAGCGTTTCGGCGTGACCTTTAGAACATTTTAACATTGAAAATGTTGAAATGCTCTGGCGGCGGGTACCGCCGCCCACCCCGCAGGCGAAACTTGTTTCGCCGTAAAGCGCCGGAGGGAGCGTCTCAAAATTAAATTGCTCAAGGCCACGTTCATTGCCGGATCAAAGTCAATATAATTTTTCAGGGCCGGTTATTTCGGGCGTTTGGCGCCATACTTCGAACGGCCTTGGCGGCGATCCGCAACACCGGAGGTATCCAGAGTGCCGCGTACGATATGGTAGCGCACGCCGGGCAGGTCTTTAACGCGTCCTCCGCGGATCATGACCACGGAGTGTTCCTGGAGGTTATGCCCTTCACCCGGTATATAGGCGCTTACTTCAATGCCGTTGGAAAGGCGCACACGGGCGACTTTACGCAAAGCCGAGTTGGGTTTTTTGGGGGCGGTCGTATACACGCGGGTGCATACGCCGCGGCGTTGCGGACAAGCCTGCAGCGCCGGGGTTTTTTTGCGCTTTACAATTTTTTTGCGTTCCCGGCGGATCAGCTGGTTAATTGTGGGCATGAAAGCTCCTTGCACTTGCTTGATAATGAATCGCGGATGACAAATATTGAAACCCGTTTGGCATAAAACCGGTACCATGTCACACTTGAAACTTCGCTTCGCTGCGTCTGAAGTGTGAAGATCGCAAAGCAAAAAACGCGGTTTTTGCATTGCCCCGCCGCCTTAAGCCTTAAGGCGGCGCGTTAGTGAATTCGTCGAAGCTGTGATACATATGCCACAGTTGGCGTTATGTCAAGTGGCGGACGCATTTTTTTTACCGGAAGCATTTCTTGCGTTCTATGTCTTGCTTCGGCGGGAATGAATCCCGCCTCGCGCCGCCTTTGGCGGCGGAGCAATCCGGACTTCACGTCCGGCGTAGCGATATATGGTTCAAAATGCGGCGCGCCGATCCCATTTGCGCAGGGTTGCGTAGAGCAGCTGCGGGTCAATGGGCTTGGTGATGTGGTCGTTCATTCCAGCCTTGAAGCTGGCCTCACGGTCGGCGGGCGAAGCGTGGGCGGTCATGGCGATCACCGGAAAGTCGGCGTATTCGGGCATGGAGCGGATTTTTTCGGTGGCGGTCAACCCATCCATTTGCGGCATTTGTATATCCATAAGCGCAAGGTCGTAAACGCCGGATTTCAGGGCTTCCAGGGCTTCAATGCCGTTCGCGGCCACGTCCGCGGCCACGCCTTCGCTTTCCAGAAGTTCGAGGGCGATCATCTGATTGATGTCATTGTCTTCAACCAGCAGCACCCGCATGCCGGCGAGGCTTCGCGTTCCGCTTTCCGCCTGCCCGGCGCCCGGGGCGGTCTGCGGGCTTTGTTCCAGACCGCGCGCTTGCGGCTGTTCCAGAAACACGTGGAAAAAGAAGGAACTGCCTTTACCAGGCACGCTTGCGCAATGCAGTTCCCCACCCATCATGCTGACCAGGCGGTGGCTTACGGACAGACCCAGCCCGGTTCCGCCGTGCTTGCGGGTCAGGGAGGCGTCACCCTGCGTGAACGGGGTAAACAGCTTGCCGACAAGTTCTTCCGGCATGCCCACGCCGGTGTCCGCAACGGTAAAATCAAGCCGTACCGTTCCGGATGGAGCCGTGCTGTGTTTTGCCTGTATGGAAACGCTGCCCCGGTCAGTGAATTTGATGGCGTTGCCCGCAAGGTGGGCCAAAATCTGCTCCAGCCGCCCGGGGTCGCCCAGCAACGCATCCGGCAGGTCGGGGTCAGTTTGTATTTTCAGTTGCAGCGCTTTTTGCCGCGCCTGTTGTTTTGTGCTTTCCACAATTTTGCGGATAAGCGCGCGGGGCGAAAACACGGTTTTGTCCAGAACAAGCTTCCCGGCGTCAATGGCGGAATAATCCATCATGCCGTCAAAAATCTTCAGCAGCAGCTCTGCCGAATTTATGACGTTTTTTACATATTCACGTTGTTTGCCGGTCAGGTCGTCCGCGTTCAGGAGGTGCGCCATGCCCATGACGGCATTCAAGGGGGTACGGAATTCGTGGCTCATGTTGGCAAGAAATTCGCTTTTGGCCTGGGCGTTTTTCTCCGCTTTTTCACGGGCCACATGCAGTTCCATTTGCGCCTGCACTATTTCCGCGTGCATGGCCCTGCGTTCGCGCAAATCCTGTATGTAGGCGGCCAGAATGTAATTGTCGCCGCGTTTTGCTCTGACCACGACAATATTTGAGGGTATATGCTCCCCGTCAAGCGTGCGGTGCATCCAGTCAAACCTGGCCTGTCCTTCGGCCAGGGCTTTTTGCATCCGCTCGATAAAAATTTCAGCGGAGATCCGGCCGTTGGCCTGGTATTCCGGCGAAAGCTCATGGAAGCGGTTCAGAAATTCCTGCTTGTCGGTAAAGGCAAACATCAGCAGGGTGGCTGCGTTGCAGTCGACAGGGCGGAAATTTTCATCAAACAGAACGCAGCAGGCGGGCATGGCGTCCAACATGATTTTGATGCGTTCCTCGGCCTCGGTTACGCGGCGTCCCGCCAGCAGGGCGGCCAGAAACGCGCTGACGGTTTTCACCGTTTCCAGATCGCCCGGCCCGAGCTTGGTCATAAAAGGAGGCTGCTCCACCGTGCGCCCGGTGACAAGAATTGCCGCCGCTTCGTTGTTCAGGATAATGGGGGCGGCAACCAGGTAGGGCAGCCTCAGGGCCACGCGCAGCGAAGCCATATGTTCTTCCGGGCTGGTTCCGTTGATGATGACGGATTGCTCCGGGTCAAGCAGGGCGGGGTCAGGCGCCATGCTTTGCGCGGCCAGCGTTTTTTCTTCCTCGGGGGAATATCCGCTGGCTATGGCCGCCCTGAACGTGCCGTGTTTGCCCGGCAGCAGAACCACCGTGCGCTGCATGTTCAGGGTGGCGTTTATACGTTTGGAGGCGGCGATGAAAATGCTCTCGTTGCCCTGGCCGTGCGCCAGGGTTTCGGCCAGCCGGGTCATCATGGTAAACCCGCGCCGTTTTTGTTCCAGTTCGTGGCGTATGCGTATGGACTGCATGTCCAGTTGCAGTATTTTTCCTATATTACGCTCGTTGCAGCGTTTGATATAGTCAAATTCCTGTGCGGGGCCGTCTTGTGTCATGTCGCCGCCGTCCGTTCCGGTATGCTGAACAGGCAGAAAACTCCCGTCCAGTCCAACCCGCGCGGAATACCTCCGATAGAGGCTATTTCGACGCCGGTGTAAATTCCAAGCAGCGGTACGCGCCGGGCAACGGTTTTCTGCAACAGTACGGCGTCTTCCAGATCCACGCCGCCATAGCCGGCCGCGCGGCCGGCGCAGTTGATGTACAGCGCAAACACGGGTTTACGGCCTTTTACCCGGTCAAAAATGTTTTCAATACGCGGGATCATGTAATCCAGGTCAAGGCTGCGGTACATAATCTGAAATTGTGTGCCTTCGGTCATGTCCGGCTCGAACATGACAATGCCGCCGCGTTGTTTGTCAACGGCAAGGCAGAGGCGGCTGGCGTAATTATGCTCGCTGAATTCAGCGTATTTGCGGCCCAGGTTGATCCCGAAAATCAGAAAAAAAGGGTAATCTTCCGGCGCAATGGCCGAATCCAGCAGTTTATCCATAAACTCCAGCGCCGGAAGGCCGTTTATTTCCAGTATGGTCTGCCGGTCGGCCCTGGTGACGGTATAGTAACCTGTAGCCGGACGGCAGCCGTGCATGATTACATGGTCAATTTGCGCCGCGCCTGAAAAATGGAGGGCCAGGGCCGCGTGCTGCCGAGTGTCCGCGCCTGTCCACTGCATGGTCGCTCCGGCCTGATAATCGCCTTGCAGTCCCGCGCCTGTAATATCCGGCAAAAACCCCAGGGCCTGCCGGATGCCGCGTAAAAGGTCGGTAGCCATGACCATGCGCGTTTCGCCGTTGACGTGGTAAATGCTGTCGTATAAAAGCGTCAGCGCCGATTCCGGCCTGACCTCAAGCGCGGCCAGTTGTTTTCCCAGGCGTTCACCCGCTTGTTCCGCGCCTTTGTCCAGGTCTTTTTCCACAACCAGGTCGCACTTGACCTCGGACAGCCAAATGAGGGCAAGGCCCACCTGATCGCCGGCGTAGCCGAAGCGGTCATTGGTAATCGCCCCTATGGCCCCGCCGCCGACAATGGAGGCGCTCGTCCCGATCACTCCGGCAACGGCGGAACGCAAGGCCGGAGCATCGTGCCTGGAAGTGGAGAAAAGCAAGGCCAGGGCGCAGGGGTCTGTTCGGCCGGCTTGCAGCAGTGCCGCGCGCGCGGCTTCCTGCCCGGCCTGTTCCGTAATCGGGTTTTCGCTGTAACCGACCGCCGCCTGCATGTTTCCGCGCCCTTTTTATAATGCCCGCCCGCTATGCGCGGCGTTTAAGGGTGAATGTAAGTGATTACAATATCAGAGCGCTTCGACATTTTCAATGTCAAACCGCGCCTAAGGCAATTTAATTTTGAGATGCTCCCTTCGGCGTTTTACGGCGAAACATCGCTGCTGTCTTCATCCGTAAGCTGCTGCGCAGCAACGGCTGAAGCAAGTTTCACCCACGTCTGCGGGCGGGCGGCGGTACCCGCCGCCAGAACCAGAGCCTTTTAACATTTTCAATGTTAAAAGGCTCTGGCGAAAATGCTTCAGGCGTCAACTGTTCAGAAAGTCTTTCAGGTCTTTGCCTGCCCGGAAGGAAGGGAGTTTTTTGGGGGCTACGTTTACCATTTCGCCTGTTTTGGGGTTACGCCCGGCGTAACCCTCGTAAGATTTGACTTTAAAGCTGCCCAGACCGCGGATTTCCACCCGGTTGTCTTCGCGCAGCATATTCCGCATGGAATCAAAAAAAGTATCCACCACCACAGCCGCTTCATCGGCGTTGAGGGCGTTTTCATCCGCCAGGGTTCTGATTAATTCGCTTTTGTTCATCGAACGCACTCCAATTCTTGGATTTTATTCAATTCAGTATATATTGTATCCAAGAGGAAAATCAAGAAAAATCGGAACATTCCAATTCCAAATTAAAAATTGGAGTATTTTCAAGGTTAAAATGCTACAGCCCCGGAGCAGTTCAACTTTGAAAAGTTGTACCGCCCGGCATGTATTTCAAGCGTGAAATGTTGTAACGTATGAATAGCCGGCCAAGGCTTTTCTTCACTCAGGCAATTTAATTTTGAGACGCTCCCTCCGGCGATTTACGGCGAAACATCGCTGCTGTCTTCATCCGTAAGCTGCTGCGCAGCAACGGCTGAAGCAAGTTTCGCCTACGCCTGCGGGGCGGGCGGCGGTGCCCGCCGCGAGAGCATTTCAACATTTTCAATGTTAAAATGCTCTCGCCGCGTTCTGAAAATTTTCAACTTGATAGGAAATTGAATGAAAAGAATCAATCTGCGGAGCATAACCATTCTTTACGCGTTTTTGCTTGCCCTGACGCCGGGGGAATCCTTTGCCGCCGAAAAGACATTTACCAACAGCATCGGCATGGAATTCGTTCTGGTTCCAGCCGGGTCGTTCAC
>JAISBT010000027.1 GCA_031266055.1 Deltaproteobacteria bacterium
AATTTAATTTTGAGACGCTCCCTCCGGCGCTTTACGGCGAAACATCGCTGCTGTCTTCATCCGTAAGCTGCTGCGCAGCAACGGCTGAAGCAAGTTTCGCCTACGCCTGCGGGGCGGGCAGCGGTGCCCGCCGCCAGAGCATTTCAACATTTTCAATGTCAAAATGCTCTAATAAAAACATGACACTTTTCGCTTATAGCATTACCGCCGTCATTCCGGCAGGCCCATAAGCACCATCTCCACCAGCACCAGCGCTTTGGCGCCTTCGGCTATGCCGCCGCCGTAAAGCGTATCGACTTCATGCGTGACGGAGCCGTGCAAATGCACGCGGATCCGCCCGTCCTCCCGCCAGATTTCGCCGCTGATCCCGTTGATTTCAAGAAAATCCTCCACCGTCCTGCTTTTTACGTCCGGAGGCATTTTTGTGCCGACCACAGGGTAATTGCAGGTGATCTTTTCCAGCGAGCCTATAGAAGACAACACAAAGGCGCGCTCAAGATTTTTTTCCAGCAAAAAATCGCGCAAACCCTGAAAAATATCCTCGCCCGGCTCGAAGCGCAATTTGTACCACTGCGGCTGCTTCAGTTCCACGCTCCGCAAGATCTTCCTCCTGTTATGCCACGCCTCGCCTGTCGTCTCGGCATGAGGATCGCTTCGCTCCATGTCTTGCTTCGGCGGGAATGAATCCCGCCTCGCGCCGGCGGCATAAGCCGCCGCGCCGCCATTTGGCGGCGGAGCAAAGAGGATCGCTTCGCTCCATGTCTTGCTTCGGCGGGAATGAATCCCGCCTCGCGCCGGCGGCATAAGCCGCCGCGCCGCCATTTGGCGGCGGAGCAAACCGGACTTTCATGTCCGGTGCAGCGATATATGGTTCAAAATACAGATGCCGCGTCCATGCGCAAAGTTACAAATTATACAGCTTCCTGAGTTCAAAATCCTCAATCAGCAAGCGCATGCCTTCCTGAACCTCGGGAGCGGCTTCCCGCAGGGGTTTTCTGCAAGCTCCCACCGGAAAGCCCAGCAGGCGCACGAAAGATTTCACGGCCACCGGATTGGTGGCGGCATAGCAGGCTTCCATAATCGGCAGAATTTCTTCGTGAATCCTGCGCGTACGCAACACATCCTCCCAACTCTTCCAGGGCGCGGACATATCGGCCATGGCCCGCGGATGCACATTGCCGCTCACGTTGGCCGTGCCCGCTCCGCCCAGGCTCAAAGTGGGCAGGGTAAGGGCGTACACGGGCGAATCGCAGCAAAATACCGGCAATTTTCCCCCGGTGCCCTCGCATACCGCGGCAAGCTGCCCCACACTGGGCATGGCCTCTTTGTCCGCCACCAGGTTGGGAACCTCGTTGAACAGCCGGATAATGGTTTCCGGGTTGACGTTGGCCACTACCCTGGCCGGGTTGTTATACAGGCCCACGCCTATGTCCACGGACACGCACACATCAATGAGATATTGCAGCACCGAGGGTTGATCCGGGCACAGATAAGGAGGAACGACAATTACTACGCCGTCCGCGTCGTTTTCCTGGGCATAGCGGGCAAGCTCAATGGTCATATCGGTGGAGCCGTGCGTAACCCCGAAAAAAGCCTGGATTTTACCTTTGCAATAAGCGCTCATGGCTTTGATGACGCCTTTTTTTTCCTCCATGGTCATGGTGGTCGGCTCCCCGGTGGAGCCCAGAATCAGCAGCGCGCCGGTGCCGTTGGCCGCCTGAAAATCGGCGAGCGCGCGCATTACTCCAAGATCTACCGCGCCGCTCGCGGCAAAGGGGGTAACTATGGCTACCCAGGAACCTGCCACGGGATGAATCAGTTTACTCATTTTTCCGTCCTTCGTTTTATAACCGCTTCGCTTTTTATAACCGCTTCGCTTTTTATAACCACTTCGCTTTTTATAACCGCTTCGCTCCATGTCTTGCTTCGGCGGGAATGAATCCCGCCTCGCGCCGGCGGCACCAGCCGCCGTTTTATAACCGCTTCGCCGGGCGGGTATTTTTCCTGCCGGTCAAAACGCAAAATACCGTCACCAGCGTGACCAGGGCAAAGCCGATGCCGTCCGTCAGCGTACCCGGAACAATCAGGGTGAAGGCGCCGGCCAGAAGCACCCCCGCCAGAGGCAGAGGCAGGGGCCGGATGAACCAGCGCGACATGGCCCCGGCAAGGGCGACCGTGCCTGCCGTCGCCGTCGCGAAAACCTGCAAAATGTAGGCAGCATCGCTCCCCTGCATGAGCAGAGCCGGATCATACATGAAAAAGAACGGCACGACAAAGGCCACGCTGCACAGCCGGGTGGCGATCACGCCGGTGCGCATCATGCCGCCGCCCGATATTTCCGCTCCGGCATAAGCGGCGACCGCCACCGGCGGAGTAACCATGGAAATTACCCCGAAATAAAAGACAAAAAAATGCGCCGGGAGCCGCTCGAACCCCAAAGCCAGCAGGGCGGGAACTCCAAGGGTAGCCACCAGCACATAGGCCACGGTGGTGGGCGTGCCCATGCCCATAAGCAGAGAGGAAAGCATGACCACGACCAGCGCCAGGACAGTGCTGCCTCCGGATATGGATAAAACCACGGAAGCGAGATTCAGGCCTATGCCGGTAAGGGAAACCACGCCCACCACCAGGCCCGCCCCCATGCAGGCCACGGCGATAAGAATCATCCGGCGGCCCGCGGTGGATAAAATGTCCAGACAGCGGCGCGGGCCGATGGCAAAACGCCGGTCGCCCCAGGAAACCACAATGGCGGAAGCGGCAGCCAGTATGGCGGCCAGAAAGGGCGTCTTGCCCAGAAACATGAAAAACAGCAGCACGGCAACGGGCAAAAGCAGGTACAGCCTTTTGAGCGCATCGCGCAGTTTGGGCAGCTCTTCCTTGGGCAATCCCTTTAATCCGTGTTTGGCAGCCTCAAAGTCCACCATGAGCAGAACGGAAAAAAAATACAGAAAAGCCGGAATCACCGCCGCTTTGCAGATTTCCAGGTAGGGGACGTTGAGAAAATCCGCCATGATGAACGCCGCGGCGCCCATTACCGGCGGCATGATCTGCCCGCCGGTGGAGGCGGCCGCCTCCACCGCTCCGGCGAAATCCGGCCGGTATCCGGTTTTTTTCATCATCGGAATGGTGAAGGCGCCGGTCGCATAGACATTGGCCGCAGCCGATCCGGAGATGGTGCCGAACAAGGCGCTGGTGAGCACCGCGACTTTTGCCGGGCCGCCGCGATAAGCTCCGGTGAGCGCGGTGCCCAGATCCATGAGCAGTCCGCCCGCTCCGCAACGCTCCAGAAAGGTGCCGAAAATGATAAAGGCGGCGATATAAGTTGAAGAAACGCCTATGGCGGAGGAATACAGCCCTTCCAGACCAAAGCCCAGATAATCCACAATCTCCAGCCAGGAAAAGCCCTTGTGCGCCAGAGCCCCGGGCATGTAAACGCCTAAAAAGGCATAGGCGATGAACAGGACGCAAACCACGGCCAGAGCGGTTCCCACCACCCGCCGAACCAGCTCCAGCACCAGCAGCAAGCCCGCCACGCCGCCAATCGTCTGGATTGCATTAAGTTCATCCACCATAACCAGACGCACGGAAATCTCATGCGCATAGACGGCCGGCACCGCAAAGGCCGCAACAGCGCACAGACTGAAGACAAGATCGAGAGGAGCAAGCTTCTTCCCGCCGCCCGGGTAAACCAGAAAAGCCAGACCGGCGGCAAACATGACGTGTACCGGGCGGTGCATATAGGCCGGAGGCATGCCCCGCACCACCGTCAGCCCCTGATACAGGGCAAAGGCAAGACAGCCGAAAAAAATCACATAGCGCGTCAGCAGGGCGAAATCCGGCCTTCCGGAGGATTGTACGGCAGAGAGGCTGTTTACGGTTTCCCCGGCTTTTTCCTTTTCCAGCGCCCTTCCGGCCAATGACGATGACGGCCTGTCTTTACCTTGATTCGCAGTATCGGCGCATTCCTGTCCGCTCATTACCGCAACCAGCCGCGTTCCTTGTAATAGCGCAACGCACCCGGATGGATGTGTTGCGGTTCAATATAGCTCGGGCATCTCTCCGGTTCAAACACCGCATAGGTCGGGTGCACGTTGCGGATCAGTTCCGGCTTTTCGCAAAGCGCTTTGGTCAGTTTATACACCGCGTCGTCGGGCAGGCCCGCGCCGACGGGCAAAATAACCGATTCCGCCATGTGCGGGATATCCTCGGCCACAAAGTAATACTGTCCTTTCTTCAAGGTATAGGACATGTAACCGTCGGCGGTAAGTTTGTCCAGCACCGCCGGGTCAATGGGGAGCATCCGCATCTTTACCGAAGTGATGAGTTCGTTGATGGATGAAACAATCGGGCCGACAAAGGCGTCCGCATGGCCGTCCTGAATGAGCGAGGAAGCTTCCGCATAGGACACGTATTGCACGGAACCGCCCCAGGATTCAATGGCGTCATAATCAAAACCGTAATATTTAAGCATGTTTTCCGAGGCCACAGAAGGCGACGAGCCTCTTTTCGAAGTGAGCAGCCGGATTTTGGGCTTGGACGCGGCAATATCGGCAATGGATTTGAAGGGGCTGTCTTCTTTGACCAGGAAAAAGCTCATGGGCATGGGCGTCACATACATCATGACCTGGACGTTCTTCACCGGCGGCCTGCCCGCATAGGCGCCGGTTCCTTGCAGGCTTTCCAGGTACAGTTTGACCATGCCGGTACCCAGATCCGCCTTGCCGCCTTCTATTTTCAGCACATTTTCCACCGCGCCGCCGGTATTCACGCTGACCGTGGTGCCGGGCAGCACGCTTTTGGCCACTTCGCCGATAACCCCGCCCAGAGCGTAAAAATCGCCCCCCAAAGGCCCGGAAGTAACGGTGAACGTTTTCAAAACCGGATCCGCCGCCCCGGCGCCGGGGGCGGAAGACAGCGTCAAAGCCAGAACCATGCCTGCCACAATAAGCATACTACTCTTTTTCATAGCGAACCTCTTGTTGGTGTTTTGCCGCTTGCCGCCTGACGCGGCACTGACGCAGCGTACCAGTTTATCGTAATAAAATAAATACTACCGGTTCAGTAATAATTAAACCAAAAAAACAAGGCAAGTGTTTTTTTAAAACGAAGCTAAGGCGAAGTTTCAAGTGTGACATGGTACTAAGACTCACGCGCGACAGCGGCGGCGATTTCCGCCCTCTTGGCTTTGATAAAAGGCGCGTACTGATGATCCGTCACCCGGATATGGTTCATCAGCCAGTCTTTCAAAAATTGCAGCAAATCGTCGCTGACGGATATTTTGCCGGCGCGCAGTTGTTGATCCACATCCATAACCCGGTTCACAAAATTCTCGTGAATGCTTTTGTGCCGCTTCGCCTCGGCTTCCGGGTAGGCGCTGTGCGTGAAGAATTGTTCTTCCGTGCGAAAGTGGATGGCGGTGTAATCTTTGAGGCAGCCCACAATGTCCAGCAGCATGTCGCGGTTGCCTTCCCGGCGGGAGGCCCTGTACAGGGCGTTGATGTAAATACAGAGCAATTTATGCTGGCTGTCGATAAGTTCAATGTCCATGCCCAGATCCGAAGTCCAGTTGACAATGCGCATATCCGCGGCGGTTTCCAGATCGTCTTTTTCCAGGGTGGCGGCGACAAGCTCCACATCCTCAAGAGTGCCGGAAATGTCCACCAGCCGTGCGGTGAACTGTTCCATATGCCCGGCTGTCGTCACCGCCACCCGCCGGACATCTTCCAGATCCGCGTTGGTATTGCCGCAGATCTCCGCCTGTTCCACGGAAGCGGAAGCGATGGAAGCCAGCCTGTCCGCGGTGAGATCTATGTGCCGCACAATTTCCGTCATCAAATCTCCGGCGGCCACAGACCGTTCCATGCTCTGGGCGGTATGTCCGACGGCCGAATCCACAACTTCAATGCCCGCCCTGGCCGCCTGCTGGATATTCGCGACCACGTCGCCTATTTCAACGGTGGCCTGCATGGTTTTATCGGCCAGCTTGCGCACTTCTTCCGCCACCACGGCAAAACCCTTGCCGGCTTCCCCGGCCCTGGCGGCTTCAATGGCCGCGTTCAAAGCCAGAAGATTCGTCTGGTCGGCCAACTCCCGAATAACGACGGTCACCTTGCCGATGAGTTCAGATTTTTCCTTGAGCTGATTCATGGTTCCGGTCAACTCTCCGGTCACCTTGCTCACCGCCTCCACCGCCGTCACCGCGCCGCGCGCCTCGCTGTGCCCGCTTTGCGCCTTGGTTTTGGAAAACTCGGCCTCCTCGGAAACGGTTTGCACGTTGGAGGATACCCAGCCGGCTTTTCGGGTGACCTGCTCCATGGCTCCGCCTGTTTTCTGGAGGCTGAATTTCTGCGCTTCCACGCCGTCGCCTATTTCCGCGAGCACTTTGGAAAGATGGCGCATATCCCTGAGCAAAATGTCCGAGGCTTCACGCGTCACGCGGGCAAGCTTACGCAGGTTTTCCCGCAGGGCCTGCCCGCCGCCAAGCAGGATGCCGTTCTGTTTTTCCAGTTCCCGCGCCTGTTGCCGGAAACGCTGAACTTCCGCTCCGGACTGTTCGGCGCGGGAATGTTCAGAAGCGGCGTTTGCGGACAAAGCCTCCGCCGCCCGGCAAATTTCTTCGGCCGTTCCGGGCAGGGCGGCGGGAAAAGGCAAGGGGGTTCCCTCCAGAGATTTTATATAGGCCGCCAGGATCGCAATTTCCTTTTTTTCCCGGTAAACCGACAAAACGGCACTCAAAACCCCGGCCAGCAACAGACCGGCTCCGGCCAGAAGCGCCTGCGGCTGCCTGGCGAAAAACGCAAGATTGCATAAGGCCAGAATCAAAAACAACCCATATAAACTTTTTTGGAAAACACGCATAGTTAGTCGGCCCTCAAAAAGTGTATAACATATTTGTATTATTAAAAAATGTTAAATTTCTGTGTTTTTTTTCAACCATAAATATACCAAAGGGCCGACTAATCCGGTCGATGCAATCGACCGGGCGCGGCGAAAAGCGAGCCGCAATTTACTTGCGGCGCCCGCATAGCGGCGCTTGGAGCCGGCGTGCCTTTCTGAAAAAGTCGTTTCCCGACTTTTTCAGCATCGACTAGTTACCTTCCTGGCGCAAGGCGGAACCGCATGGGCGCTGTTTTGACTTGAAATGCGGATAAAAGACAGATTCCGCATTGATATATTTAGATTATTGAATTGTCAACAAGCGGGAAACCCGGCGCTTTCAAAAACCAAGGCAAACGAATGAATCAAACCAACTCAGCAACCAAGGCTGAGGCCAGAAATTCATCATCCTAAGGCAATTTAACTTTGAGACGCTCCCTCCGGCGCTTTACGGCGAAACATCGTTGCTGTCTTCATCCGTAAGTTGCTGCGCAACAACGGCTGAAGCGCGGTATCCGTTAAGCGGCTTGCCGCTTTACGGATAGCGACAGCGATTGGCAAGATGGAATGTCTAGCAACTATTTGCTGTCTTCATCCGTAAACTGCTGCGCAGCAACGGCTGAAGCAAGTTTCGCCCACGCCTGCGGGGCGGGCGGCGGTACCCGCCGCCAGAGCATTTCAACATTTTCAATGTTAAAATGCTCTAGCCCGCGCGTTTCCGCCTGACGCGCATACTTTTCTTGCTGGGTAAAGATTTACAGATTTCCGCATGGAAATCTGTAAAAAGCTTGATGGAGAAGAGGGTTAGAGCAGTGTGTGTTTTTTCTGGCGTAAAACTTGTCTTTTCTGTCTTTTTGCCTTTTGAAAATGGCTCTTGACGTGTAGCTACAATATAGCTACTCTTTCCGGCAGGAGGTAAACTTATGACTGTCACACAAGTGCAAGATTCTGTCGTGAGGGCACGGATTGATACATCCGTGAAGGAACGTGCGGCCGATGCCTTAGCCGATATGGGATTATCTCTTTCCGATGCTATCCGGCTTCTTCTGGTGAGGGTGGCCGATGAGCGCCGTTTGCCCTTTGAGGTAAAAGTACCGAACAAGACAACACGCCGTGCAATAGAGGAACTTGAAGCAGGGGGGGGCTACAGTGCTGACTCTGTAAAAGAATTTATGGCGGCGTTGAATGCGGACGATTAAATGGTCTACGGACTTCAAAAAGGATTATCGGCGTACCAAAGCGACCCCGCGCCATGCTCAAGACTTGGACGGCCTTCTGGAGGCCGTGACCGGGCTTTTGGTGGAAGATAAGCCTTTGCCGGAAACATACCGGGATCATTCGCTTATTGGAAATTGGAAAATGTACAGGGAATGCCATCTTAAACCGGATTTACTGCTGGTTTACCAAACGACAGAATCGGAAATACTTCGGTTTGCACGCCTTGGCTCCCACTCAGAATTGTTCAGGGGTTGAAATTTCCCCTCAAGGAGCAATTTTACGCTGCCGGGTCTTTTGGCCCGAGTCATGGCTTGAAGAAGCTGAAACCGGCGTTATAAAGGGGTACATTTTGCCCCCTGAGCAAATATCCTCGAAACCGTGGTGGATTGGGGTTTCAAAAACTAGTTGACACAGGCCGGAATTTGAATAAATAGTCAAATGGCCGGATATTTTTTCTCAATGAATATGCCGGGATGTTTGCTGATTTTGACAAAACCGGCTTTCTCCGGGACGAAACCCGCCAAAAAAGGAGGATAAACGCGAAATAAACTTCACTTGGGCTGAACAGCCGCCGGTTCTCCTCAGGCGAAAACCCGGCGCTGATTGCGTAGCTGGAGTGACCAGTACCATGTACCGCCTCGCCTGTCGCCTCGGCGTGAGGATCGCTTCGCCGCCTTAAGGCGGCGCGCACCCCCTTGCGGGGTTGCGGCTATTGTCGCTTGACGCGGCACCGGCCGTAACGGATTTTCCATGTGACCTATATTATATAAAGGAGTTTCTCATGAAAATGTTGGTGCGTTTTTTTGTGGCTATCATGCAAAAATATCTGCCTGATGCCTTTCTGTTCGCCGTCCTGCTGACCTTCGTCGCTTTTCTGGCCGCTCTGGGTTTGACCGACAAAGGCCCCCTTGAGATCATCAACTCCTGGGGCAACGGGCTGTGGGGCATACTCGGCTTTGCCATGCAAATGATTCTGATCGTGGTCACCGGGCACACTATGGCCATCAGCCGCCCGGTTAAAAGTCTGCTGGGCACCTTGGCTTCCATACCGAAGACTCCCGCCGGCGCGGGTATGCTCTGCGCCTTTGTGGCGGGCATCTGCAGCTGGATCAACTGGGGTTTCGGCCTGATCGTGGCCGCCCTGCTGGCCCGCGAACTGGCCCGCCGGATCAAGGGCCTGGATTACGGATATATCGTCGCCGCGGGTTACGGCGGCTTTATCGTGTGGCATGGCGGACTTTCCGGCTCCATCCCCCTGGCCGTGGCCTCCGCGGGACACCTGGTGGAAAAGCTCACCGGGATCATCCCCACCACGGAAACCATTTTCCACCCCGCCAACCTGATCATTTCCGGCGCGATGATCCTCTCCCTGCCCATCACGTTCAAACTCATCTGCCCGACGGGCGACGACGTGCACGTGGTTGACCAGGCGCTGCTGGTCGACCCGGAGGAAATCAAAGAGCCGAAGGTGAAGACTCTGGCCGAAAAGGTGGAATATTCACGCCTGATCACCCTGATCCTCGGACTCATGGGCGTGGTTTACCTGGTGCGCTACTTCTACGCCAACGGGGCCATGAACCTTTCCCTGAACATCGTGATCTTCGTCTTCATGTGGCTGGGCATCATTCTGCACGGCACTCCCATTGCCTATATGCGGGCCGTGAACGAAGCCATCAAGGGGGCCGGGGGCATTGCGGTGCAGTTCCCCCTGTACGGCGGCATCCAGGGCATTCTGATCGGCACGGGGCTCGCCGGGATCATCGCCCAATGGTTCATTTCCTTCTCCACTGTAACCACCTTTCCCTTCTTCACCTACATCGCCGGCGGCATCATCAACTTCTTCGTGCCTTCCGGCGGCGGCCAATGGGTGGTGCAGGGGCCCATCAACATCCCCGCGGGCATGGAACTGGGCGTCAACCCGGCCAAGGTGGCCATGAGCATAGCCTACGGCGACCAGTGGACCAACATGATCCAGCCTTTCTGGGCTCTGCCGCTTCTGGGCATCGCCAAGCTGGGGGCCAAGGACATCATGGGTTACTGCGTCATGGTGCTGATTGTGACCGGCGTGATCATGGGAGCCGGACTGCTGCTCATTCCCTGGAACTAGCGGTATGTAATATGTGAAACCGGCGGGGATTCGTCTGTGAATCCCCGCCGCGCGACGACCGAAAGCGGGCGCAAGCCCGCCCTCGGCGGCAAAACGCCGATTCAAGAAACGCGCCCCTTCAGTTCTTGAACTGAAGGGGCGCGATATTGTTGAAGGTTACTTTTCAATGCGGATATCAGTAATCAAGGGATCAATATCGTGAAAAAGAACGCTCTGTCGCTTGCGGTA
Source organism: Deltaproteobacteria bacterium (assembly GCA_031266055.1). Lineage (GTDB taxonomy): Bacteria > Desulfobacterota > Desulfovibrionia > Desulfovibrionales > Desulfovibrionaceae > WRHT01. The sequence goes on from JAISBT010000027.1 coordinate 10,430, forward strand.
GCCGCTCTAATCGCCTTTATCGCAATTTTCGTCGCGCAAAATTTTTTTGCCGCGTGGTTGACCTTCGGCAATTTCAGTATCAGCGGTTTTATAAAATTTTTTATTAAAATATTGTTTCTGCATGGTTTTGCCGGGATGATTCTTGTTCTGCTTCCGCGTCCGCTCTCCTGGCTTTTCTTGTTCATCAACTTCGCGGCCAATGTTATCATTTTTTCATGGAACAAGTTTTTGGGCGATGTACCTACCGTCAGCGCTGTTCATGCCGCTTTGGCCAATAATATTGCCGAAAGCATAAATATATGGGCTTACGTATACCTGCCCGCGCTTGTTCCATTGTTATGCGCGTTTATAATTTCCGTCTGTCTGCTCAACTGCGTGCAGCGTCAGGTAAAGTTACGCCTGAATATGCGGCGGCGCTTGTTGGGCGTATTTTTATGTTGCGCTATTGTCGGTTCGGGGATGTCGCTTTATGTGAACCAGCGGCATGGCATGAGTTGGCGGCATATAGAAGGGCTGGTACCGGAAACCATAGCCCAGCGCGGTTATTTTGCCGTCTGGATTGCGGAAATTTTCAATCCGCTGATTCCGGGCGAAGAAATGACTTCAAGTTCAAAGTTGGCGGATACGTTGCCGTTGTTTACCGCGGGCAAAAATTTTGTATATATACAAGTGGAATGCCTGGGTGACCTGATGATTGGACGCAAGGCCGGCGGCAATACCATCATGCCCTTTCTGACTGAACTTGCGCGAAAGGGTATGTTGCTGCGTGTGAATGGAATCAAAAAATTGGGGTCAGCCAACTCGGATTATGAATTTTTGAATACACGCATTGCCAATCCGCTTGGCATTTACTATAACCTGCTGGAGTCATATCCGGATAGTCTGGCCGGCCAGTTCAAAAAGCGCGGGGGAATGACCTCCTCGGTGTTTCACGGGTACACCGGCGAATTTTTTGATCGCCGTAAAGGTATGCTCAAGATGGGTTTTGAAAATATTTTTTTCAGGGAAGAACTGCTCGCCCAAGGATACATGTTGTATGAATCGAATTTTACACATGTGGAAGATCGGGAATTGTTCTCTTTTGCCGCGAACAAGATCAGTCTCACGCCTTTTTTTCATGTTGTCATAACCACAACCATGCACGATGTCGCCGCAAATATTGATCCTCTGTTTACCGGGGACGAGTACGCCGCTTTTTTTACACACGCCCGCTGGACGGATGACGGCATAAAAACATATATTAATGCCCTTCCTCCCGATACAACAGTGGTTATTATGGGAGATCACGCTCCATATGTAGGCCCGGATACCAAATATACACCTTGCATTATATACAATACCAGCGGTTCCACGCCTGAATTTGAACAAGACGGCATTGCCACGCGTACGGACATCTCGCATTATGTGCGCCGTTTATATGCTCTGGATCAGGTTTCTCCGCATATACGCCGCGTGGACGAGTAACGCGGCGTATAACAGACCATAGGGCGGGCGCAAGCCCGCCGTTAACGGCAAAAAGCCGATTCAAAAACCGCGCCCCTCCAGCTCTTGAACTGAAGGGGCGCGATATTGTTGATAAGGTCATATAAAAAAGTGTATGCTTAAGTCCACCCCGGCCTCATATAAAAGGAGCTTACCATGTCCGCCGCCAGTTCAACTTCAGACACGCCGGAACAGAGCAATCCGCGCGCTTGCGGCGTATTGCTGCATATTTCTTCACTGCCCTCCCGGTACGGCATCGGCAGCCTCGGGCCGGAAGCCCACGCCTTTGCCGAAACCCTTGCCGCCGCCGGGCTGAAATACTGGCAATTTCTGCCTCTCACGCCCACATCGACTTTTATCGGCAATTCTCCCTACTCCAGCAATTCCACCTTTGCCGGAAACCCGCTGTTCATCAGCCTGGAAATTTTACGGCAGGAACAACTGCTGAGCGAAGCCGAACTCGCCGGCGCTGCGGCGCGGCTGCGGGAAAACCACCCCGGTTTCCGCCCTGACCGGACGGATTACAACGCAGCGACCTCCCAATGCGATTACCTGCTGGATCTGGCTTTTCAACGCAAGGAACCCTCTTTGGACGGCGACCGGGATTTTGAAGCCTTTGTACGGGGAAATTCCGGCTGGCTCACGGATTTTGCCCTGTTCAGCGCCATAAAAACTTCTCTGGGCGGGGCAGGCTGGCCCGCCTGGCCGGAAGATCTCAAACGGAGACGCCCGGAAGCGCTCCATAAATGGCAGGCTGAACACAGAAGATCCGTGCTTAAACACCAATTCATTCAGTACCTTTTTTTCAGGCAATGGCAGGCCTTGCGCGAACGTTGCGCACGCCTGGGGGTCGGGTTGATCGGCGATCTGCCCATCTATGTCACGCACGACAGCGCTGATGTATGGGCCAGGCCGGATTTATTCAACCTGGACGCCCGGGGCGAACCCCTGACCGTGGCCGGAGTGCCGCCGGACTACTTCAGCGCCACCGGGCAGCGCTGGGGCAACCCTGTATACAACTGGGATCAGATGCGCAAGGAGAATTTTTCCTGGTGGATAAAACGCCTCGCGCATAACCTTGCCCTGGCCGACCTCATACGCCTGGATCATTTCAGGGGTTTTTGCGCCTACTGGGAAATTCCGGCTGATGAAAAAACCGCCGTCAAAGGCAGATGGGTAAAGGCCCCTGTCCGGGAGTTCATGCTGACCGTGAAAAACCATTTCGGCGCTCTGCCCTTTATCGCGGAAGATCTGGGCATCATAACCCCGGACGTGCGGGAAATAATGCGGGAGTTTGAACTGCCCGGCATGGAAATTTTGCAGTTCGCTTTTGGCGGAAAGCCGGGCGAAGGGGACTATCTGCCTTTCCGCCACCGGATAAACAGCGTGGTGTATACGGGAACGCACGATAACGCCACAGGAAAACAGTGGTTCGCCGAAGCCCCGGAATACGAAAAAAATAATTTCATCTGCTACCGGGGGCAGGATATGGACGCGGATTGCGCCAATGAGGTGCTCATGCGCCTGGCCCTGGAAAGCCAGGCCAAACTGGCCGTTCTGCCCATGCAGGATATTCTGCGCCTGGACGGATCCGCCCGCATGAACACACCCTCTTCAACCCGCGGAAACTGGGAATGGCGTGTAAGCGACAACAGGGGCTGGCTGCCGGAAGAATTCTGGTCTGACCGCCCGCGCCCCGCCGAAGCCGCGCGCAATGCGGAGACGGAGCCGGAGCCTCCGCGCGGCAAACGCGTACAAGTTCCCGTGCCGGATGTTTTCGGACATGCCCGGTTCTTATGTTCCCTTTACGGCAGGCTGTAACCCGCGGCGATGTTTCGTTGTTTGCGGTTGTTTGCGGTTGCTTGCGGATCGAGGCTTTGCAAACCGGCGCTTTTAACGTATACTCCATTTTTATTGGAAAACATGACAGGGTGTTACGCCGAAATGCGAGGCATTTTGAGCGGCCGGGCGAAACTTGAAGTTTCCGCCGCAACCGGCAAATCAAACTGCATGGACGCAGGGTTGATCCGTAAATAGTCGGCCCTTGAAAAGTATATAAATATATTTATATCATTAACTATAAATGCTAAATTCCTGTGTTTTTTCGACCGGAAATATACCAAAGGGCCGACTGACCCGGTCGATGCAATCGACCAGGCGCGGCGGAAAGCGAGCCGCAATTTACTTGCGGCGTCCGCGTAGCGGCGCTTGGAGCCGGCGTGCCTTTCTGAAAAAGTCGTTTCCCGACTTTTTCAGCATCGACTAAATAGAACAAGCGCCGCGGCGGAAAATTTCCGCCATTCCCAGGAGCCCATCAATGACTGAAGCTTCCAAATATATTTCCCTGCGAGCGATTGTATTCATCCTGGTGCTGGTCATCACCCTGTTTTTTTCAACGGTATTTTTCGTTATCTTCCAGACCGCCATGCCGGAAATGCTTCTGGAATCAGAAAACAATTATCTGAAACAACAACTGGCGGTGGTGGAGGGTTTATTTTACGACGCTATAAAAAATACTTACGTCCTGGCTGAAGACACGGCTTTTTGGGATGAAAGCGTTGCTTTCGCGACAGGCGAAAATCCGGATTACTTTTCCAATAACTGGCCGGAAAGCTCCCTGCCGGAAACTTTTCATCTCAATGTCGTCGCCTATGCGGATCAGCATGGAAAAATACGGCATATTGAATTTATTGACTATCTGACCAACCAACCCTTGCCCGTTCCCGCGGGGTTTTCCGACTATGCCTCCGCCCTTGCCCGCAGGGTCATCAAAAAATATCAGGAAACGGATTTATCCTCTGACCGCAAAATGACCGATAAAAAAGTCGTCGCCGGCTATCTGGAAGATATTCCCGGCCTCAGCGGCATCGCGCTTTTTGGCGATCAGGCCTATATCCTTTCCTGCGCCCCTATTGCCGGAGATCGTTCCGAACAAACCCCCTCGGGCGCGCTGATTTTCGGGAATATTTTGAGCAATGAATATTTCCGCATGCTTACCCGCTACAGTTCCAGCGATTTTGCGGTAAGCGCCCGGCTCGAAGACAACGCGGGCCCGCACAGCATCCGGTTTTTAAGCGATACCGAAATGATCGCGGAAATCGCCCTGCGTGACATAGACGGCTCCCCCGCCCTTCTGCGCATCAGCGACTTGCGGCAAATATACTCGCAAGGCAAAACCGCCCTGGATCGCACAACCGTTCTGCTGTTCCTGTTGCTGCTCGCCTTTGTCTTCGCGCTGTACCAGAGTGTGCGCAAATTGGTTCTCAAGCCGCTGGAGAATTTGAGCTACGACCTGAAACAGGTTAAAGCCTCGGAAAACCCGTCTCTGGGCACATATTCCAAAACCCGCGAATTCGCCGCTCTGCGCGCGGCTGTCACCGGCATGCTGGAACACATCAACCGCTCGCAAATATCCATGGACGTCCTGCGCAACATTCTGGACGGAATTGAAGCGTATATCTATGTCACGGATACGGTTACGGATGAACTCCTGTTTGTCAACAAACCCCTCATAAGGCATATGGGAATCAACGGCGACTACAGGAGCAAAACTTGCTGGCAGGTATTGCGGCAGGGGCAAACCGGACGCTGCGCCTTTTGCGTCAAACCGCAACTGGACAAAAACACCAAACTGCCCGTGGTCTGGGAAAGCTACAACGCCCCGTCCAAATGCCACTACCGCCACACTGACTGCCTGATCACCTGGCCCGGGCTGGACAGCGCCCACCTGCAGCATTCCGTTGACATAACATATATAAAAAATGCCGGGGCCGTACTGGAACGCAGGCTCGCGCAACAGGAACTTATGTCGGCCATGGCGCAAAGCTTCATCTCCACCGCGGATACCGCCACCCTGATCAACAACGCCCTGCGCATGGCCGGGGAATTTATGACCAGCAGCAGAATACTGGTCACGCGCTTTAATGATGCGAATCAGACTCTGGAACTTGCCTACGACTGGCGCCACCCCAGATTCGGGCAGTTCCGCCCGAATCCGGACATCTGGCCCTTTAAAGAAGGCACGCCTGAATATGACGCCTTCATAGGGCAAAAAAATGCCTATATGGCCGTTGATGACGTGGACGACGTGGAAGCCCTGGATTTGGAGCAAAACCATAAGGTACGGTCTTTTATACATATTCCGATCTTTGTGGAAAACTCTTTCCGCGGGCTTTTGAGCTTTACCGAGCTGGATCAGGCCCGCGAATGGAGCGAAAGCGACGTCCAGCTTGCCAAACTCATCGGCAGCATCATCTCGGCCGCCATCGGCCAGAAAGATATGGAAGAAAACCTGCTCCGCATGTCGGCCATTGTGGACAGTTCGCCCCAATTCATTGCCTATGTGAACAAAGACGGAAACTTTGACTATTTTAACCAGGGCGCTCTGGATATGTCCGGATACAGCGCGCAGGAACTGAAAAGCAGCGGGCTGGCGCAAATTTTCGATGAAAAGACCTACCGGGTGGTGCGCGGCGAAATTATTCCCCGCATCCTGCGCGGCGTTGAAACCGATTTTGAACTGGCCATGACCAAAAAAGACGGAACCAAACGCCTTATGGCTTTTTCAGCCTTTAAAACATCCTCCAGCGATGTGGGCATTGGAACCATAGCTACGGACATCACCGACCAGCGAAACATGGAGCGGGAACTTATCGCCGCCAAAGAGCAGGCTGAGCTTTCCAGCCACGCCAAGGGGGATTTTCTTGCGCGCATGAGCCATGAAATGCGCACGCCCATGAATGCCATCATTGGTATGACGAGCATCGCCAAAGCTTCAAATGACATAGAAAAAAAAGAATATTGCCTGGAAAAAATCGATCAGGCTTCCAATCACCTTTTGGGAGTTATCAATGATATTCTGGATATGTCCAAAATAGAGGCCAACAAATTCGAACTTTCCTTCACTGAATTCAGCTTTGAAAAAATGCTCAGCCGGGTGATTAACGTCATCAACTTCCGCGTTGAAGAAAAAAAGCAGAACTTTATCATTGATGTGGATAAAGACATGCCCTCCTTCATTATTTCCGATGAACAGCGCCTGGCGCAGGTTATTGCCAATCTGCTTTCCAATGCCGTTAAATTCACGCCGGAGAAGGGCGATATCACTCTGGCCGTGCGCGTTATCAATAAAGAAGACAATATGTATAACGTACAGGTCTCTGTTACCGATACCGGCATAGGCATTTCCAGGGAGCAGCAAAAAAAGCTCTTCCGGTCTTTTGAGCAGGCTGACGGAGGAATTGCGCGCAAATTTGGCGGCACCGGTCTGGGTCTTGCCATTTCCAAAAGTATTATTGAACTTATGCACGGCAAAATTTGGGCGGAATCCGCCCAAGGCCAGGGAGCATCCTTTGTTTTCAACATTACCGTGCAAAAAGGCGGCGCCGAATATAAAAACATGCTCAGCGCGCGGATAAACTGGAGCAATTTGCAACTGCTGCTGGTGGACGGCAACGCGGCTGTCCTGCAATACTTCAAAAACTTCGGCGCATCCATCGGCATACCTTGCACGGTCGCCCAAAACGCCGCCGAACTTGATAAAACGCTTGCGGCATACCGGGAAAAACCCTTTGACCTGGCCTTTGTGGACTGGGCCGTTCCGGACGCCGACGCTTCCGAACTGACCAAAAAAATCAGGGCGGCCAATGACTCCTGCCTGGTTGTGGCGCTGGTTTCAGGCACGGACTGGAGCAAGGTGGAAAACGAGGCCAGAGAATCCGGCGTAAGCCGTTTTATCCCGAAGCCCCTGTTTGCTTCCGACATAGTTGACGTCATCAACGAAAGCTTTGTTCCGCAGTGGCTTGCGGCAGCCGCTTCCGGCGGGCCGGAGGATGCTCCGGCGGTTCCCGGCCCGCTCAACGCCGGAGCTGTGCCGGCAGCCGGCGGAAAAGACTGCTTTAAAGATTTTATCATCCTTCTGGCTGAAGATGTGCCCATCAACAGCGAAATTGTCACAACCCTGCTGGAAGACACCGGAGTGACCATTGACTGCGCGCAGAACGGCCTGGAAGCGCTGACCATGTTCCGCGACAACCCCGGCCGCTATGACCTTATCCTCATGGATATCCACATGCCGGAAATAGACGGCTATGAAGCCACCCGGCGCATTCGCTCCCTGGGCACCGAAGAAACGGAAACCATCCCCATTCTGGCCATGACCGCCAATGTTTTTCGCGAAGACATAGACAGATGTCTGGCCGCCGGCATGAACGACCACCTGGGTAAACCCATTGACATGCATGATCTCATGATCAAGCTCGCCAAATATCTGGTCATGTCCCCGAAAAAAAACCGCTAATCGAATATCTTAACTCAATGTATATGGAGGATCATATGCCTATGTTCACCAAGCAGGACGCGCTTGATTATCACGCCAAAATCCGCCCGGGCAAGCTTGAAGTCATGCCCATCAAACCTTTCCGCAACCAGAAAGACCTCTCCCTTGCCTACAGCCCTGGGGTCGCCGAAGCCTGCAACGCCATCCGGGACAACCCGGAGGACGCCTATGCCTATACCGGGAAGGGCAACCTGGTGGGCGTGGTTTCCAACGGCACCGCGGTGCTCGGCCTGGGCAACATCGGCCCCCTGGCCGGCAAACCGGTCATGGAGGGCAAAGGCCTGCTCTTCAAAATATTCGCCGATGTGGATGCTTACGACATCAACATAGCCGAAAAAGACCCGGACAAACTCTGCGATATTGTAGCCGCCCTGGAACCGACCTTCGGAGGCATCAACCTTGAAGACATCAAGGCTCCGGAATGCTTCCACGTGGAATCCACGCTCAAAAAACGCATGGCCATACCCGTATTCCATGACGACCAGCACGGTACCGCCATCATTTCCCTGGCGGCCATGCTGAATGCCCTGAGCATAACGGGAAAGGACATAGCGAATTTACGCATAGTCATCTCCGGGGCCGGCGCCGCCGCTGTCGCCTGCGCCCGCCTCTACCGCAGCGTGGGCGTGGATCCCGAAAACATAGCCATGTTTGATTCCCGGGGGCATATCAACAATCTGCGTACCGGGCTGAACCCGGAAAAGCAGGAGTTTGCCGGCAAAGCGCATTATTCCTCGCTTGCGGAAGCCATGCGGGGGGCCGACTGCTTTTTGGGCGTTTCCGCGGCGGGCATTGTGAGCAAGGATATGGTCGGGAGCATGAGTAAAAACTGCCCGGTCATCTTTGCCTGCGCCAATCCTGACCCGGAAATCACCTATGCCGACGCCAAGGAAGCCCGGCCGGATGCGATAGTGGCCACCGGCAGATCCGACTTCCCCAACCAGGTCAACAATGTGCTCGGCTTTCCGAGTATTTTCAGAGGCGCCCTGGACGTACGCGCCACCGGCATTACCGAAGGCATGAAAATCGCGGCGGCCATGGCTATTGCCCAACTGGCCAAGGAACCGGTGCCGGATTACGTTCTTGAGGCTTACGGCGTGAAAGAGTTGAAATTCGGGCTGGACTACATGCTCCCCAAGGCTCTGGATCTGCGGCTTGTGGAATGGGTCGCGGGCGCGGTGGTGCAGGCGGCCATGCGGGAAGGCGTTGCCGGGAACCCCATCAACGATCTTGAAGCCTATAAAAAACAGATCCGGGAACGCCTCCAGGCTTCCCACGCCCGCATGGAAGGGCTGTTGAAAGCCTACGGTTTATAATCCGATTCCAATACTCCAGCGGTTGCGCGGCGCGCAACCGCTGGAGTTTATAAAACACATCCTCCCGGTGGCTTAAATCAATGGATCTTGTCGTTTTTCTCGCGGGCCTGGCCATAACTGTAGGAGTGCTCCTGCGTCTGCAAAAAAAGATCAACGCGGAATATACTCCGCGCGAACAGCCGCGGGATCTTCAAAAAACAGCCGTGCGACCTCCGGATGACCGCCCCTGAACGCATGCGCTTACTGCGGGTCTGCATCCAGACCCTGGCGGCCGCGCTGTTTATAGCGGCTCTCTGGGATTTTTATCAATATTTCAACTGGGCTTCCTACAACGGCCCTGGGGAAGGGCCGCCCTTTTACCCCCGCCCCGCGCTGTTGGAAGCTTTTTTGCCGGCCAGCGCCCTTGCGGCCGCAAAAAACTTTTTTTCCGGGTATGGCTTTGATTCCGTCCACCCGGCGGGATTAACCGTCTTTTTTGCGGCCGTACTCATCTCTTTGACGGCCCGCAAAAGCTTTTGCGGCTATCTTTGCCCGGCCGGACTGCTGTGCGAACTCCTGAGCCGTCTGGGCGCAAGCGCGGACAAAAAGCTGGGATCGCCTCTGGGCTTGCCCCGACGCCCCGGCAAGTTGATTTCGCTGCTCATCTCCTGCCCGAAATATATTCTGCTGGCCGGTATCCTCTGGGTGATTTTCGCGCGTCTGTCGCCGGAAGACCTCCGGGCTTTCCTGGACAGCCCCTACAATAAAACTCTGGACAGCAGAATATGGCTCTTTTTTACCCAACCCTCACAAGAGGCCCTGATCGGCCTGGGAGTGATTTTTGCAGGCTCCATACTGACGCCGGGGTTCTGGTGCCGGGGGTTCTGCCCTTACGGCGCGCTGCTGGGGCTTTTTTCCTTTTTGTCTCCTTTGGCCGTGCGGCGGGATAAAACAAACTGCACTTACTGCCGCCGCTGTACCCGCGCCTGCCCGGCGAGAATTGCGGTACATGAAGCCGCCCGCGTGAGCAGCCCGGAATGCCGGGGCTGCCTTGAATGCGTTGCGGCCTGTCCGGTTGAAGGCTGCCTGAAAGTCCAGGCCGGATACCGGAGCGAAAAGAAACGCTTGCGCCGCGCTCCTGTATGGCTCATCCCCCTGCTCTGCGTGGCGGCCATGGGCGCGGCTTATTTTCTTGCCCTGTACAGCGGGCACTGGCACAGCCAAATGACGCCCCTGGAATTGAAAACACTGCACCGGGATATCTTTATGCCGAATTGATTAAACTCTTTTCCATTCCGGCCGATGAGAGCATCAAGGAGTCAGTATGAGCGTCACCGGCCTTCTTGGGCTTAGCGGAAAAACCCACCTGGAAGATATTGCGGATTCTTTTGCCTTTGATCTTTCCAAACGCATATCCGCCAGCCAAAAATTGAACAACGCCAAGGAAGCGGACGCTCTTGACCCGGAAAACTCCGCCGCCCGAGAAGAAAAGTTCGGGCAGTTGCGCAGGCTGGAGCAGGCCCTCGGCGGCGTCGTGAATTATATGGCTGAAACTCATGGGGAAAAAGCCGCCGGCGTTATGCTCGGGCTGGTTTATAAACGCCTGGGGCAGGACGAAATTACCGAGGAGAATCTGGGTAACGCCTTTCTGGATGTAACCCGTTTCATTGACGCCAACTTCGGTTTCGCCGAGGGCGACGCTTTTATGGCGGAGCTTAACGGCAGCCTTAATGCGGCCATGAATGATTTTTTCGACAACGGTCTGAATGAGCGCTTTATGGCGGCGCCGGCCGGTTGGGACAGCGCTGCCGCGGGCGTGAGTCCGGAAGGGCTGCGGGATAAGCTGACGGCTGAAGCCGCCCGCTATGCCGAATCCGTATTATCCATGCTCAAGGAAGCCCGTGCCGGGCAGCCTGAAAAATCCAATCCCGGAATTATGGACTATGTTCAATCCCGGCAAAGTTATACTTTGCGGGGTGTCATGCTGAATGCTTCGGTTTGAAAAATTTGAACCGCGTATAGCGGCACAAAAATATACGGCTGAGGGGGTAACAGCATAAAGTCCGCCAAGAGTAAACTTTTGGCGGACTTTAGAGCGTTTTATACATTTTCAATGTTAAAATGCTCTACTTCTGTACATTTTCTTCTATTGATGCTGCAAGCTGATCAAATTCGAACTGCAAAGGAGAAGGACGGTGAATAAGCTTTTGTTTTCCTCGGTCATGTGCCTTGCTTTTTTCACCTTTTGCTGCCCTGCCGCCCAAGCTGCGCCCGAAATTGATCCCTCGGTGTTCAACGGTCGCTGGATGACGGATCTACAGGCCACCGGGGTATTTCGAGAACAGCTTGGCCTTGGCGGCTTCTCCGCTGACATGATTGTCCATCTCACGGAGGAACGCTGGTGGGATGTAAATTTTGAATCTTCAACCATGACGGAAAACCGGAACAAATACATAATACGGGATATTCCAATTGAATTTGAAATCCGATCCGGACAAATTCATATAGCCCGGAAAGACAAACAGCTTGGCAGCCAGATTTGTACCTGGAAAGCCAGGGACAATGACACGGTTGAATTTGTCTGCCGGGGTGATACAGAGTGGGAGCTTGTCCTGGTTCGCGACATACAGAAAAATTATAGCGGGATCTGGGGGATATCCGATGTAGACGCTGTTATCCGCGAGTTTGCAAAGGGCGCTGATGCAGACGGGCAGGAAGAAATGCGGGAGATTTTGCAAAATACCCGGCTGACGTTGGACTTCGACAAAGAGAGACTGGACTGGAATCTATCCGAGTTTGGAGGCGGATATTTTACAGTGACTATCCGGGGGAGAAACGAACGGGCGCTTTTAGTCCCCAGTTTGCGTGCAAATGTTGAAACATGGATTACCATCATCTTTGAAGACCAAGACAATATATCATATACCACGGACTATGGCTTTTCCGCCCGCCTGATGCGCATCAAGGAATAACTGAAGCCACAGGAGTGTGCATAAGACTGTGATTTGCCGGACAAGGCGCTATCCCCGGCTTTCTCTATACGCTTTGGCTTTTTGGGAAAGTTCGCCCAATGTCATCCCCTCAAAAAGTTTTTCACTCCATTTTGTGTAGTCGAAAGGGTTTCGTTGGATAAGGGCGATAAATTTTTTGGCTTCGACAAGTCCAAGTTTTTCAATGAGCGCGTTCATCCCTTCATCTTGACGGCGAAGCAAGTTCGCCTTGCGATAATTTCGCGGCAAGGATTTGCATGGCAAACCCTTGCAGAGCGGCTCGACATTTTCAATGTCAAACCGCTCTAACAACGTGAAACGGCATTACTCTAAAATCTGATGTTGACCATCAGATTCAGGCGATGGCGGTCAAATCCCCGGGTCCAGATGTTGGAATCGCGCCGGATATAGCTGTATTGCAGCACCGGCGTAAGGCCCCAGGCCGTAAAGGCGCTGCTGGACAGGGAAGCGGTAAATCCCCACACGGTATCCTTACGTGTGGTTTCATCCAAGCGGTTATCTCTGGTTACATACCATTGGGGAGCCTTATAGCCGGATCTCGCGAGGCTGCCTTCCAGAAAAAGCGCGAAGCTATGGGGCAAAATCCGGTACGCCCCCAGCGCGTAGCGCCAGTTATCGCTGGCATAGGCGCGCGCCCGTGTTTCGTCCCGCAGGAATTGCGCCCCGGCCTGTACAAAGGTTCGCTCATTCAGGATGTAGCGGGGCTGGAAACGAAATCCCCAGGATTGCCCGTGCAAAAAGCTGTGCACATAGGGGTCGTCATAATCCGTCGTCCCCCAGGAAGCGCCGCCGTCCAGAATCAACGGGCCGAAATTCTGCCGCGCGTCCAGGCGCATCCCGTATTCCCGGCTGTATTCCTTCCCTCCGTACCAGCGTTTGCGGAAGGTGGGCTGCAGGCTCGCTTCGCCGCTTTCCCACAAGCGGCGCGGCCCCAGCGCCATATACAGCGTATGGTCGTCATAATCGCGCTGCTCATACATCAGGCCGTTTAAACCCACTGTGGCCCGCAACCCCCAGTCCCGGCTGATGCGCCGGAAATAATCCAGCGTGGCCCCGCCGGACAGCCCGAAGCCGCTCTTCTTCGCCTCCAGCGGGCGGCAAAGAGTTCCGAAGGTAGTGTCAATGCATTCCTCGCTGCCGCCGGAAGCCTGGCTGATATTGGAATCGGAAACCGGGGTCAGGAAAAAATCCAGGGTCCAGTCTTTCTGCCGCCGGATCAGATCCAGAAAGACCTCCACCTTTTCCAGCACCGGCGGCGGGAGGTCGCCGCCCTTGACCAGCTCGAACTGAAAGGCCGCATCTTCGTAGTTTTTATCCAGAAAGTAGGCTCTGGCCAAATCCAGGCGCACCCGGGGCAGATCCGGGTGGGTGTTGAGGATGATTTGCAGACTGGAGGCCGCCGCACGGTATTTACCTTCCCGCAGCAGGATTTGGGCCAACTGGAACCCGGCTTCGACCCGAAAATCCTCGTTACGGGTCTTTTCCAGGACGGCGGCGTATATCTCGCGGGCCTCTTCCAGATGTCCGGCCTGCATGAGCCGCCCGGCCAGAGCCAAGGCCTCCCTTTCGGAAAGAACGCGGCTGCCCTCCTGTCCGGACGCGGCCGGAGCGGAGGGTTGGCCCGCATCTCCGGCCGCGCGGTTTACGCCGCCTGTCCCCTCCTCCGCCCCGGCCAGGGTTGAAAGCCCCACAGCGAGGAGGCAGAGAAACAATCCGGCGGGAAAGCAGTGGGGCATGAAGTTACCGCTTCACCCCGAAAGCGCCGGAGATGGTGATTTCACCTTCTTCACCTGGAAGGTCGCTATAGGCTTGAAACTTGCCGACAGCCTCGCCGGCAAAGCCATCGCTACTGCCGCCTTTGTAAAATCCGCCGGCAACCTGGCCTTCCGTGAAGACTGCCGCGTCCCAGTTCCTACTGGCATCGGTAATGTTGGAAAGGCCCACCGAGAGAGAATCGTTCGACCAGTCGCCCAGCGTGGAACCGCTGACAGCCACACCGGACCAGGTGACGTCAAAGTAGTCCGGAAGACCCACAACCAGCGTTCCGGTGGTGCCGTTGACAGTCAGGCTGGCTGTCGCATCGTTGAAGAACGTATACGTGCCGAAGTCCGGGCCTTGAGCATAGTGTGAAAGCAGGGCTACCGCGTTGCCGGTGAAGGCGGCGGAGGACGGAGCGTCCAGCTTCTGCGCGTCCACGCCGCCGAAGAGAGGTTCCATGGCCAGTATATGCCCCTCGGACGTAAGCGAATGAACGCCCTCGCTGGAGACATATTCGCCCTGCCAGACTTGCTCGGCAATCCACGCGCCGAAGGTGGAATGCTCAAGGGCAACCAGATCCTTGTTCATAATAAGCTGTGTTTTGCCGTTCCCGACTTCCCCTGTTAAATATTCTGTATGCTCAGGATCGTCCGGATCCGTGAAAATCAGTTCATGGTTATACTCGCGGGCCTCCAAGAGCGCTGGATCCCTGACGACAGCATTTATTTTGCCAATCATGTCGTCAGTAGTATCCGTCTCGCCTACTATAAGATTTCCTTGTTCAACTTCATAGAAATAGACATCCTTATCGGCGCCGGTCGCAAATTTGGCTATTTCGTTTCCTTGGTCGTTTTTAATGACGAACGAGCCGCTATCATCCAACTTGAACCCGTCGTCATCGCCAAACGTTATTCCTTGCGCCGCTGATGCCTGCGTACCTGCTCCGGTATTCGAGTTGTCCGCCGCCACCGCCTCGCCTTTCATAGCCTCCGTAAAGCCCAAATCGGCTTTCGTCATTGCGGCGGGCAGAGAAGCGGATCCCCCTCCGCCCCCTCCGCCGCCTCCGCCGCAGGCCGCCAGAGCCAATGCGCTGCCGAGCATCAGGCAGGCCATGAAAAACCGCTTCGCCATATCCGTTCCGAAATGTTTCATCTCGTCCTCTCCTTCTGGTTGAGTTGCCTTGCGCGGCCCGGCGTTCGGGCCGCCTTGAAACGGTGAAAAATGCGTTACAAAAACCGATACATCCTTTTTTATAATAAAACAAGGCGTATAAATCCTGTAAAAAATAAAAAAATAACCTATGCTTACCTTTTCAACCGGAAAGGAAGTCCAATGGGAGACATCAGCAAAAGCCTGGGGCAGCGCATCCGTTCCCTGCGCGCCAGCCGGGAACTTTCCCAGGACGCTCTGGCGGAAAAGGCCGGAATGAGCGTGAAGCACCTGGGAAAAATCGAACGCGGAAGCGTCAACGCCTCCATCCAATGCCTGACCGACCTCGCCAAAGCGCTCGACCTGCCCCTGCGGGACATTCTGGAGACGGAACACGAGCAAGGAAAGGAGGAACTTCTGGCCGAGCTGGACGCCTGTCTTCCCCGTCTGTCCCTCAAGGACGTGCGCATCGTCTACCGGCTGGTCACCATCCTCGCCGGGCGCTGAATTCCCTTATCATTCATAAAAGTATGTTTGATTGAGAAACGGTATCACTCCCCGTCGTCTTCCCCCGCGTACATGTCCAGCATGTCTTCCAATTCCTCCCTGATTTGCCGGCGCAAGCCTTCCGGCTCCAGCAGAGTCGCGCCGTTGCCGAAGCTGAACACCCAGCCGATGAGTTCATTGCGGTCGGCGGCCCGGAAACGCAGTTCCACCCTGCCGTCGGGCAGAGCGACAATTTCCTGATCATCGCTCCAGATACGTTCCTGAATGTATCCGCTGAAGACCTCGTCAAAGACAACGCGGACGGGGAATGCTTCATAGCCGACCAGACCGAAGGCTACCTGATGTTCAGGCAGGGGCGGGCAGTCCTCCAGAACACGGCGCGTCGGGACGCAGGAACAGATGCGGTGGATTGCCAGGGTCAGCGGATGTTTTATTTCCAGCTTGCCCTTGCCTGTGACCAGCCAGCCCTCCGCGTTCAGATTCTCATACTCGGCGGTCAGGCGCAGGGGGACGAACTCGTAGCGTTGCAACGCGCTGTCGGGAAACTTGTATTCCAGCTCGCGGTATTCCACGGCGCACACCGTATGGGAGGAAATGGCCCCAAGCAGGGTTTCCATGCGGGCTTGAAACGGCGTGTAATCAATGCGCCCCCAGGACACGCGGGTGGCTTTGGGCAAGGTCGCCTCGCCCCGTTCTTCGGCATGTTCCATCAGGGTGGACACCTTGGCGATGCCCTCGTCGATGACGCGCTCAATGCCGTCCGGCAGAAGGCGTTGCAGCAGATCCCGGCAGAAGGACAATTTTTCCACCTCATCGCGCGTCAGGCCGATGTGCGGCGTGCCCGGCAGGATCCTCAACTGGTACCAGCGTCTGCCCCTGGCCCGGCCGCTGCGCTCTATGTCCGTCTCAATTTTCGCCACACCGGAAACTTCAATGGTTTCCATCATGCGCATGATGGTGGCCTTTGAGCACTCAAACTGCTTTGCCAGTTCCGTGAGCCAGAGCCGTCTGCCGAAAAACAGAAGCCGCGTGAACAAGAGCAGGGTTTTGTGCGTGGCGGTGGCATCAGTCCATTTTTTCGGCATGGCGTTTCCCTCCTGTTTCCCTGGAGCATTTTGCGCTTGAAATTACCGCTTGACGGCGAAGTATCGCTGCTGTCTTCATCCGTAGCTTCCTTCGTCGCAACGGCTGAAGCGCGGTAGCCGTTAGCCGGTCTTTCCGGCTTACGGATAGCGACAGCGGATCGAAGCTTCGCGCTCTGTGTTACCAATTGCTGTCTTCATCCGTAGCTTCCTTCGTCGCAACGGCTGAAACAAGTTCGCCTTGCGATAATTTCGCGGCAAGGATTTGCACATTACCACAGCCGGATCCCAGAATCCGAAACGCGCCATATTTTTTTTCGCGTCCGGAAAAAAAAAGAGAGGAGAGCCAGGACGATGTGGCTCCCCTCCCCTTTTTTTGCGGAATTTTCAGGAAAAGTATGCAATAATCAAGGTTTATCTTGGAGCAATTTAATTTTGAGACGCTCCCTCCGGCACTACGGCCTGTACCGGAAATTGGCCGAATGAGGGGCTACCTGTTTTCCGGCATGGCGCTTCCCTCCTGTTACCCGGGCCGTACGCCGACAGAGGGGAATCATGCGCCGCGTTCCAGTAATTTACTGTTCACAAGCCTGTTCAGGCTGACCCCGCTTTCCAGCGCTTGGACAGCAAGTTGCCGGTGTATCTCCGGCGTGGTTCGCACCATGAATTTGCCGGAATATTTTTGCAGGGACAGAGGTTCGGGCGCGGATTCCCCGTTTGCCCGCATATCGGCAACGGTCTGTTCCACGAGGGATACCATGCCGGCCAAGGCGGCGCTCTGTTCCGCCTCCAACCATGACAGGCTCGGGAACTCGGCGCACAGTCCGACGAATTCCTGATCTTCTTCCGACCAGATAACGCGGTATGTATAGTGCTTGGCGTTCATTCAGCGCTCTCCTTCAACTTTTCAATGGCGGCGAGAACTTGCCGAACCTGATAGGCTTTCGCCATGCCGTTGTCGCCGCGCTGGATATTTACGCGAGGGTCGCCAGTCCACGGCGTCTTGTATACGGCATGGCTTGTCCCCTGTTGACGGGCTTGACCGAAATAGCGCTCACAGATCTTTGCCAAGTCCGTAAAGCGCACATTGTGCGGAGCCGCCCGCATCGCCGCCAGTATTTTTTCACTCGCGCTCATGCAACCTCTCATTGGTATCAATAGCGATACTATCAGCCTTAGTCAAGGGCTTTTCTCCACCACCGCTGCCCTCCGCATCCCGGTTCTTTGCGTGCCGTTGCGCTCTACGGGGTTGGAACCCAAAATGCAGCGTCTGCTATTTCCAATACTGTCGGCATCGGTTTCCGGCCCAAAAATTACCGGATGAAATCAAAAAGGCTTGCAAAAAGCTCACGGGGCAAAGCTTCGAAAAAAATACAGAAAAATTCTTGCCTTTTGTTTTTCAATCGGATAATTGAGCAGAGGTGTGGTGTGTCGCGCGATTTTCAAGGGTTTAAACCATCTGTTTCAAGCGGGCGGCATGAAAGTGCAAGCAAAAAGAATTTTACGTTCCTGGAAAAATAAAGCTGGCCGGGCTGAATACTTCGGTTCTGGCTTGGTTTTTGCACACACACACACACACACACACACACACACACACACACAACATCAACTCCGACATATAACGCGCCCGTCGTAAGACACAGCGCGGTTTTTCCGTTTCAAAGCGGTTCCGCTACCATTGGTAGCGGGGCCGCTTTTTGGCGTTTTATTTCCTTTTTACAGATTTCCGCAGGGAAAAGTAAACTTTTCCCTGCGGAGGATCGTCAACCGAAAAACGTGGTTTTCGGTTGACTCTCGCCGCTTCGCGGCTACATCAGCCGGACGGCTGATGTTCAGATTTCCATGCGTAAATTTGTAACGGGCTGGAATACACCACAAAAACTTGCTGATGGAGAATCAGGGCAGGCTGTACGATTGAATGAGGAAGCATGATGGCGCGGGTGCTTATTGTAGGCGCGGGTTTTTTCGGCTCTGTTTTGGCCGAACGAATAGCGGAAGATGCGGGCCTGCCGGTAACGGTGATTGACCGCAGAGAGCATGTCGGCGGCAATTGTTGGTCGGAAGTGGACCGGTCGACCGGAGTGGAATTTCACAAGTATGGGTCGCATATATTCCATACTTCCAGCGAGGAAGTGTGGAAATACGTTTCCCGGTTCACCGCTTTTAACGAGTACCGCCATGTGGTGTGGACGACATTTCAGAATCGCGTGTACTCCATGCCAATCAACCTTGGCACCATCAATGCTTACTACGGAAAGAACCTGTCGCCCTCTGAAGCGCACGCCTTCATTCAGGAAGAACTGGGCAGGGAAAATATTTCACAACCGCACAACCTGGAAGAAAAAGCGGTTTCCCTTATCGGACGGCCGCTATATGAGGCCTTCATCCGGGAATACACCATAAAGCAGTGGAGCAAAGAGCCTGTGGAGCTCCCGGCTGATATCATCACCCGCCTGCCGGTGCGCTTCAGTTATAACAACAGGTATTTTTTCGATACTTATGAAGGGATCCCCCTTGAAGGTTACGGTAAACTTTTTGAGCGTCTCCTGGCACACGATAAAATTACCGTGCGTCTTGGAACGGACTACGCCGATATGGCACAAAGCGCGCCGCCCCGGGATACGTTAATCATCTGGACAGGGGCTATTGACGCGTTTTTTGACTATGCGCTCGGTCAACTGGAATGGCGCACAATGGATTTTGAGGAGCAACGTTTTGATTTGCCGGACTTCCAGGGCGCCACTGTCATGAACTATGCCGATGCCGCGGTGCCGTACACGCGCATACATGAATTCAAGCATTACCACCCGGAGCGTGAAGACACCGGCAAGACCCTTATCTTCAAGGAATATTCGCGCTTCGCCCAACGTGGCGACGAGCCGTACTACCCGGTGGATACCCGGGCCAACCGGGAACTTTTTGCGCGTTACCAGGATCTTGCGCGCACCCGGGCCGCTAATGTCATTTTCGGCGGCAGGCTCGGAAATTATAAGTATTATGATATGGACGACGCTATTATGGCCGCTCTTGCTTGTTATCGTGATGTTGTTGTTCCGCGTTTGCGGGCATGAATATGCCGGACTGCGCCATTGTTGTTGCGACGCACAAGCCATACTGGATGCCGTCCGCCCCGATGTATCTGCCTCTGCATGTGGGAGCCGCGGGCAAAGCGGATATCGGTTTTACCCGCGATGATGCCGCGCCCTCCATATCGGAAAAAAACCCGTGGTATTGCGAGGTGAGCGGCATGTACTGGGCCTGGAAGCATCTGGAGGCCGCGTATGTGGGGCTGGCGCAGTACAGGCGGCATTTCTCGCTGCAGCATTTTGTCTTCGGGACGGCAGCCAGGAAAAAAGCGGTTATCGGCAGCGAAGAGTTGGCTGGACTTTTGAAACAGGATGCGGTGCTGCTGCCCTCCCGCCGCCATTATTTCATAGAAAGCCGCAAACAGCAGTTTGCAAATGCTCATGGCGCGGAAAGTCTGGCTGCGCTGGAACATGCCTTGCGCACGGAGAATCCGGGATATCTGCCTGCCTACGCAAAGAGCATGGAGCGCACCTGGGGGCATATCTATAATATGTTTATTATGCGCAGGGATATTTTTCATGCTTACTGCACCTGGCTTTTCCCTGTCCTGGAACTGATGGAGGCCAAGCTGCTGCAACGCTTGGGCGTTTTACCGCCGCGCATTATAGGTTTTGCCGCAGAGCGTCTGCTGGACGTATGGCTTTTGCACAATCGCGTAGCGTATGCCGAAATTGGTTATGTGACGCTGGAACCGGTGAACTGGCCGAAAAAAATTTGCGGGTTTTTAATGCGCAAGTTCAGAACATTTTAACATTGAACATGTTGCAATGTTCCAAATTGTATTTTTCTCAGATCAGGAAGGCATCATGATTTTCGACAAACTGGATAACCTCGAAAAATACGCTGAAATATTCGCGCAAGCCGCTGCGGTTATCCGGCGCTGTTCAGCCGCGACGCCTTGCGGCCGTATTGACATCGACGGCGACGGCCTTTTTGCCAAAGTTGAAGAGTATCAGACCAAACTGCCGGAAGAAGGCCTTTTTGAATCGCACTTACAGTATATTGACGTACAGTCATGTTTGTCCGGCGCGGAGGGCATGCATTTTCTGGATATTTCCGAATGTAATGCCGTCAAATCCGATTGCAACAACGACTATATAGTCCATACCCCCAAGACTGGTTGCCATAACTACATTGTCGTCCACCCCGGGGAGGCTGTTGTTTTTTTTCCGCAGGATGCCCACCGGCCTCAAATGCGCACCTATCGAGGCCCGGAAACCATTAAAAAAATAGTAGTGAAAATAAAATGCCCCACCCCAAATTGATTGCCATGATCCCGGCCCGCATGGGCTCCAAAAGAATACCGCAAAAAAACATCCGTTATATCGACGGTAAGCCCCTCATTGCGCACGCCATTGAACTGGCCGTCAATTCCATGTGTTTTGAATCGGTCTGGGTAAACAGCGAGGATACAGTTTTGGGAGAAATCGCCGTGGCGCTGGGAGCCGAATTTCACAAGCGCCCGCCGGAACTGGCTACTGACGCGGCCACCAATAGAGAATTCACGGAAGAGTTCCTCCAAAAACACGAATGCGATTATGTGGTAATGGTCAACACCACCTCGCCGACGCTGCGTTTGGGCTCTTTGCGGAATTTTTGCGAACTGGTCCGGCAGGGGCAGTATGACACAATCTTGACTACCGTCGGGGAACAGGCGGAAACTTTTTACGAATACAAGCCGCTGAATTTTTCTTTGAAAGAAAAAGTAAACTCGCAGCTTTTGACTCCTGTTGAAAAAGTCGTCTGGGCCATGACTGCCTGGCGGCGCGAAACCTTCCTGGAAATGCAGGCCAAGGGGCAAAACCCGATTTTCGGCGGCAAGCTTACGACCTTCAATGTGCCGAAAGACGAATCCTGCGACCTGGACACGGAAGAAGACTGGAAAATAGCTGACGGAATCCTGCGTTCCCGCTCCTTGCACCTGGTGCCGCAGTATTACAGCCACGCCACCAAGGCCAACCCCAACGATTTGGGCAGTACGCCCGGCAGCTTCAGCGATTATGTCGATTACGTCAAGAACGGCCTGGATAAAATGCTGGTGCTGGACAGCGCGGGCAAACAGGTGGATCGCGATGCCGGCATCCGGGAATGGGCCTGCCTGACGCTTGATGTCTATAGAAAGAACGGCAAGGTATTTTTCGCCGGCAATGGCGCAAGCGCCACCATGGCCGAGCATATGAGCGCCGACTTGTACAAAAACGGCAACATTCAGACCGTCAGTTGCGCGGAAACGGCCTACCTTACCGCCATCGGCAACGACCTTGATTTCGCGGAGATTTTTGCTTTTAAAATCAAAAAATCATACACGGAAGACGATCTGCTCATTACGATTTCAAGCTCCGGAAACTCGGAGAACATTGTCCGGGCCATTGAGGAAGCCAAGGCTAAAAACGGGCGGGTTGTCACCCTGTCCGGGTTCAAGTACTCCAACAAATCACTGCAGCACGGCGATCTGAATTTTTTCGTCCCCAGCCTGACCTACGGAGCGGTCGAAGTGGCCCACTCCGGAATTTTGCACTGCTGGCTGGATCAATACATGCTCATGTTCAATGCGTATAACGCCACAATCAAATGATGGAACAGGATTTTTACGAAACCTTTCTCCAGCGGATCCGGTTTGCGTTAGATGCTGTTTCATACACTGAAAAGGCGCCTGACAACGCCGACGCTGTTGCGGCGTTCACGCCTTCCGAGGGACTGGAACGCTTGTGCGCCGTAACCCATGCCGCGGCCGGAGCCGGAGGGCGCGTCTTTATTCTCGGCAATGGAGCCAGCAACGCTCTGGCGGCGGCCATTGCCCTGGAATTTGCGCTGAACGCCTCGGTTGACGCGGTTTCCTTCACCTCTTCGGCTTATCTGACCGCCGTCAATAATGATGACGGCGGAGCCAGCCTGTTTACCCGCGCTCTACAGTGCGCCCTGCGCCCCGCGGATCTGCTGGTGGCGATATCATCATCCGGCAAATCCCCGAACATTCTCAGCGCCATCGCCCTGGCGGCCGCGCGGGGCTGCCGTATTGCCACCTTCAGCGCCATGCGGGAGGACAACCCCGCGCGCCTGAGCGGCGGCATGAATTTTTACGTGCCTATCAGCACTTACAGCGGCGCTGAAACCGCGCACTATGCCTTGCTGCAAATGTGGCACGAGCGATATATGGCCGCCTATTTGCCGGAGCGGCTCCCTGAAAAGTATGAAAACCGCCGAAATTGACGAGGTAAAGCATGAGAGTTGTTGTAGGATCGTCTTCGTTCGGGCAGGCTTCCGCCCTGCCCGGTGAACTGCTGGCCTCCAGGGGGATGGAAGTTGTGCCCAACCCCTTTGGCCGCAAACTGACCGAGGACGAAACCCTTGTCTTTTTGCAAGGGGCCGACGGGCTGCTGGCCGGACTGGAGCCGCTCAACGCGCGGGTGCTGGCGGCCCATGCCGGGAAGCTGAAAGCCATTGCGCGCATCGGCATCGGCATGGACAACGTGGATCAGGAAGCTGCGGCCAGATTGGGCATAGCCGTTTCCAACACGCCGGACGCCCCCACCGGGGCGGTTGCCGAAATGACCCTGGCGGCCGTCTTCGCACTCTGCCGCGGACTGCATACGCAAAACGCCGCGCTCCACGCCGGAACCTGGAAAAATGTTCTGGGCCGTTCGTTGCGCGACCTGTCTTTTTTAATCGTCGGTTATGGCAGGATTGGCAAAAGCGTTCAGGCCGCCCTCAAGCCGTTTGCTTCGGAAATTTCCGTGTACGATCCCTTTCAGCCGGATATTTCGGTGAAATCCTTGCCTGATGCCCTGGCCGTGGCGGATGTGGTTACTTTACACGCCAGCGGCCGGGAGATGATTATAGACCGGGAAAACATCAAGCGCATGAAGCCCGGAGCCATGCTTTTAAACTGCGGCCGGGGCGGCCAGGTGGACGAAGAGGCCCTGGCCGAGGCCCTGCAAAGCGGACACCTGAGCGGCTGCTGGCTGGATGTTTTCAGCGACGAGCCATACTCCGGCCGACTTTGCCAATGCGAAACCGCTCTCCTGACGCCCCATGCTTCCACCTGTACGGAAAAATGCAGGGGCGACATGGAAATGCAAGCGGTGCGGAATATTTTGAGGGATTTGCATGTGGAGTGAGCATCTGGATATCGCGGTACGGGCGGCGAAAGCTTCCGGCAGGTTTCTGCGCGGCTTGACTGATGTGGAGGCCGCCTCCGCAAAAGGAAAAGACATAAAGCTCCACGCGGACAAGGAGTCTGAGCGGATTCTCCTTTCACGCTTGCAGGGCGCCGGCATACCGATCCTTTCAGAGGAGTCGTCCGAAAAATTTGAGTGCTCCGGGGGCCTGTGCTGGATTATCGATCCCCTTGACGGCTCGTACAATCTGTTCAAGGGGTTGCGCGAGCTGTGCTGCGTTTCCGTGGCCCTGTGGGATGACGGCAAACCGGTTCTGGGGGTGGTTTACCGCTTTGCCACGGGCGATCTCTATACCGGCGTGCCCGGCAAAGGGGCTTTCTTGAATGGAACGCCCATCCATGCCTCAGCAGTGACGGATATCAGCCAGGCTTCCCTGGCCACAGGCTTTCCGGTCGGTTCCGACTTTTCCCGGGCCGCCCTGCTGGAGCGCTGTGCGCTTTTTGCGCGCTTCAAGAAAATCCGCATGCTGGGCGCCGCGAGCCTGATGTGCGCTTTTGTGGCCCAAGGCTGCGTTGACGTGTACGCGGAAAAGGGCATCTTCCTCTGGGACGTCGCGGCGGCGCTGGCTATCGTGCAGGCGGCGGGGGGCGTGTATGCGGGTACGTTTGGCGAGCGGCACGCATGCGATGTTCTGGCCTTCGGCAATGCGGAATTAAGTAACAGTTTCGCAACCGCCGGCGATTTTCACGGCCGCAGGGAGCGTGATGTCCTGCTAGTGCCTGCTCGGGGTTGTTCATGAGAATTCTCATACCCATGGCCGGTGAAGGGAAAAGATTTTCAGATGCCGGTTATACCGCGCACAAGCCGGTTATACCCACGCTTGACTACCGCACGGGCAAGACCGCTCCGATGGTGGTTTGCGCTACCAATGATCTTTATGGTTCTCAATCTGAATTGACGTCCCTTATTTATGTGGACAGATCCTTCCACAAGAAGGATGGGGTTGAAGATGTCATCAGGCAATATTATCCGAAAGCCGAGTTCATAACGGTGGATGCGCTTACGGATGGGCAAGCCCGCACCTGCTTGCTCGCAAAAGAGCAAATAAACAACAGTGAGCCGCTTTTGATCGCCAGTTGCGATAACGGGATGATTTATTCGCAGGAAAAATATGAAGAGCGCAAAAAAAACGCTGACGTTCTGGTTTTTACTTTCAGGAACAGTGATGCGGTTCTGAAAAATCCCGATGCTTACGGATGGATGCGGGTAGACGAAAACAGCAATGTGGAGGACGTATCCATCAAGAAGAGCATTTCGGATAACCCCATGCTCGATCACGCGGTGACCGGAGCATTCTGGTTCCGGCGAGGCGATATTTTTGTGGAAGCCGCGGAAAGAATGATTGCCGTGAACGACAGGATCAAGGGCGAATTTTATGTGGATCAGGCCGTCAAATATGCGCTGGACAAGGGGTACGCGGTAAAAGTTTTTGAAATAGAACGCTATCTTTGCTGGGGCACGCCGGAAGATTATGAATCTTACCAAAATACTTATAAATACTGGGTGGACTTTGTAAAGGGCACTCATTACCTGGGCATGTGATGTACAAGTATTTCGCAAAAAAGAAATATTTACTTTTCATGGCCTGCGTACTCAGCCTGAAGCTTCTGCTTATGGGGTTTTTCTCGTCCGATTATCAGAACCGGCTGTTCATTCCTTTTGTCGAGGCGTTCATAAACGGCTTCCCCATAAACCCCTATGAATTGTTTTACGTCAACAACATGGAGCAATCTTTCCCTTACCCGCCCCTGATGCTGTTTGTTATGAGCGTCGGCGGCGTCTTGTACAACTTCTTCGCTTCAGCCGGGCTGGACAGCCTTTTCGCGAGCAACCTTATTTTCAAGCTGCCCATACTGGCTTTCGACATAGCCGGCCTTGTCCTTTTGCTCAAGCTTTACCCGGACAGAAGAAAGAGCATTGCCGTTCTCTACTTTGCCTCTCCTATAATTTTGTACAGTTCCTACATGCACGGGCAGCTGGATATCATTCCTACCACTCTGGCCGTTGCGGCCCTGTATTACCTGATCGGCACGCATAAAAGGACGCTTTTATATTTCGTCCTGTTTTGCGCGGCGGCCATTATGACCAAGCACCATATCCTCATGCTTGTTCCGTTGGCTTTGATCTATATTGCCAACAAGCATTCGGCGGCGCGAGCCGTCCACGCCCTGCTGGGAATTGTCGGCGTGTGCCTGCCCGTTGTATTCGCTTTTTACGGCACAGGCCTGCTTCACAACGTCTTCCTGAACCGGGAGATGAATTTGCTCACGCGGATTTATTTTCCCTATGCCGACGCCATGGTGTTTTTGCCCATCCTGGGCCTGCTGTCAGTCTACCTTAACTATTACCTCTGCAACAGCCCCAACCGGCAATTGTTTTTGAGTTTTTGCGGCGTACTGTTCGCCGTGGCTCTTATTTTCGTTATCCCCATGCCCGGCTGGTATGTATGGATAGTGCCCTTCATTACCATTTTTTTCGTCCAGACCAGCAGCAACCGCTACAAAAACCTGGGGATTTTTCTCGGACTGAACTTTTTCTATCTGCTCTATTTCGTTTTTTGCCACCGGTCGCCCTATGTGGATCTCTACTTTTTGTCCGTGCCGCTGGACGTTTTGAAAACCGGAGACAGCCAGTACATCAACCTGAGCTTTACCCTGCTTGAGGGGTTTATCATTTATGCCACCATCATAATGTACCGGCTCGGCATTTCATCCAACCTTTTCTACAAGAGAAAAGAGCTTCCTTTCGCCATCGGCATCGCCGGGGATAGCGGCAGCGGAAAAACCACGCTCCTGCAAAGCATCCGGGAGATCCTCAATGAGAAGAGAATCGTACAGATAGAGGGTGACGGCGACCATAAATGGGCGCGTGGCGAAAAAATGTGGGAGCAATATACGCACCTGAACCCCAAGGCCAACCACCTCTACCGCCAGGCGTTGGATATAGAAAAGCTGAGAAGCGGCGCGGCAATCAGGCGCGTTGATTATGATCATCATACCGGAACATTTACAGAAAAGCTTCGGGTAAGCCCCAAACCGTATATTGTGATCAGCGGCCTGCATTCCTTGTATCTGCCAAGCATGCGCCAACAGCTTGATTTGAAAATTTACATGGATACCTCGCCGCAATTGCGCACTTTCTGGAAAATGCAGCGGGATATGCACAACAGAAGCTATTCCCCCGAAAAGATTGTGGAGCAGATCAACAAGCGTCTGCCTGATGCCGCAAGGTACATCGAGCCGCAAAAGCAATATGCGGATCTGGTCGTGAACTACTATGATCCGGATATTCCGAAAGAATATGGCGAAAGCTACAGGGTTGCGCTGCACATGCAGCTCACCCTGAGCGCCGGGGTACATGTGGAGCCGCTGGTAACTTTCCTGAATAAATACGGCATAAAATCGACTTTTGACTTTACTGACAACCTGGAAAAACAAATCATCAGGATTGCGCCCAGAAAGGACAAGAGCGCCGGAATCCCTTTCAACCGGCTGGCGCACCGGCTCATCCCGCACCTTGACGACATTACGACCGGAAATATTGATGCGGACGAAGATTTGGACGGCATCCTGAAAATCATCATCCTGTACATTATGAGCTACAAACTGCGGGTCTGATATGAATGTAATATCCTTTTGCGTTATAACCGTTATCTGCGCCGTCCTGTTCATCCTGGTTCAAAAGCTCGTTATCGCCTTTGTTCCGGCCAGTGTACTTACCTGCGCGATCATCGCCTGCGTTTGCATCGCCGTGGCCGGATTTATTGTTTTTTCGCACCTCAACAAAAGTTATTACTCCGGTATGCTGGCCGCCATCGCTTATTTTTCCAGTTTTATGCTGTTCTCTGTATTCACTTCAGTATTTATAGATCGCTCGCTGACTTATCACATTATTTTTTACAGTGCATCGCAC
Organism: Deltaproteobacteria bacterium; assembly: GCA_031266055.1. Lineage (GTDB taxonomy): Bacteria > Desulfobacterota > Desulfovibrionia > Desulfovibrionales > Desulfovibrionaceae > WRHT01. The sequence continues at coordinate 38,228 of JAISBT010000027.1, forward strand.
GGTTCCATTTCGGAAAACAACATGGCCGTGCTGTTCAATTCCTCTCCTTACAAGGAGCAGCGGATAGAAGACATGCTCAGCAAGGGATATCTGATTAAAGTAGGTGACGAATATCAGCCGACGGACAGAGCCGGATATTTTGCGAAAGTCCTCATGGCGCTTGGCGAATTCTACAATATCAACAGCACCTGGGAGAGCGTGGAAACGCAGATGCAATCACGAAAAGATTGAAAGGATAAACGCTTGCTTTGTTCAATAGTCGTACCTTGCTACAACGAGGAAAAAAACATCCCGTTGATCTTCGAGCGCTTCAAGGCGGCCATGGGCGGATGCCGCGCCGATCTTGAGCTTCTGCTCGTCAACAACGGTTCGGATGACGGTACCGGCGAACGCATCAGCGCGCTTTTGTCCGGGCATCCTTTTGCGCGCATGGTCGTCGTTGCGGTCAATCAGGGTTACGGCTACGGCATTCTCCAGGGGCTGCGCGCAGCCAAAGGGGGGTATCTGGGGTGGACTCATGCCGATTTGCAGACGGATCCCGGTGACGTGATCAAGGCCGTCAACATCGTAAGCGAGAAGCGCGGCCGGGTTTTCGTGAAGGGAGACCGAAAGGGCCGCCCGCTTTTTGATCGGTTTTTCACCTCCGGCATGAGCTGGTTTGAAACCCTTTACCTCGGGGAAAGGCTCCACGACATTAACGCCCAGCCGAATATTTTTCCGGCGGAATTTTTCCGGAGCTGGCGGAACCCGCCCCATGATTTCGCCCTGGATCTCTATGCCCTTTACATGGCCAAAAAACATGGGCTGGAGGTGGTTCGCTTTGACGTAAAATTTCCGCCCCGGCTGCATGGCGCATCCAGTTGGAACACCGGTCTGACCGCGAAATGGAAATTTATCAAAAGAACCCTGGATTTTTCCTTTGTTCTGAAAAAACAAGGCATAAGCTGATGAAATGGATCGCCCATAGAATAAACACCCTGGCCGAACTAAGGAACCTCCCTCCTGAATATGGCGTGGAAATAGACCTGAGAGACGATCTGTCCGGACGCATCTATCTGGAACACGACCCTTTCAAGTCGGGCCAGGACTTTGAAGAATATCTTTCACAATACCATCACGGCGCCATGATCCTCAACATCAAGAGCGAGCGGATTGAATTAAAAGCCCTTGAGCTTCTGGAGAAATACAATATTTCCGATTACTTCTTCCTGGACAGCTCCTTCCCCATGATAAAACTCCTGACGGACATGGGCGT
>JAISBT010000128.1 GCA_031266055.1 Deltaproteobacteria bacterium
CCGCAGGCGTAGGCGAAACTTGCTTCAGCCGTTGCTGCGCAGCAGCTTACGGATGAAGACAGCAGCGATGTTTCGCCGTAAAGCGCCGGAGGGAGCGTCTCAAAGTTAAATTGCCTTAGTTCGTCCCGCTACCGGGCATTCATGCGGACTGGAGCGAATTGACGCTGAAAAAGGAGTTTATTGTGCCGGCATTAAAAAATATTTCCGTACCCGCCGCTTTAGTATCATGTCACGCCTGTACTGTCGTAACAGGCGTGAAGACCGCTTCGCCGGAAAGCGCGGTTTCCGGCTCGCTCCGCCGCCTTCGGCGGCGCGCACCCCTTGCGGGGTTGCGACTATTGTCGCTTGACGCGACACTAGGTCTTTTGATCCTGCTGATTGCGGCAGGCTGCGCCTCCCAGGGCGGGGAGGACTATACGCGCGGGCAGACCCGCACTACCCTGACCATACAGCGCGGAGTGGTAACGGACGTGCGCACTGTTCATGTAAGCGAAGATGCTTCCGCCACCGGAGCCACCGCCGGCGGCGTTGTAGGCGGTATATTGGGCAACCTTTTCGGACACGGCAAGGGCAGAGTTCTCACCACCCTGGGCGGAGCGGCGGTGGGAGCCTTGGGGGGAGTAGCCGCGGAAAAGACGATTAAAGACAAAGAAGTTTACCAGATCGCGGTCAAGCTGGAAAATGGCAGAGAAATCGCCGTAGTGCAGGATCAGGATCTGGAGTTCAGGCCGGGCGACCGTGTGCGCGTCCTGACCGCCGGCGACGGTTCAGCCAGGGTGCAGCATGAATGAAACAGGTTAAAACAGTTTCGGCCGCTTATGCATAACTCCGGCCCCCGGCCAACCGGCCCGGGTTTGAACATTACCCCGCAAGACAAATCCCTGGGGCTGGCCTCGGCTCTGGGGGCTTTTTCGCTCTGGGGGTGCTTGCCGGTTTACTGGAAACAGTTGATTTTCATCGATCCGCTGCTCATTTTGCTGCACCGTATTGTCTGGTCGTTTGTCTTTCTGGCGGCCGTCCTGCTGAAATCCGGAAGCCTGCTTTCAACTTTGGCGCTGCTGAAAAACAAGCGCCATGCGCTGATCATCGCCTTGCGCAGTCTCCTGCTCACGGTCAACTGGGGGCTTTTTATCTGGGCGGTGAACAACAATCACCTTGTGGAAAGCAGTTTGGGCTATTTTTTGAACCCTTTGCTCAGCACCTTGATCGGGGTCGTTTTTTTTCATGAAAGACCGGATTTTTTGCAAAAGTTCGCCGTATTTCTGGCCCTGACCGGGGTAAGCATACAAATTATCATGTTCGGCAGCGTTCCGGTTGTGGCTTTGAGTCTGGCCTCCATCTTCGCGGCCTATGGCGCCATACGCAAAAAAGACACCCTGCCGGCGGTTCCGGGGCTTTTTCTGGAAACGGTTCTGATCTGCCCTCCGGCGGCAGCCGCTCTCGTTTTATTCGCTTTGACCGGCGAGATTGGTTTCGAGCGGGGCCTGCCGACAATATTCCTGATTATCTGCTCCGGTCCCCTGACCAGCATTCCGCTGCTTTTATTCGCCTACAGCACTCTGCGCCTCAACCTGACAACAATCGGGCTTGCCCAGTACATATCGCCCACCCTCTCCCTGCTCCTGGGCGTATGGGTGTATGGTGAGGCGATCAGCCGGGGGCATATGGTGAGTTTTGTGTTTATCTGGGCCGCCCTGGCGCTTTATTCCTTTGAAAGCCTGCGCCTGTACAAAAACGCAACCAAACTTCTCCGGCAGCCGGGTCAAAAATAGCGCGGTTCAAGCGTAAAATGCTCCAGGAGCAGTTTTTACCCAGGCAGCCAGATACTCCTGATTCCCTTTACGGCCGGCGACAGCCGAGGGCACAACCCCCAGCGGATTCAAACACGGCAGCGTCCGCGCAAAATCCAGCACTTTACGCACCGCTTTTTCCCTGAGTTTTTGATCCCGCACCACGCCTTTTACGGTTTGATCCGCCTCAACTTCAAACTGCGGTTTAATCAAGGCCACAAAAAACCCTCCGGGATTTAAAAATTGCAGACACACCGGCATGACGGCCTGTATGGAAATAAACGATACATCCGCAACCGCCAAATCCACCTGTTCCGGCAACAGATCCGCTCCGGCCAGACGCAGGTTGATGCCCTCCATGCCGACCACCCGGCTGTCCTGTTTCAATTTTTCGTGCAACAGGTTTTGCCCGACATCCACAGCGTAAACTCTGGCCGCACCGCGCTGCAAAAGGCAATCCGTAAAGCCGCCGGTGGACGCTCCGGCATCCAGGGCAATGGCCCCCCGCACGTCAAGCTTGAAATATTCCAGGGCGGTCAGGAGTTTGCGGCCTCCCCGGCTGACAAAAGGCTCCTTGTCCTTAAGCGACAAAACCGCTTCCTCCGGCAACAACTCACCGGGTTTGTCCACCCGTACAAGACGGCCCGCCTTCTGCCCGGGCAGCAGCATAAAAACCCGCCCGCCCATAATCAGGCGTACAGCCATGTCCAGGCTCGCAGCCAGACCTTGTTCAAATAAAAGCGCATCCGCTCTTCTCCGCTTGGACATTTTTCCCGGTTCCAAATTTTAATAAAGATGTCAATATCTGAAAAAGCCGTCTTTCCGGCGTAGATCCGCCAACTCCGCCATAATGGAAAAAATATCTTTATGCTGTGAACAACGCAACTATTTTATCCGTCTCCGGACATAATTCCCTTGACTCCAGGAAACAGATTTTTTAAAAAAGCATAATCTGATTTTATATCAAATATGATTATGCAAAATAAACTCAGCTTCAATAACCGGCGGGGGATAATAATATGTATAAAAAAATAGAAAAAACAATAATAGATGTAATTAATGAATACAAACCAAATAATATATTTGATTTTTGGAAAGAAGCAATTGTTAAAACAATATCTGCAAATAATAAATTGTTTAATACATTAAAACAATATGTATCAGATGAACATTTTATGCCCAATGATATACTGATGGATGCAAAAAGTGTAATAGTTTATTTTATACCATTTACTGAACAAATAATAATGAGCAATATGAAAGGAATCAGCGCCTCAAGAGAATGGGCCTTGGCGTATATAAAAACAAACGATTTAATCACAAAAATAAACAATGAGCTTGAAAATTTGATGTGGAGCAATAATTTCAGCGTTGGAAAATTACCCGCTACACATAATTTTGATGAAAAAACCTTGATGAGTAATTGGTCGCACCGACATATCGCGTATATAGCCGGATTGGGAACCTTTGGCCTGAACAATATGCTGATAACTGAAAGCGGGTGTTGCGGAAGGCTGGGAAGTATAGTAACAAATTACGATTTTGGCGATTATGCTGAAATTGACGAAAGAAAGGAGAAATGTTTACATAAAATAACCGGAGGTTGCGGATTATGCCAAAAGAAATGTATAAATGCCGCATATGAAAATCAAATGTTTAACAGAAAAAAATGTTATGAAAAATGTTTGGAAAATGCTGAATATTACAAAATGATCGGACATGCCGATGCCTGCGGAAAATGTTTGGTTGGGCTACCCTGTTCAATGCAGGATCCTTCAAAAAATATCCGGGCGCTGGAATTTTAAATCGGCAGAAAGGCGGTTTCCGTTGTATTTACGGTCGTTGAGATACCGGTGGCCCGGTTCATGATGCCAAACCGCCTGCGTTGGAAAGTGGAATGTGTACGCCGGTAAAATATAAAAAAATACTTTTGGTCTGGCTCTTTGCTTGCAAAAAATTTGACTTCCATATATTAATTCTAATTCGTCAAAAACTCCTTCCGTCTTCCAACCTCCAGGGAGGCGTCCGGCGGAGAAAGGTTCTGATTGTGTACTTGAACATTACGGTAAGCCGGGCGTCCGGGCTCGCGCGGCGCCGCCGCTTGAATCTGTCGTTTATCCCAGGGAGCATTGCATAAAATGAAAGAAAAAATTCATCCGAAAGTTTACAAAGCCAAAATTATCTGCGCCTGCGGCAATGAAATTGAAGCCGTTTCCACCAAGGGCGCTGAAGTGCGCGTGGAAATTTGTTCCCATTGCCATCCTTTCTTCACCGGCAAACAGCGCTTTGTTGATACCGCCGGGCGTATTGACCGTTTCCGCAAAAAATATGCCGGTTTGAGCAAGTAACACGCCCTTGCTCAAGCGCTGCCGGGTGGTTAAAAGCGGTAATTCGCCTGCATATCGGAATATTCTGAGTAAAAAATCCCGGAAAGTCCGGGATTTTTTTATTCAAAGCATTTCATACCTGAAATGCTGCCCATGGACAGCATACCTGGAGTAATCATGCCGGATAGTGAAAAAATAGCGCGCCTGTTTACATTGATTCCTTATATCTCTCTGTCCTCGCCGGGCCGGGAGAGGGAAAGCCTGGCTGTGGGGGGGCAAGCGGTCATGGAAGGAGTCATGATGCGTAACGGCGATAATCTTTCTATCGCTATACGCCGTCCGCAGGGCAATATTGTGGTGCGCAACCGGCCATGGTTCTGCATAACTAAAAATCCCCTGTTCAAACGCCCGTATTTCAGAGGTTTCCCTCTGCTTTTGGAAACCATGATCAACGGAATCAAAGCTCTGAATATTTCCGCCGAACTGGCGGTCGAGGCTGAAGGAGAAGAGCTTAAACCCTGGCAGCTCATGCTTACTCTGGGCAGCGCCCTGCTTTTTGCCGTGGCTCTTTTTGTGGTGCTGCCGCACCTTCTGACCATCGCTCTGGCTTTTTTCCATATTTCCGGAGAAGTTGAGGGCTTCTCCTTTCAGCTTTGGGACGGACTGATTAAATTCGGCATTTTTCTGCTGTACCTGTGCGCTATTTCCAGGATCAAGGAGATAAACCGGGTCTTTCAGTATCATGGGGCCGAACATAAGGCCATAAGCGCCTATGAGAGCGGCGTCACCCCGGTCACCCCGGCCGCCGCCGCAGGGCAAAGCCGCTTGCACCCGCGCTGCGGCACAACCTTTTTACTGTTTGTGCTTTCCATAGCCATTTTATTACATATACTCACCGTGCCCACCCTGCTGTTTTTCTGGATCCCGGACGGCCCTGTCCAGAAGCATGCCGTGGTGATTATACTCAAGCTTCTGCTCATGCTGCCCATCAGCGCCCTGGCCTATGAGGCCATAAGATTCGCCGCGAAACTCGGCGACAGCCCGCTGGGCAGAGGATTGCGCGCGCCGGGGCTGCTTCTGCAAACACTGACCACCAGGGAACCGGACGGGCGGCAGTTGGAAGTCGCGCTGGTCGCGCTGAAGGAAGCGCTTAAAGCTGATGAAGATTCCGGCGAAACCGGCGTGGAAACCCTGGAATATACTATTCTGGAACCGTAATGTCGCGCCGTAAGGAGCGCCTCAAGCGTCAAATGCCGTACAATGCCCCGGCCGGTCAAGGGCCGGACTTTCAAGGAATAAACTCCGATGTTCGCTAAAATTGAAAATTTGGAAAGACGTTTTGAAGATTTGGAACGGCAGCTTGCCTCGCCCGCCATTATGGACGATCAGGAGCGCTACCTGAAACTGATCAAAGCGCACGCGGAATTAAAAGAACTGGTGGAGTTCTACCGTTTATACAAGCATCTGTCCGCTCAACTGCGGGAAAACCGCGAGCTGCTTATGGACAGCGACCAGGAAATTAAAGCTCTGGCCCAGGAAGAGGCCAAATCTTTACAGGATGAACTGGAACACCTGGAACAGAAGCTCAAGCTGCTGCTGCTGCCCGCGGATCCCATGGATGACAAAAATATCATTCTGGAAATACGCGCCGGCACAGGCGGGGAAGAGGCCGCGCTTTTCGCCGCGGATCTGTTCCGCATGTATTCGCGGTATGCCGAAGGACAACGCTGGAAAGTCGAAATACTTTCGGCCAGCCCCAGTGAAAGCGGCGGTTTCAAGGAAATCATCGCCCTGATCACCGGCGATAAAACATACAGCCGGATGAAATATGAAGCCGGCACCCATCGGGTGCAGCGCGTTCCGGTTACTGAATCCCAGGGGCGTATCCATACTTCCGCCGCTACCGTGGCCATTATGCCCGAGGCTGAAGAAGCGGATATCGACATCCGGCCGGAAGATTTACGCGTGGATGTCTTCCGCAGTTCCGGCCCGGGCGGACAGTCCGTGAACACCACTGATTCGGCCATACGCATAACCCACCTGCCCACAGGAATTGTGGTTTCCTGCCAGGATGAAAAATCGCAGCACAAAAACAAGGCCAAAGCTTTAAAAGTGCTGCGTTCACGTCTTTTGCAGGCCGAACAGGAAAAACTGGACGCGGCGCAGGCGGAAAACCGCCGCGCGCAGGTAGGCTCGGGGGATCGCTCGGAACGCATCCGCACCTACAACTACCCCCAGGGGCGCGTTACCGAACACCGCATCAACCTCACCCTGTACAAACTGGACGCGATCATGGATGGAGACCTTCAGGAACTGACGGATGCTCTGAACACAGCGGCTCAGGCAGAGGCGCTGAAGGCGCAGACCGCATGACCCCGTGCCGCGGCGTAAGCTTATCCTTTCGCAACGAAGAGTCGCCATGCCCGGCAGCCTGACCGCAAAATGCGCACCGGCGCAAGGAAGCGGCAAGTCCGGCCAAAACCGCTCTTTAGCCGAAGTTCTGCGTAAAAAACGCCTGCTGTTTATACGCGCCGGAGTGGAATCTCCCGAACTTTCCGCCCAGTTGTTACTTGCCGAAAGCCTCAAGCTCCCGCGGGATGAACTTTTACTTGAGCTTGTCTTACGGCCGGAAACCGTTTTGTCCACGGAAACGCTTGCAATATTTGAGCGTTTGTGCCGCAGACGCCTTCAGGGGGAACCTGCGGCCTATATTTTGGGGCGTAAAGAATTCTACGGACGCACTTTTCTGGTCAATGCCGCCACGCTGATCCCCAGGCCGGAAACAGAACTGCTGGTGGATGAAGCTTTGAAATTATTTAAAACATGTCCCACGGGGATTTTTGCGGATCTCGGCACCGGCAGCGGGTGTCTGGCGATCACTCTGGCCCTGGAACTGCCGGGCTGGAAGGGGGTGGGAGCGGACATTTCAGCGGAAGCCTGCCGCATGGCCGGGCTTAATGCGCAAAAACTGGGTGCGCCCGGGCTCTCCGGACGCCTTGGCATAATCCGGGCCGATTTTACCCGGGATTTTTTACAGCCTGAATCCGTGCATCTGCTGGTGAGCAACCCGCCGTATATCAGCGACGACGAATATGCCGGCCTGGACGCCGGTGTGCGTTCCTATGAGCCGAAAATTGCCCTGGTGCCCCGTTCTTCTTCCTCAAAAGCCTCCGGGCTTGAATATCTTGAAATTATATGCAAGAAAGCTGTATATGCGCTGAAGCCCGGAGGGGTATTGCTCCTGGAAATGGGCTCCCGGCAGGGGCAGGCCATACGCGGATTCTTTCAAAACGGCCTGGGCGGAGCGCGCTCAGTGCGCATTATCCGGGATCTCGCCGGTATGGATCGCGTATGCGCCGTAAAAAAATAATGCCGAGAAATGCTGGAGGCGAGCGAAAGCTCGCCGTTAAGCAAGAATTTCAAGAGAAATTATGCTGAATATACTAATAATAAGCGCCAGACCGGACTTCTGGGAAAAATTGCTCCCGGTTATGCAAAAACGCGGCTTTGCACCCACTCTGGTCAATTCCGTGGATGAAGCCGACGCCGTTATGCGCGGCAGCCCAACCGGGCTGGCCGTGCTTGATTTGCCGCATAATTTTGAATCAATGCGCAATGCGGTGGACACAATCCGTATCGGCCACGCCCGGGTAAAAATAGCCATAGTGAATAATTTGCGGGATAGCGACCTGGCGGAAGCCGCCTCGGGAATGGACAGCCCGCCGATTATTCTGCCCGCGCACCCGAAACCCGAGGATATATCCGTAATGCTCAATACCCTGGAAAATCCGCACTGATGGCAAATGTGTACTGCAAAACACAACTGTGCTGAAAACCACACATTACCGGGCGGCAAACCTAAACAAGCGAAAAATAACAACCAGCATTTTCAATATCTTGCAACAACAATCCTCTAGCACGCTTTTTGCATAGGGCTGTGCCAGAGCATTTTAACATTGAACATGTTGAAATGCTCTGGCGGGGGGCCCCGCCGCCCGCCCCGCAGGCGTAGGCGAAACAAG
>JAISBT010000130.1 GCA_031266055.1 Deltaproteobacteria bacterium
TTTGTGTAACCAATTGCTGTCTTCATCCGTAAGCTGCTGTGCAGCAACGGCTGAAGCAAGGATTTGCAGGCAAATCCTTGCAGAGCGCTTTATACATTTTCAATGTTAAAACGCTCTAATGCCCCGCCTTTCTGAGCCTGAACATGACCATGCCCGCAACCGCCGAGAAAGCGCCTACAGCCAGGCACAGCAGGAAGGCATTTTTATAGTTGCCGTAATAATCATACATCTGCCCGACCACAAAAATTCCTCCGACAAAACCCACCTGCATTGCGGCAAACACTATGCCGAAGATACCGGAATAATCCTTGTTTCCAAAAAAACTTTTTGCAACCAACGGCCAGAGCATGGTCGTCGCGGGGAACGCGCCCGCGAAAATTATCGCAAAGGCGACTCCGGCAGCCGCATTGACCGCGTTAAGGGCGAGAAGCGCTGAAAGGCACGTCAAAATCGTTATCAAAGAATAGACCCATGCCGCGCCGAGCTTGTCATTGACCCAGCCCCACATAATCTTTGTTACAACCAACACGGCCCAGACTATGGACAGGAGCCGCGCCACCGTGGCGTCAGGCAGTCCGTTGTCGGAAAGGCTGGCCGCGGCGTTTACGGAAAGCGGCAGCACCGCGAACGACAGTGTAATCGACAAAAGGAGCATAAGCCAGAAACTCGGTTTGCCTTTTGCCTCCCGAAGGGTTAATCCGGTTACGGCCGCCCGTGAAGCTTCCGATTTTGCGGCGGTATTGTTCTCCGCTTCATCAAAGCCATATGGCCGCAAACCCATATCTTCGGGTTTTTCCCGTATTGCCGCTATCCCGGCCATGCATACGGCGAAAATGATAATACCGGTATATAAGTATGAACTTCTCCAGCCAATGGTGTTAATCCAGTTTTGTACGACGGGAGTAAAAACAGCGCCGGCTGCGCCGGATGACGCCATAACAACGCCCAGAATCAGGCCTTGCTTTTTTGCGAACCAACTGTTGATCAGCGTCGCGGCCGGAACTGTCGTCGTAAATGCGCAGCCTACGCCAAAAATGGCGGAAGCGGCATAAAACATGATCAAAGAATTGCATCTTGAATAGAGAAAGAACCCTCCTCCGCAAAGCACGGCTCCGAGGATCAATGTCGTCCTCAGCCCCGCTTTTTTGACCAAAGCGCCCATGAAAGAACCGCCAACCATAATGCCGAGGCACCACACGCTGAACACGTTGGAGAACAACCCCCGATCCAGGCCCAGATCCTCCGCAACCGGTTTGATATAAAGGCTGCCTGGGGAGTTGCCCAAACCGAAACAGGTCATGAACATGGCTGTTGCGCCAAGCGCAACGATCCAACCGTAAAAAAACCCCTTCTTTTCGGGTGCCGCCATGCCGGAATTTTCCACAATAACCACTCCTTCGGAAACGGTATCCGCGAGACGTCGCGGCGAAGCGGCAGCGCTATGCGAAGCATTTCGGAGGCAAGGCGGAACCCAAGCTTCCGCCGCAGCCGATACATCAAAACTGCATGGATGCAGTGTTGATGTAGAAATGATGGGATAGACCCGTACCCTTATAGCCGATACAATCGGCGGTGTGTCAATGAACTCGCCAAAACCGGCGTCATCCTGTACGGGAGCGCAAAATAAGGAGACGGGCCATGAAGAGAGCATACTATGTGGGTTTGGATATTGCCAAGAATATTTTTCAGATTTTTGCCGCTGACGGGAGAGGGCGGGAAATCGGCAATAATAAATGTTGAGGAAGCCCATGATTGAGTTTTTCGCCAATCTTTATCCTTGCGCCATTGGTATTGAAGCCTGCGGTACCGCTCATTTCATTATTGGGCGCGCACGCTGGAAAAGACGGGTCACTTTGCACGCTCATTGACAATTTATTCAATGAATGTGAATAATTGTTTATTTTATATTCAATGAATGTAATTAATACTTTATTGTATTTTGTAAAAGAGTTGACATGGCGCCTGTACGTCTGCTACCTTGTGGCTGTGACAAGGAGGCGTTGGTATGCTGCGCAGCAGCTTACGGATGAAGACAGCAGCGATGCTTCGCCGTTAAGCGACAATCTCAAGCGTAAAATGCTCTAAATGAAAAACAGACTGAGAATCCCGTATCCTACTCCGGTCGTTCTCAGTCTGCCCGCTACGCGACGTAAAAAAAATATTTGCAGACAGAAACGTCAACCGCTTTTGAAGACCTGTCTGGCCGCCTGGAATTTCAGGCGTGGATTGAAACAATGACTGTATGTTAATTTGTTTATTGTGTAGCTGAAAGCCAGAGCGCTTTGTGCCGGCGACCGGTACAAAACGCCCTGACAAAAAACAATCTGGGTCAAAAAACATTGGCAAACAGATATGCTCAGGAGGTGCCGATGTATGGAGTGCGACTGAGAATATTCGGCGACTATGCCTGTTTCACCAGGCCAGAGATGAAGAGCGAACGGGTGTCCTACGATGTGCCGACGCCGTCCGCCTTGCGGGGTATTTTGGAGGCCATCCATTGGAATCCCGCCATCTCCTGGCGGGTGCATGCCGTACACGTGATGCGCCCGGTGAAGTTCGCCAGCATTCGCCGGAACGAACTGAGCGGCAAAATCCCTGCCAGAAATATCAATGAAACCATGAAAAAAGGCGGCTCTCTGGCGGCTTTTATTGAAGACGACAGACAGCAGCGGGCCTCCCTGATACTCAAGGATGTGGAATACTGCGTGGAGGCTCACTTTGTTCTTACGGACAAAGCCGGGCCTGATGATTCCCCCGGCAAACATCTGGATATCTTCAACCGCCGCCTGGCCAAAGAACAGGTGTATCACCGCCCTTGCCTGGGCTGCCGTGAATTCCCCGCCTTTGTGACTCCTGTGGAGTGCATACCACTGTCGCCGGTTGCCGACAGCCCGGAAGGCAACCGGGATCTCGGCTGGATGCTCTATGATTTGGATTACCGCAACAACTATACTCCCATGTTCTTCCAGGCAAGGCTGGACAAGGGCATCGTGCGCATTCCCGAACCCGATTCTCCGGAGGTGCGCCGATGATCCTCCAGGCCCTTAACAGCTATTATCAGCGACTGACCGAGCGGGAAGATTCGGACGCCGCGCCCGAGGGCTTTGCCCCGCAGTCCGTGAGTTTTGCCCTGCAGCTTGACGGGCAGGGTGGACTGCTGGATGTGCTTGACCTGCGCGAACTCGCCGCTAAGGGCAAAAAACTGGTGCCGCGCAAAATGCTCGTTCCTGATTTGGGTGAAGCCAAGGGCAGCGGCATAAAACCCACGTATCTTTGGGGTAACTCAGGTTACGTGCTTGGCCGGGACGATAAGAGCAAATCTAAGCGCACCGCAGACTGCCTGAAAGCCTTCCGCCGGCTGCACGAAAAATTGCTGGAATACGTGGCCGCTCCGGAAGCCGCTGCCTTGCTGCGTTTTTTGCGGAATCCTCCGGCGCATGATCCGCATATAGAAGAAAAATGGGCGGACATGGCCACCGCCAATCTGGTCTTTCGCGTTGGCCGGCACTATTTGCATGAAATTCCCGCCTTGCGGGCCGTCTGGTTCGCCAAGGGGCAGAATGCCGAAGACGTCGATGCAGGCATCTGCCTGGTGACCGGGGAACATACCCGCATCGCAAAATTGCACCCGTTCATAAAAGGCGTGCCGGGAGGGCAGACGGGCGGAGCCGCCATCAGCGCGTACAACCAGGACTCCTTTGAGTCCTTCGGCAAAAAGAAAAACTTCAATGCGCCGGTGGGCAAGACCGCGGCCTTCGGCTACGTCACGGCGCTAAACTATTTGCTGAGCAGTCCGGAGCAGCGGCTGCGCCTTGGCGCGGCCACCGTGGTCTGCTGGGCCGAGCGCGACACGCCTCTGGAGGATAATCTTCTGCCTCTTCTCAACGGCCGGGAAGCCGGAACCGGGGGGGCGGAAGTGGATACGGCATCCGCGCAGGAACGGGCCGTTGTACTGCGTCGCCTGGGCAGGGGCTTGCCCGTGACCGAAGCCTGGCCGGGGCTTGACCCTGCAGTGCGCATCTATGTGTTGGCCCTGAAACCCAATGCCGCGCGCCTGTCCGTGGGCTTTTTTCTGCAAGGTTCGGCTGGGGAATTCTTGGAAAGTATCCGCAGCCACTACGCCAACCTGGCCATTGAGCGCCGTTTGGATGCCGATCCGGAATTTCCATCGGTATGGCAGATTACTCGTGCCGTACTGGGGAAACACAAGGATGCGAAGGACATCCAGCGGCTTGGCGACGAATTGATCGAGGGTATCTTGTCCGGCCACGCCTACCCTGCTTACCTTTTGCCCATGTGCCTGCAACGCCTGCGCTCGGGCGATAACATCAACTCCGTGCGAACCGGACTGATCAAGGCCATGCTTATCAGAAATCACGCTCACAAGGAGGAGCTTATGTCTCTGAATACCGAACACCCAAGCCCGGCCTACCAGCTCGGGCGGCTCTTCGCCCTGCTTGCGGGCGTGCAGCGCAAAGCCATAGGCCAGAACATCAACGCGGATATCCGCGACAAATATTACGGTTCCGCCTCGTCCACCCCGGCCGTGGTCTTTCCGCTGCTTCTGCGCAACGCCCAGCACCACATCAGCAAGGCCAAGGCCGGCGGGTACGACAAATTGATCCGCGACGTTCTGGAGCATATCGACAATGAGTTTCCCGCTCATCTCGATTTGCAGGCTCAAGGGCTCTTCGCTCTGGGGTACTACCATCAACGGGTGGCAAAGGCCGCCAAGTCCGATGATGGCGCCATGATTGAAAACACTTCCACCGCGCAACAGCAATTATCGTAAAGGAGTACGTAATGACCGCCATTCAGAACCGCTATGATTTCGTCCTGCTTTTTGATGTGGAAAACGGCAATCCCAACGGTGACCCGGATGCCGGCAATATGCCCCGTATTGACCCGGAAACCGGGTACGGCATCGTCACCGACGTCTGCCTTAAGCGCAAGGTGCGCAATTTCGTGACCCTGACCAAAGCCGGAGAAGCGGGCTGCCAGATTTACGTGCGCGAAAAGGCTGTCCTGAACCAGCAGCATGCGCTCGCCTATAAGGATCTGAACCTTGATCCGGCCAAGCCCACGGCCGAGGATATCGGGCAGGCCCGCGCCTGGATGTGCCGGAACTTTTACGATGTGCGTACCTTTGGCGCGGTCATGAGCACCGGCACTAACTGTGGCCAGGTGCGCGGTCCGGTGCAGTTGGCCTTTGCCAAAAGTTGCGACCCGGTGGTTCCGCGCGAAGTCACCATCACGCGCATGGCCGTAACCACCGAAAAGGAAGCCGAAGCGCAAAAGGGCGACAACCGCACCATGGGCAACAAATTCATCATTCCTTATGCTCTGTACCGGATGCATGGTTTTGTTTCCGCGCCCTTGGCCGAACGAACCGGTTTTTCCGAGGCGGATCTGGAACTTTTATGGCAGGCCCTGCAAAGCATGTTCGAGCATGATCGTTCGGCAAGCCGGGGAGAAATGGCCGCGCGCGGACTGCTGGTCTTTAAACATGCGAGTGCATTGGGCAATGCCCCGGCGCATACGCTTTTCGAACGCATCGGCATTGAACGGACTGGCGATAATAGCGCCCCCACCCGCCAATTCACTGAATACAAGGTGACGGTGAACAAACAGAATTTGCCTGACGGCGTGGAAATACTGGAAAAAATTTAGAGCGGTTTGACATTGAAAATGTCGAACCGCTCTATAAGGGTTTGCCGGTTTTCAGGATCGGCCAGTCAAATTGCCATGCCTGCCTGCATTCAAACAGATACGCCGGTTTTTTCGGCAACGGAAATGTACTCTTCCGGTACAGAAACGGGGCAAAAAGCGCGGGCTGATTTACGGCAAACCGGGCCGCCGCGCGGCCAGGGGGAACCGCTGGTATTGGTGTGCAGCCCCAGAACCGGCAACTCGGCTCTGGCGGGGAGAACCTTTGCGGACGCCTGCGCGGAAGCCGGTTGCGCGGTAAAGCTGCTGTTTTTACGCGATTATCAAGTGTTACCCTGTGTGGATTGCGGCGTTTGCGCGGACGCGCGGACGGAATTTTCGGAATGCGCCTCCTGGAGGCTGTGCCCTCTGTCGCTTGAAGACAACAGCGCGGCCCTTTTTCAAGCCTTGCTGACAGCCCGTTTTGTAGCCATTTGCGCTCCGGTTTATTTTTATCACCTGCCGGCACAGCTCAAAGCTTTGCTGGATCGCTGCCAGCTTTGGTATCAGACCGGTCTGCGGAAGAAGAGCTTCATGCTGAAGCAGGCGCAACGAGATCTTTATACAATTCTGCTTGGCGCGAGAGCGCAGGGGAAAGAACTGTTCAGGGGGAGTCTGCTCAGCCTCAAGTACGCCTTGCGTCCGCTCAGGCTGGAGCAGCGGGAAACCGTGCTGTTGCGCGGGATCGACCGCATCGGGGATTTGTCCGCCCGGCCTGATTTTTTGGAACGGCTGCGCGCCTGCGCCAGAACAGCCTGCAATGCATCCGCGATTTCACCGGTGGGCGGTAAGTAATCCGGCGCAGGAGGAAAGCGCCTCAAGAAGCTTGTTCTCGGCGGGCGGCGGTACTCGCCGCCAGATCCTTTCAACATTTTCAATGTAAAAACGCTCTAAACCGCATAGGAAGGAAAAATGAAAGAAAAATCCGCCTGGGCCGGTCTGCCGCGTCTGCGCGCAGAAATAGACGAAATTGACGTTGAGCTCGTGAATCTGTTAAACCGCAGGGCTGTCCGCAGTTTGGAGATTGGCAAAATAAAAGCGGCGCGGAGCATGGATATATGGTGCCCGTCCAGAGAAAGGGCTTTGCTGGACAATCTGGTGGAAGGCAGTGCCGGGCCGCTTCCTGAAAACCATCTTCGGGCGGTGTACAGTGAAATTTTATCTTCCTCGCGCGCTTTGCAAAGGCCGATACGGGCGGCTTTTTTGGGGCCGGAAGGCACTTTTTCCAATATAGCCTGCCTGGAATATTTTGGCTCAGGCGTTACCTGTGTGCCCAAACCGCATCTGGCGGATATTTTTGAAGCTGTGGAAAAAGGCGGTTGTGATTTGGGCATTGTTCCGCTGGAAAATTCCGTCAACGGCAGCGTCGGGCAAAGCCTGGATCTTTTCGCGCACAGCGGAGTTTTCGTGCAGGCGGAATGGTACAGCCGCATTCATTTAAGCCTGATGAGCCTTGAGGAGGCGCTGGAAAACATTCGCGTGGTCTATTCACATGCCCAGCCTCTGGGCCAGTGTTCCGCCTGGCTGCGCGATAATCTGGCGGATGCGAAACAGGTTTCTTTGGAAAGCACGGCCCTTTCCGCCCAGCGCGTGGCCGAAGGCGCGGCCGGCGCAGGTTGCGCCGTGATAGGGCATGCCGGTCTGGCCGGGCGTTTTGGGCTGAATGTGCTGGCTACCGGCATTGAAGATATTTTTGACAACTGGACAAGATTTTTTGTCATCGGCCCGCATGTGCGCAAAGCGGAGGTAAATGCGCCCGAAACCTCTCCCGCCGGAACCCCCGGCGCGGACAAATCTTCCATTGTCTTCACCATTGCCAATAAACCGGGGAGCCTGGAGCGGGTGCTGCATACTCTGGCCGCCAGGGGCATTAACATGAGCAAACTGGAATCGCGGCCTTTGCCGGGAGAACTATGGAAATATATTTTCTTTGCGGATTTGGACTGTGACATTACCGCGCCGGACAACGCTCCGGTATTGACGCAAATGCTGGAATACTGCCATAGTTTGCGGGTGCTGGGCGCATACCCGGCCGGGAGGCGCATCCATGCCGTACGTTGAAAATTCGGACGCGGAGTTTGCCTCTATCGGGCTTGTCGGTTATAAGGGCAGGATGGGCGGCATGTTCGCGCGCGTCTTCCGGGAGCTTGGCCATCAGGTGTACAATGTGGGCAGGGTAATGGATGAAAATACCGTTATGGCCCTGAAACAGAGCAAACTGGTATTGCTGTCCGTCCCGCTGACCGCCCTGGAAGACGTTTTGCGGAATATCCGGCCATATTTGCAGGCAGAGCAGGTGCTCATGGATGTTACTTCCGTTAAAACCCTGCCCATGCGCCTGATGGAAGAATATTTTTCCGGGCAGGTGATCGGCGCGCACCCCTTGTTCGGCCCCACGCCGGACAAGGCGGATATGAAAGTGGCCCTGGTGCGGGGAAAAAACGCCCGGGACAGCGCCTGCCGGGAGGCGGAACGGTTGTTTCAGCGGATGGGCTGCGCTGTTTTTTGGACCAGCGCGCGGGAACATGACCTGGGGGTGAGTTTCGCCCAGTCCCTGAATTTTGCGGTCAGCGCGGCCTTTTTTTGTTCCCTGTCCAGGCGCGAAGGCATACGGCCCTTTTTAACGCCGTCTTTCAAGCGCCACCTTGAAGCTGCCCGCAAGCATCTGACTATGGACAGAAAAATGTTTTGCGAATTTACCGCCGGCAACCCGGCTTTTAAACAGGCTTTGGCCGAATATCAGGGTATTCTGGACGAGGTTGCCGCCGGAGAACTTTCCAAAATCGCGGATGAAGCCGCTTCATGGTATGCTGAAGAAACAGGCGGCCAAGGGATTCCCCCGAACCCTTGAATCGTCTGTTTGCGCCAAGCCGCGCCCAAAAGGGAGCAAAGCGGCATCGGCCGCGGGCTTTGCTCCGCCGCCTTAAGGCGGCGCGCCGGGCATGTTCGCCCGGCGTCAGTACGCTGTTCTATACGAACTTTTAAGTGTTACAGCGCACTAGATATTACGGAGGTATAATGCGTTATCAGGTGGAAAAATCATCTTTGAGCGGATCACTGACGGTTACCGCATCCAAGTCGCATACCATGCGGGCGGTGCTGCTGGCCTCCATGGCCAAGGGCCGGAGCCTGGTGCGCCATCCTCTGGCTTCACCGGACACCGTAGCCATGATAACCGCCTGTTCGGCCCTGGGCGCGAAAATTGAAGAAAAGGAAGATGCTTTGATTATAGAGGGGGTGGCCGGCCGGCCGGCTGTTCCGTCCCAGGTCATCGACGTGGGAAATTCCGGGCAGGTGTTGCGTTTTGGCGCGGCTATGGCCGCTTTGCTCCCTTTGTACTCGATTTTCACCGGGGATGCCTCCGTGCGCGCCATCCGTCCCATGAACCCGTTGCTGGAAGCTTTAACCCAGCTTGGAGCGTTTGCCGTATCCAGCAAAAACGACGGGCACGCTCCGGTTATCATAAGAGGCCCGGTTAGGGCCGGAACAGTGGTGATGGAGGGCATGGATTCGCAGCCGGTTTCCGCTGTCCTGATGCTGGCCGGATTTTTGCCCGGAGTGACCGCTATTCAGGTGAAAAATCCGGGGGAACAGCCCTGGATTGACCTTACGCTGTATTGGCTTGATAAAATGGGCATTGGCCACACCAATGACAATTATCTGCGCTATACCGTACAGGGGCGGGATAACCCCGAGTTCGCCCCTTTTGACTACACCGTGCCCGGCGACTGGAGTTCGGCGGCTTTTCCCGTTGCGGCGGCCCTGGTGACCAATTCCTCCTTGCAATTGAATAACATGGATATTCACGATCCGCAGGGCGACAAAGCCGTGCTGGAAATGTTCAGGGCCATGGGCGCGCGCATCGTGGTGGACGATCAGGCAAAAACCGTGCTTGTGCAACGGCATGGCGGTCTGCATGGAACAAACATCAATGTGAACGCCGCCATTGACGCGGTGCCGGTGCTGGCGGCGGTGGCCTGTTTTGCCGGCGGCAGCACGGTAATAACCGGCGCAAGCATAGCCAGGCACAAGGAAAGTGACCGTTTGGCGGCCATCAGCGCGGAACTGGGCAAAATGGGCGCAAAAATTGAAGAGTTTGAAGACGGGTTGACCATACATCCGTCCGTATTACACGGGGCGCAGGTGGACAGCCGCCACGACCACCGCATTGCCATGTCCCTTGCCGTGGCGGCGCTTGCCGCGGGCGGCGCCAGCATTTCCGATACAGACTGCGTGGCCAAAAGCTTTCCGGGTTTCGCCGCGGCCATGCGGGGTGTCGGCGCGGCAATAACCGAACAACCGGAATGAACTTGTATGAATATTATTCTGATTGGTTTTAAATCCAGCGGGAAAAGCACTACGGGCTCTCTTTTGGCCCAGCTTTCCGGAAAAAGTTTTATTGACACCGACTCCTTGGTGGAAAGTCTGTTTGATGACCGGGAAAACATTTATTTGTCCTGCCGGGGCATTTATCAGAAATTCGGCGCCGCCTACATGCGGGCGCTGGAAACCGACGCCATGAAGACCGTGACGGAACTTGACAACTTCGTTGTGGCAACTGGCGGCGGGGTTATACTGCAGGAAGAAAACCTGCCGCTGTTGCGGAAAACCGGGCTGATTGCCTTTTTGGATGTTCCCCTGGAAGTGCTGCAAAAACGCCTTTCCGGCAGCACTTCGCCGCTGTTCAAGGAAAAAAGCGTGGCGCAGGTTTATGCGGAGCGTTACCCGTTCTACGCCGCCGCGGCCGCAATACGCTATACGGTAAAAGCGGGCGAGGAGCCGCAGGAAGTGGCCCAGGCTTTATACGATAATATTCTGAGTTATTCCGATCCTAAGGCAATTTAACTTTGAGACGCTCCCTCCGGCGCTTTACGGCGAAACATCGCTGCTGTCTTCATCCGTAAGCTGCTGCGCAGCAACGGCTGAAGCAAGTTTCGCCTACGCCTGCGG
>JAISBT010000125.1 GCA_031266055.1 Deltaproteobacteria bacterium
GAACCCCCTGATCGGCCGGGGCCGCTGCGCGGCCCCGGCTAAACTGGGTCATGGGACGTAACGTCCATTGCGGGGATTCCAATGGGGCAGCGCCCCTTTGGTTATCAACGTTGAAATGCTCCAACCGGCTGAAAGGAATATATGCGATGACAACGACAACTCCTCTTGGTTTCAAGTTTGCAGTATGGGCGGCGGGATTCAAAAAAAACGACCGCCCGGATCTGGCTTTACTGGTCAGCGCTGTCCCGGCAGCGACCGCGGCCATGTTTACTGAAAATGTGTTCCAGGCCGCTCCTGTGCTGGTCGGCCGTGAACTTGTGGCCAAGGGCGGTAAATTCAGGGCCGTGCTGATTAATTCCGGCCAGGCCAACGCCTGTACCGGCGACGAAGGAGTACTGGACTGCCGCGAAACCCAAAGTCTGGTGGCCCGGGCCGCCGGTTTGCGGGCTGAGGAAATTTTGCCTGCCTCCACCGGAGTGATCGGCGCCCGGCTTAAAATGGATATTTGGAAGCAAAGCGCGCCGCTCCTGGTGGAAAATTTGGGTAAAAACAGCGCTGAAGACTTCGCGCGAGCCATAATGACCACCGACCGTTTTCCCAAATTCGCCTCGGAAGAAGTCCTCCTCCCCGGCGGTACAATCCGCCTGTGCGGTATGGCGAAAGGCGCGGGCATGATCTGCCCCGACATGGCCACCATGCTTGCTGTCCTTTTGTGCGACGCGGCAATAGACGCGCCGCTCTGGAAAAAACTCCTGCGCGAAGCGGTCGGCCTGACCTTTAACCGGGTTTCCGTGGACGGCGATACCAGCACCAACGATACCATTTACGCTTTGGCCAACGGAGCCTCCGGGGTGGCCGCGGGCGAAAAGGAAGCGCCCGCGCTTTTCACGGCCATGAAAAACATTCTGGCCAAACTCGCCTACATGCTGGTGCAGGACGGCGAAGGAGCCACCAAAGTCATACGCATAAAAGTACAGGGAGCGAAAACCGCGCAGGACGCGGAACGCATTGCCAGATCCATCGGACATTCCCCATTGGTGAAAACCGCCATGTTCGGGCAGGACGCCAACTGGGGGCGTATTGTCTGCGCTTTGGGCTACAGCAAAGCCGCCTTCAACCCCGCAACGGCCACGCTTAAAATTTGCGGCATAGAAGTTTTCAGGAACCGGCGCCCAACCCTGATTGATGACGACCCGGCCCTGAACGCCGCCCTGCGGGAACGGGACATTGGCATTGACTTGTCCCTGGACGACGGCAGCGCAACATACGAACTCCTGGCCTCGGATCTGACGCACGACTATGTGACGCTTAACGGCGATTACCGGAGTTAGTACCCTGTAACACTTAAAAGTTCGTATAGAACAGCGTACTGACGCCGGGCGAACAAGCCCGGCGCGCCATATTAACGGCATCTTATCCGTCCCGGGTCAAGCCGCCGTCAACGTCGCCGATTTCGCCGGTAACGAAACTGGCGAGGCCGGAAGCAAAGAACAGAATCATATTGGCAATTTCCGCGGGCTGCGCGCCGCGGCCCAAGGGAATCATTTTCACAATGCGTTCGGTGAACTCCGCGTTGTCGGTTATACTCTGCGTCATCGCGGTGACGGTATACGCGGGGCAAACGGCATTGCAGCGGATGCCGAAAGGCCCCCCTTCACGGGCGATGGCCTTGCTGAGTCCTATGACCCCGGCTTTGGAGGAAGCGTATGCAGCCGTGCCGAGAAGCCCGCCGCCGACCTTTCCGGCTACTGAGGCTATATTGACTATACTCCCGCCGCCATTGGCTTTCATGTGGCCGTACACCGCGCTGCAAGCGGTAAAGGTGCCGGTCAGGTTGAGCCGTATGACCTTTTCCCAGTCAACGTCGGAGAGTGCGTCAAAAGACTTGGTGCTGACAATGCCCGCGTTGTTCACGAGAATGTCTATCCGTTTCAAGTCTTCGATTATACGCGCAAAGGCGCTGCGAATACCCACCGGGTCGCTTATGTCCAGCGCGTAGACATGCGTATTCCCGCCCAGTTCCTTTTGCGCCGCTCTTGCGGCCTCTTCATTGATATCGGCTATAACCGCTGAGCCGCCGCCTCTGATGATCCCCTCGACGACAGCTCTGCCTATACCGCTCGCGCCGCCGGTTATAATTGCCGTTTTTCCCGTAAAATCCATAAAGACCCCCTTGTTGCGGCATCTGTCCGGGATTTGCGCCGAACCGCCCTTGAGGTTGAAAAAAATGAAACGGAATAACGCGACAGGACGTCGCGCCGAAATGCGAAGCATTTCGGAGGCAAGGCGAAAGCACACTTTCGCCGCAGCCGACAAAGCAAAACCGCATGGATGCAGTTTTGTTTTGGAAATCGAATTGGCATCACAACTCCAGATCAATTACGGCGCGCTTGATGTGATACGCCATAGCGACACTGGCGCTTTCGGCATCGCCTTTACGCATTAATTCAATAACCTGGCGATGGGTGATGACGGCATGCGCCGCTACAGGATCGGGATTCACCCGGTGAATATACCTGGATCTGCGCCTGGCTTCAGCAACGGAGTCCACGAGAAAAGGGACAAGGCGCTCAATGACCTGATTATGCGTCGCTTTTGCAATGGCGGTATGCATCTGCGCGTCGGCAACGTCAAAAACTTCATTGTTCCCCAGATTGTCCGCGGCCCGCCGCTCGTAGTGCTCAATAGCGTCAAGATCCTGCGCCGAAGCCCTCATGGTGGCAATCTTCGCCGCCGCAGGTTCAAGAATGCTCCTGAACTCGAACCAATCCCGCACAAGATTCCGGTGATCCTCAATCATTGCAATAGTCAACAAGCCGTTGGCCGCATCAGGCGCGGCGGTGACGAAGGTCCCTCTGCCGCGCTTGATTTCCAAAACGCCCCTGGCAATAAGCAGCCGGACGGCTTCCCGGATTGACGTCCGGCTGACGCCAATCGCGCCGGCCAGTTCCGGTTCACTGGGGATTCGCTCGCCGGCCTGAAAGCGGTTTTTCGTGAAAATCATTTCACATATGGCCTCGGCGGCATGGTGCGACCGGGGGACGTAAGCTTTATCCTGCATAAACACCACACGGAGACATGGTATGTCTGACATATTATGTAAAAAAATTGAACACCGGGCAAACTAGGCGGCGCAGCCCGCTTTTCTCGTCACAAAGAAAAAAATAATTACACATTTCATATAAATTTAGTTAGTTAACTGATAGCATATTGACAATAATTATAAAACCCCTATTGACAAAAAAATGCAAATTTGTAAATGTTTGAGCAAAGAAATTTTTTTAAAGCCTCAAAAATACTTAAGACATCATATGTCTTAAAGATTCATATCCATCTGATTTTCACGCCGCGCAAGGGCCGGCTAACCCGGTGATCTCTTTCATGTATTTGGCCAAGCTGTCCCCCAATCGGCAGACCGTAGGTAACTCAAAACTTTGGAGGATCAAGACTATGAAGCGATTTGCGCGCTTTTTGAGCATCGTGGCTTTGGCAGCGGCTGTAGTGACGGGTATGGGCGTATATGCACCCGCGCAGGCAGCCGGTGAGCAAAAATTCGTGATGAAACTGGCGCTCGCGACTCCCGCCGGCGACATCCGGGATCAGGTCTGTCAGAAGATGGCTGAACTCGCCAAAGAAAAGTCCAAAGGCATGGTCGTGGTGGAAGTGTTCCCCGGCGGACAACTCGGCGACTGGCGTGACGCCATTGAAGGCCTGAGCATGGGCATCAATGAAATCGTCCTTGAAAGCATAGGAACGCTGGATGCGTACAGCGATTTGGCCAATATTGATGCCGTCCCCTATCTCTACAGGGACATCGAGCATTTTAAGAAAGCCTGGTTCGGGCCGATAGGCGAAAAAATCCTCACGGCGGTCGGCGAAGAAGGCAATTTTAAGCTTATCGGCCCCCAAAACCGCGGCGCCCGAATCGTTACCAGCAAAGTTCCTTTCAAAACCATTGCCGACTTGAAGGGGTTGAAGCTGCGCGTCCCGAACATCCAGGTCTATATTGAAACCTGGCGCGTTCTGGGCGCGGCGCCCACGCCTCTCGCCTTTACTGAAACCTTCACCGCGCTCCAGCAAAACACCGTCGTCGCCCAGGAAAATCCCATCATGCTGTCTTACAGCTCAAGCTTTTACGATGTCTGCAAATACCTGATCGAAACAGACCATGTTTTCAGCGCGGACATTTTTATTTTCAACAAGCAATACTTTGAAGGACTCCCGGCCGACGTACAGAAAATTTTGACAGAGGCATGCAATGAGGCCGCCGCATGGCGTAACGAAGAGTTTTCGCGCATTGAAGCCGACTTCAAGCAAAAATTCCGGGATCAGGGCGTGACCATCATTGAACCTGATCGCGCCCAATTTATCGCCGCCTTTGACGGTTTTGTCGAAAAATATTTCCCGAAACTCGTTCAGTGGGAAAAGGAAATCAAAGCCCTTCAGTAACTGCTCCATGCTGCCCTCCGGATAGAGCATTTTAACATTGAAAATGTTGAAATGCTCTGGCGGCGGGTACCGCCGCTCGCCCCGCAGGCGTAGACGAAACTTGTTTCAGCCGTTGCTGCGCAGCAGCTTACGGATGAAGACAGCAGCGATGTTTCGCCGTAAAGCGCCGGAGGGAGCGTCTCAAAATTAAACTGCTCTGGCGGAGGGCAGCCTTTTCAGCAAAGGTTCACGGAGGAGTTTTATGCTCAAAAAATACAGCGCTTTTCTTGACCGGGTAGACAGGGTGCTTATCGCCCTCCTTGCCGCATTTTCAGCCATTATGGTTCTTGTCATGCTGTACCAGATCGTTTTGCGCTATTGTTTCTCTTCAGCCAATGTCTGGGCCGAAGAGCTTACCCGTTTCATATTTGTCTGGGTGACCACGCTGGGCGCGAGCGTGGCCATACGCCGCAACGTCCATCTCCGGGTCGATCTTGTGGTGGACTTTTTGAAACCGCGGCCGCGGTTCATTCTCCAGATCATCACCTATACCTTGATTCTTCTTTTCCTCATCTACCTTTTCCAACTGGGCGTCGACCTGATGAGCAGAACCATGATCAACAAGTCGGCCGGACTCCGTCTGCCCATGGCGTACCCTTATGCGGCCATCCCCGTGGGAGCGGCGTTCATGATCCTGTCCTGCATAGAATTCATTGCCAAAAAATTTGAAGAATTACGCGCCCTCAATGAGCATCAGCCGGGAGAACCGTCATGAACGTTGGTCTGCTTCTCATTATCCTCATGTTGGTGTTGGTTTTTTTGGGAATACCCATCTGTTTTTCTCTCGGAATCGCAACGGTAGTCGCCATGCTTTACGGCGGAATGCCTCTTCTGGTTGTTCCGCAGAAAATGTTTACCGGGGTTGATTCCGTCCCCCTTCTGGCCATCCCGTTTTTCCTTCTGGCAGGGAACCTGATGGCCAGGGGAATAACACAGGCCATACTGAACTTTGCCAATGCCATGATCGGCGCCATTCGAGGCGGCCTCGGCATGGTCACTGTCTGCGCGTCCGCGGTATTCGCCGCAATCTCCGGTTCCGGCGTCGCGACGGTATCGGCCATCGGCGGCATGACCATCCCCGCGATGAAGAAAGAAGGATACAGCCCGGATTTTGCGGCGGCGGTCGCATCGGTGGCGTCCATTCTCGGCCCGATTATTCCCCCGAGCATCGTCCTCATCGTTTACGGCAGTTCCACGGACACCTCCATCGGAGAGCTGTTCATGGCGGCTGTGATTCCGGGCCTGCTGGTTGCCGCGGTCTTGCTGGGGTATGTATACTACCACGCGGGGAAACATAACTTCAAGGTTCACCCGAAAGTAAGCGCCAAAGAAAAAGTGCGGGTCACCCTCGACAGCATATGGGCTCTCTTTATGCCCGTTCTTATTCTGGGCGGCATATTTTTCGGCGTCTTCACGGCCACCGAGGCCGCGGCGGTATCCGTCCTCTACGCTCTGCTCGTCGGCCTTTTCATCCATAAAGATCTCAAGCTGAAAGAACTGCCGAAAATCCTGTCCGACAGCGCGGTCATGACCGCGGCAATTCTGATGATGCTCGCTCTGTCCAAGGTGTCAAGCTGGGTTGTCGTCGCGTCCAAGCTGCCCATGGATATCATGAACACTCTTTCCGCCATGACCGACAGCCCGATCGTCATTCTGCTCTTCCTCAACGGTCTTCTGCTGATTGTGGGAATGTTGATGGAGGCCAACGCCGCCGTGGTCATGCTGACGCCGCTTATCATACCTTTGCTTAAAGCGTACGGTATTTCCACTGTCCACTTCGGCATTGTCATGTGCCTCAACCTCTGCATCGGACTTGTCACGCCCCCGGTAGGCGCGTGCATCCTCCTCGGCAACGAAATAGCGGGGGAAAAATTGGAACGAACCCTCGTAAAAGCGCTTCCGATGATCGGGGTCTCCATTCTGGTTCTGATGATTGTCACTTATGTGCCGGCCACCACGACCTGGCTGCCGAATCTCATGAAATAACCCCGCGATTTATGCGCTTATCCGGGTATAGCCCTTCAACATTGAACATGTTGAAGGGCTCCCAATCCCTACCCGCGCATACGGCTGATGTACTCATGCGCGGCGGCCTGGATCAGGCCGGAACGGGTCAGTCCTTTTTCACGGGCCACGCGGTCAATGCGCCCGCGCATATACGGCGTCATGGTGATGTTCATCGGCACCGCTTTCTTGTCCAAAAAGCTGAAGTCAATATCCGCCAGCAGAAGGACGCCGCCTTCGGCCGCTTCGTCGCGGGCGACGGTTTCGAAAGAGGAGGGCTCCGGGAGCTCGACTTCCCGATCCTCGGCCCAGAGTTCCACAGCCTCCTGAATGTTTCCGGCCAGATCTTCCCAGTTGTCGGCCGCCGAAAAGACGCCGGGAAAGTCGGGCAGGATTGCACCGTAGGCGCTGTCTTCCTGTTTATGGATGATGGCAATATATTTCATGGTATATCTCAGAATGTGATGCCTGTTTGTTTCTCGATTGCGTGAAGGGTGCCGGGCGGCAGATCTTTTTTGGGATCCGGCACAATGGTTGTCCTCCCGTCCTCGTGCCGCATTTTTATGTGGGAACCTTTCCTGCCTGTTTCCGCGAATCCCTCCTGCCTCAGTCTCTTAAGCACTTCTTTACTGCTCATGAGTTTCTTATACGCATTATGCGCACTGACGTCAAATAAAGATCCCCCCCGCCAAGCGGGGGGGGGGGAGTGTTCTCAAAACAAAAGACGGGCCGCCTGGGCGACCCGTCTTTTGTTTGGGGGTTAAAGCGTCATACAACAGTTGACGCCCGAGACATTTTCTATAGCATTTTGCGCTTCGACATTTTCAATGTCAAACCGCTCTATTTCGCTCCGCCGTCAGCAGCGGCTTTGGCCACCGGAACTTCTGTGCCCTTCAGCGCCTTCAGGGCTTCACGCACCATGAGCAGAGCCAGAACCATAAGCACTACCGCGAGCACAATCAGAATGTAGCTGGGTTTTTCGGCCGTGACATGATCCCGGATGAGCAGAATCAGGGAGGCGATGGTCGTGATGAGCATGAACCACATGGGGTACATAAGCCAGCGGTTGTCCGCCTTTAGATCCTTGGCCAGCCAGGTGGCTACGCCGAGCAGGGCCAGGGCGGCCACAAGCTGGTTGGCTGAACCGAAGATCGGCCATATCATCGCCCAGACCGGGACGGAGCCGGTATCGGGAAGAACCAGCACCAGCGCGCCGCCCACGGCAATGGCGGTGGCCACGTACATGTTGAGCTTGCCGCCGGAGAATTCCTGGATGTGATAGCGGGTCAGGCGGGTGGCCGTATCCAGAGAGGTCAGCAGGAAGGTGTTGATGGCCAGCAGCCCGAGGGAGGTACCCAGAACCGGGTCAATGCCGATGAGCGACGCGAATTTGCCGAAGCCGCGCGAATAGGCGCCCATGGGGCCGCCAGGGCCGACTTCGCCCGCAATCATGATCGTGCCGATGGCGATGACCGCGACCATGCCTTCCAGCAGCATGGCGGCGTAACCGACAATAAGGCTGTCAGTCTCTTTGCGCAGCTGCTTGGAACTGGTTCCGCTGCCCACCATGGAGTGGAAGCCGGAAATAGCTCCACAGGCCACGGTCACAAAGAGGATTGGCCAGAGGTACTGTTCCCCGAAACCGCCGATGCTGCCCGTGAAAGATTTGAAAGCGGGCAGGACGACTTCAAACTGGCCGGAGCCGAAGAGCATGCCGACGGCGCCGATGATTACCGAGAAATACAGAAAGTAGGAAGCCAGGTAGTCGCGCGGCTGAAGCAGCAGCCAGACCGGCAGAGTCGAGGCCAGAAAGATGTAGCCGACCAGAAGCCAGCGCCAGGTGGTCAGGGGGAGCGTGAACATTTCCGTGATTGCCGGACTGCTTTTGCCCCACCAGCAGGCCCCGAAAACGATGGGCAGCATGATGATGGTGGAAAGTTTCAGCGAGATGTTCAGACGATAGATCATCAGGCCGAAAATGACCGCTATGCCCATGTAGACGGTGGCGGCGAAGGCCACGGCCGGGTCGGCCGCCATGTTCATGGCGGAAAGCTGCAGGAAGACCGCCACCACCAGAATGAGGGTCAGGGTGGAGAAGCTCAGGAACAAAAAGCCGCCCTTGTCCCCGACCCAGATTTTGACCACCGAGGATATGGACTTGCCTTTGTTACGGATGGAGGCGACCAGGGAACCGGTGTCATGCGGGCCGCCCAGAAAGGAGGAACCAATGACGCACCAGAGAAGGGCGGGAAGCCAGCCGAAAACTGCGGCAGCGGTGATGGGCCCCACAATGGGGCCTGCGCCGGCAATGGAGGAAAAATGGTGCCCCAGAAGCACAGCCGGGTGCGCCGGGCAGTAATCTATACCGTCATACATGGTTTCAGCCGGAGTTTTGCGCGACGGATCCAGTTGGAAGGTTTTGGACATGAACCGGCCATAGACTCTGAAGACAACCACGAAAAACACCAGAGCGCCTAAAAATAACACAGCAAGCATATGTGAACTCCTTTAGTTAAAGGGTGCGGCAAAAAACGGATATGAGACTGACGCCGACGCTACTCCGGACTCCCAGGCGGAGAGACGCCAGCGGTTTTACGCAGCAGACCGAATCCAAGGTCAACCAGCCCGGTGAGATCCTGGACTTTGTCAAAGTTTTCGCCTCCCGGTTTGTAGGCGTAAAACTCAAGATACCCTCTGATTCCCCAGGCAAAAGATTTAATGCGCCTGCCTGGCCAGGGGTTTTCCAACAAAAAAAGAAAACGTTGGGTCATGATTTCCGGCAAAGGCCGGCAGTTCCGCCACAAGTCTTCCCTATCCCCTTCCGTGCCTCCGGTCAAAACAATGTAATCCATGGCCTTGAACTCCGCTATCCGTCCGAGGATGCCGGATTTGACGAAGTGCTGCCGCCGTGAAACTCCGGCAAAGGGAGGCCGGCTCCACAAGGAGAATCCCCAATGCTCCCAGAACTCCTGCAGCTTGCCCAGAGCCGCGAACGAAGTTTCATGTCGATCAGGCATTTTTTTGTCCATGCTGGAAATCTTTACCTTAATGAGGCTGAAAAAGTCGGGGTTGCCATATAAACAAACACCACCTGAAGCTGTGCCCGCAGGAGGTGTTTTTGCCTGTCTTTTATCGCTCTGGGGCCGACAACTTCAAGCCGCCTCCGGAAAACCGGCAAGTAAAATAAGCATACCCGCCCAAGGCAGGCCCGGACAAAACCTGGTCACTTCAGCGCGCAAACCGCGTATTTCCCGTGAGGTTTTGTTTTGAGCCATAATTGCCGCCTTATGTTTCCAGAGCCGGATGACATTTAAAATATTTCTCCGCTCTGCAAGGATTTGCCTGCAAATTCTTGCCGCGAGATTGTCGCGGGCGGGCTTTGCCCCCGTCAAGCGGCAACCTCAAAGTGAATATGTTCTAGCAGATAAATTAAATGCTTTAAAAAAGCAAGCTTGTTCCGGCAAAATACAAAAAAAAGCTTGCGCTTCCGGAGCATTTCACAAAGGCGCAGCACGCTGGAACACTTAAAATGGCGGTAGTTTTAAGCGATGCTTTGCGGCGCTTGTACCGTGAGCTTAAGAAAGCGTATTTTCCCCAGTTTTATCACATAGTCTCCCTTAAGCAGCGGACGGAGCGCATCTTCGCACAGCTTGCCGTTCACGCTCAATGCCTTTTGCGCGATCAGCCGCCGCGCCTCTCCCCGCGAGGCCGCAAGCCCGGTTGCGGATAAAAAAGCCAGCGGAGCGGAGGCTGCGCCTTCCGCGCAGGCATATACCGGGGCGTCTTCCGGCACTCCCCCGTCCGTGAACACCGCGTTAAAGTCCCGGCGGGCTTCCGCCGCCCGCGTCTCATCATGGTAGCGGGCGGCAAGTTCAAAGGCCAGGCTCTCTTTCACCGTTTTGGGGTGCGCCCGCCCGGCCTCCACTTCGGCCCGCAGCAGGTTGATCTCCTCCATGCTTTTCGTGGACAGCAATTCAAAGTAGCGCCACATCAGTTCATCCGAAACAGACATGACTTTGCCGAAAATCTGCGCCGCCGGCTCATCTATGCCGATATAGTTACCCAGAGACTTGGACATCTTTTTGACGCCGTCCAGCCCTTCCAGCAAAGGCAGGGTGATGACGCACTGGGCTTCCAGACCGTATTGCGCCTGCAGGTGCCTGCCCACCAGCAGGTTGAAGGTCTGATCGGTGCCGCCGAGCTCGATATCGGTTTTCAGGGTAACGGAATCATAACCCTGCGCCAGGGGGTACAGCAGTTCATGTACGGCTATGGGCAGATTATTGCGGAAGCGCTTGGCAAAATCGTCCCGCTCAAGGATCCTTGCCACGGTGTAACGCGAGGCCAGACGGATCACCTCCGCGAAATTCATCCGCCCATGCCAGCTGGAATTGAAAAGCACCCGGGTTTTCTCAGCGTCCAGAATCTTGAAAACCTGCTTTTTATAGGTTTCGGCGTTGGCTAAAACCTGCTCTTCCGTAAGCGCCGGACGCGTTTCCGAACGGCCGGAAGGATCGCCGATAAGCCCGGTAAAATCGCCGATGAGAAAGACAATTTGGTGCCCCAGTTGCTGCAGTTGGCGCATCTTATGTAAAATTACCGAATGTCCGAGGTGCAGGTCGGGCGCTGTGGGGTCAAAACCCACTTTAACGCGCAAAGGCTTACCGCGGGCTATTTTCGCGCGCAAATCCTCCTCATTGATCAGTTCGGCAATGCCGCGCTTGATCAGCTTCATCTGCGCGTCCACCTGTTCATTGCTCAGGGCGTGTTCCGGGTTGTCCGGGCTTGCGGGCGTTTTTTTCGAGTCGTGCGGCATCAGATTTTCCTTTTCAGCAAACTTTATGGTAAGGGTGCCCGTCCAGGCGTATTTTGGCCAGACCGCCCAGCGCTGTTTCCCGGTATTTCTTTTTCAGATCTTTTCCGGTTCTGTACATGACTTCTATCACATTGTCCAAAGACACCACCGAGGGCACCAGAGCGCGCTGCATGGCAATGCCCGCCGCGTTCACGGCCTTTACGGCGTTCATGGCGTTGCGCTCGATGCAGGGTATCTGCACCATGCCGCGCACCGCGTCGCAAGTAAGGCCCAGATTGTGTTCCATGCCTATTTCCGCTGCCGCGCATACCTGATGCGGAGATCCGTTATACAGTTCCACCAGCCCGGCCGCGGCCATGGAGCAGGCAACGCCTATTTCGCCCTGGCAGCCGACTTCCGCTCCGGAAATGGAACCGTTCATACTGTATAAAAGACCTATGGCCGCGGAACACAACAAAAAATGCCAGATGTCGTCTTCCGAAAGCGGCGCGATAAATTTATCGTAAAAAGCCAGCACCGCCGGAATAACTCCGCACGACCCGTTGGTGGGCGCCGTTACTACCCGTCCGCCCTGGGCGTTTTGTTCGCTTACCGCCATGGCGAACAAATTGAGCCAATCCATGGCCATAAGCGGCGAATTGAGCCCGGCTGTCGCTTTTAACCTGCGCTTCAGCCCCGGCGCCCGGATGGGCACGCGATCCGGCCCAGGCAGATACCCGTCCGAAGCCTCCAGGCCTTTCCGCATACACTTTTGCATAACCTCAAAAATATTCATGCAATAAGCGATAACCTCCTCCCTGGGCCGCAGGGCCGACTCATTGCGCATAACCAGCGTGGAGATGGACATGCCCGTATCTTCGCAATGCTTTAAAAGCTGTCTGGCGCTGTAAAAAGGGTAAGGGACGCTTTCCGCCCCTCTCTGCCCGGTTTGGCCGAAGTCTTGCGGCTCCTTGATAAACCCCCCGCCCACGGAGTAATATTCTTTTTCCAGAACAAGCTCTTCTCCGGCAAAAGCCTTTATTTTCATGCCGTTTTCATGCAAAGGCAGCGAACTTTGCATGAACAGCAAATCTTTGTCCGGGTCAAAGCCGATAACCCGCTCTGTCCCGTTTAAATGTATTTTTTTGTCGGCGCGGAGTTTTTGCACAAAGGCGGGGATGTCTTCCGTTTCAATGGTTTCCGGCCTGCCCCCGGCCAGGGCCATAAAAATTCCCCGGTCAGTGCCGTGCCCCAGGCCCGTGAGGGAAAGGGAACCATATAGCTCAATCAGCATCCTGCCGACCTCGCTGAACCGCCCGGAAGCCTCCAGAGCCTCGAAAAATTTCCGGCAGGCCGCCATAGGGCCAAAAGTATGCGAACTTGAAGGGCCCAAACCCACTTTGAACATTTCAAGCACACTGCGCATGGCGCCGCTCCTGTTATTTTGCCCGGCGCGTTCCACGTGGGCGTTTACGCTTACTGATATCCGCATTGAAAAGTAAACTTTTCCCTGCGGAGGATCGTCAACCGAAAAACGTGGTTTTCGGTTGACTCTCGCCGCTTCGCGGCGACATCAGCCGGACGGCTGATGTTC